>JBCCVT010000041.1:0-15782 GCA_039195015.1 Pseudomonadota bacterium
AGGCCACCGTGATCCGGCACGGTGTGGACTGCGATCTGTTCCATCCGGTGGATGACCGCGCCGCCCTGCGCCGGCGGTTGGACCTGCCGAATGACGGGCTGCTTGTCGGCTGCTTTGGTCGGATTCGGCCGCAAAAGGGCAACGACCTGTTTGTCCAAGCGATGATCGCAACATGCAAGGCTATCGCCCAGGCACGTGGGCTGGTCATGGGCCGGGCCACAGGTGAACACAGTGAATTCCTCGCCGGGCTGAAGGCGCAGGTCGGTGATGCAGGCCTATCCGACCGGATCCTCTTTCGCGATGAGGTGCCTATCGCCGACGTCCCCGCACATTTCCAGGCAGTCGATCTTTATGTGGCCCCGCAACGTTGGGAAGGCTTCGGCCTCACGCCTCTCGAAGCGATGGCCAGCGGCGCACCGGTTGTCGCCACGCGGGTTGGTGCCTTCGAAGAACTGGTGGTGCCGGATGAAACTGGCACCCTGATCGGGATAGAAGAAGTCGACCGCATGACCGCAGACATGATCTCAATCCTGTCCGACCCCGACCGCCTCGGCGCGATGTCCCGGGCAGCGAGGCAGCATGTCGAAACACATTTCCGTCTTCAGGACGAAGCCCGCGCCATAAACGGCATCTACCGCGATCTTCTGACCCGATGAAAGGCTGACGGGACGGTGGGCGGGGCGATCTGCGCCTTGCGCAGGAGCGTCGTCCCGCCGTCCCCCCTTACGCCGCAGGCATGCGCTGCTCGACAATCTCCGCCCACCAGCTGCACCCGGCCGGGATGGCCTCATCGTTAAAATTGTATTCCGGGTGATGCACCATCGCCGTATCGCCATTGCCGACCAGGATATAGGCTCCCGGGCGCTCTTCGAGCATGAAAGCGAAGTCTTCACCGCCCATCACCAACGGCGCGTCCTCGCATTGACCTGACACGCTCCGCGCCACGTCCGCTGCAAACTCGGTCTGGGCATCGGAATTCACCATTACCGGATAGTTACGGAAGTAATCGACCTGCGCCTTGCCGCCATAAGTTGCGGCGATCCCCACGCAAATCTCGGTCATCCGCTGCTCTGCCAGATCGCGCATCTCGGCCGACATGGTCCGCACCGTGCCTTTCAGCTTCACGTGCTGCGGGATGACGTTGAACGCATTCGATGACGTTTCGAACGAGGTCACCGACACCACAACCTGATCCACCGGATCGGCATTGCGGCTGGCGATCGTCTGCAGCGCCAGCACCGCCTGGCTCGCCATGACGGTTGTGTCGATGGTCTCCTGTGGTTTGGCCGCGTGCCCACCGCGACCCTCGAATTCGATGTCGAACACATCCGTCGCCGCAAAGAACGCACCGGGCCGGATCGCGAAACTGCCCACAGGCTTGCCCGGCCAGTTATGCATGCCATAGACCTCCTGGATCCCCCAGCGGTCCATCATCCCGTCGTCACACATTTCCTTGCCGCCACCACCGCCTTCTTCGGCGGGCTGGAAGATCACTATCGTCGTGCCGTCAAAATTCCGCGTCTCGGACAGATACTTCGCAGCCCCCAGCAACATCGCCGTGTGTCCGTCATGCCCACACGCATGCATCGCACCATCGGTCTTCGAGGCGTAGTCGAGCCCCGTCTGCTCATGGATTGGCAGAGCGTCCATATCCGCACGCAACCCGATCACACGCCCGCTGCTGTCCGACTTACCCTTGATCACGCCAACAACGCCGGTTCGCCCGATCCCTTCGACCACCTCGTCGCATCCGAATGCGCGCAGCTTGTCTGCCACCAGCGCGCTGGTACGGTGCGTGTCGAACAGGATCTCGGGATGGGCGTGAATGTCGCGTCGCCAGGCGGTAATTTCATCCTGCAACTCGGCAAAACGGTTCTTGACGGGCATCTGTTTCTCCTTGAGGTGTTTTTCCGTGAACGGGCCGCGGGCATGGCCACTGGATCAGGCCGCCGGCATGCGGCGTTCGACCATTTCCGCAAACCAACTGCAGCCGGCCGGGATGATGTCATCGTTGAAGTCATATTCGGGATGGTGAAGTCCGGCGCTGTCCCCATTGCCCAACCGGATGTAGCAGCCCGGACGCTCCTGCAGCATGTAGGAAAAATCCTCGCCGCCCATCACGACCGGGGACAGCGCACAGTCCCCGGCCACCTCGGCCGCGATTTCCGCGGCGTAGGCGGTCTCGTCGGGCGTGTTGATCAACACCGGATAGCCTTCGGGAAAATCAACCTGAGCCGAGCCACCAAATGTCGCCGCCATGCCTTCGGAAATCTCGATCACGCGTTGCCGCGCCATCATACGCGTCTCGTGCGACAGGGTGCGCACTGTCCCGCGGATTGTCACCCTCTGGGCGATCACGTTGAACGCCTTGGACGATGTTTCCAACGAGGTGACGGATACTACAAGTTGCTCCACGGGATCGGCATTTCGGCTTTTGATCGTCTGCAGCGCCGTGATGAGCTGGCAGGCCATCACTGTGGTATCGACCGTCTGTTGTGGTCGTGCTGCATGGCCGCCACGACCTTCGAGCACGATCTCGAATTCATCCGTGGCCGCCATGAGCGGCCCGGGCCGCGTCGCGAAACTGCCAGCCGGAAGCCCCGGCGCGTTGTGGAGCGCATAGACTTCCTGAATGCCCCAGCGATCCATCAGACCGTCGTCGCACATCTCTTTTCCGCCGCCGCCGCCTTCCTCGGCCGGTTGAAAGATCACCACAGCCGTGCCGTCGAAACTCCGTGTCTCGGCCAGATACTTCGCCGCGCCAAGCAGGATCGCCGTGTGGCCGTCGTGACCACAGGCATGCATCTTGCCGTTCTCGGTCGAGGCATGGTCGAGCCCGGTCTCTTCGTGGATCGGCAGCGCATCCATATCAGCCCGCAATCCGACCACGCGACCCGAGGCTGCCCGTCGTCCACGGATCACGCCAACGACACCGGTGCGCCCAATACCTTCGACCACCTCATCGCAGCCAAACGCGCGCAGTTTGTCCGCCACAAAGGCGCTTGTGCGGTGTGTATCAAACATCAACTCGGGATGGGCATGAATGTCGCGCCGCCATGCGGTAATCTCGGGATGCATATCGGCAAAGCGGTTCTTGATCGGCATCAGTTGTCTCCTGCGGCGACGGGCATGCGGCGTTCCACGATCTCGGCAAACCAACTGCACCCGAGCGGGATTGCTTCATCGTCGAACACATAGGCCGGGTGGTGGCAAAGCGCAGTATCGCCATTGCCCAGAAAGATATAGGCGCCGGGTCGTTCTTCCAGCATGAAGGAAAAATCCTCGCCTGCCATAATCGGTGCGGTGTTGCGGTCGATCTTGCCCGAGACCGCCTCGGCAGCTTCCGCCGCGAAGACCGTATTTTCGTCATGATTTACCGTGATCGGATAGCCGCGCTCGTAGGCAATTTCAGCCGCGCCACCATACGCGCTCGCGGTTGCATGGGTCAGTTCGATCACACGTTTTTCCGCCAGATCACGCACCTTAGGGTCGAGCGTGCGCACAGTGCCACGAAGCAGCACGCTATGCGGAATGACGTTGTGAGAATCCGTCTCCGACCGGATCGTGCAGACCGACACAACCGCATTTTTCAACGGGTCGACGTTGCGTGACACGACCGATTGCAGCGCGATCAGCACATGCGCCGCGATCAGATTAGTGTCGACCGCTTCATGCGGCATCGCCGCGTGGCCGCCCTTGCCTGTGATCGTAATGTCGAACTGATCGGCGGCGGCCAAGAGCGCGCCGGGCCGGATCGCAAATTCTCCAACGGGGAGGCCGGGCATGTTGTGAAGCCCGTAGACCTCCTGAATGCCCCATCTGTCCATCAGCCCGTCACGGCACATTTCGCGTCCGCCGCCTCCACCTTCTTCGGCGGGTTGAAAGATCAGTACAACGGTCCCGTCAAAGTTTCGTGTCTCGGCGAGATAGCGCGCCGCGCCGAGCAGGATTGCCGTGTGCCCGTCATGGCCACATGCATGCATCTTGCCCGGTACCGTCGAGGCATAGTCGACCCCCGAGGCCTCGTTGATCGGCAAGGCATCCATGTCCGCGCGCAAACCAATGACCCGCCCTTGCGTGTCGCTCTTGCCCTTGATCACGGCCACCACACCAGTCTGACCGATCCCGGTCGTGATGTCGCTGATCCCAAAGGATGTCAGACGATCCACTACGAATCTGGCCGTGTTTTGAACGTCAAATTGCAGCTCGGGATACTGGTGAAGGTGTCTGCGCCAGCCGGTGATGTCGGCGTGCAAATCGGCAAAGCGGTTCTTGATCGGCATCGGGATCTCCCTTGCGAACGGTCACGGATGAGCCGGGGACGCGCGGCCGGTCAACCGTATTTGTCGCCGACATCCGCGCGTACGGGATGGGTGTCGTAGTAGATACGCATGTCAACGATGCGCCGCGCGGCATCAAAGGTAAAGTGGTCCACCCCCTCAAAAAGGATTTTGTCGCCCGATCGCAGGGTCCAGTCATACTGGAACCGTGCGGCAGCGGTCTGGCCGTCCTGCCCCATCAACACATCCAGAACCGTCAGCACGCTTTGCGCCGAGGCCGCATCGAGCTTTACATAAAACTCCGTTGCAGGCATTACGCCCAGAAAGGGAGAATATACATGCGCCCCAGCTGCAAAGAGGTTCAGGATACGTCCCGTGTCGCCTGCAGTCAGAGCCTCGAAATAGCCCGCGATCACCTCGGTCGCGTCTGTTGTCATGCAGCGCGGTCCAACCGGTCGACCAGACGCTTCATAAAGCCCACACCGGCCTCAAACTGCGCAACCTCGATAAACTCATCCGGCTGGTGTGCCTGCGCGATGTCGCCCGGTCCGCAGATCACAGCCGAGTAGCCCGCCGCCTGGAACTGGCCCGCCTCGGTCCCGTAGCTCACAACATGGGTTGCATTATCGCCCGTGATTGAGCGCACCATCGCCTCGGCAGCGCCGTCGGTTTCGGGTTTCAGACCCGGCACGCCGAAGAACGGGTTGGCCCGGATCCCGGCTTGCGGATGCACCTCTTTCATTCCCGCATCGACTTCGGCCAGACGGTCGAGGATGCGCTGGCGCCAGGCCTTTTCGTCCTGGCCCGGCACGATCCGGCATTCGAGACCAAAGCGGCAATCCTTGGCCGTGATGTTATGCGCGGTGCCACCTTTGATCTGACCGACGTGAAGCGTCGTGAAGGGCGGGTTGAACATCGCAGCAACCGGGTCCGGTTCGGCCGACTGGATCTCGGCATTGACCTCGTTCACCCACTGGATGATGCGCGCTGCCTCGTGAATGGCGCTAACACCTTGGGGCAAGAGCGAACTGTGCACCTCGTGTCCCATGACGTGCACATCGAACCCGTGCCCGCCCTTGTGCGCTGTCACCGTGTCCATCATCGAAGGCTCGCCGACGATCACCGCGCGCCCCTTGGGCAGGACGTCCTGCATCGCCTTGATCATCGGGGGCGCCCCGGTGCAGCCGATCTCTTCATCAAAGCTGAGCGCCAGTTGGAGCGGCTGCGACACATTGCGGCGCTTGGCCTCAACCAGCGCACAGATCGCCAATGCGTCATAGCCTTTCATATCGCAGGTGCCGCGGCCGTAATAGCGTCCGTCACGTTCCGTGACAGTAAAGGGATCGGTACTCCAGGCCTGTCCATCCACCGGCACCACGTCAGTATGCCCCGACAGCACAACGGCCCCCTCTTCCCAGGGACCGACATGGGCAAAAAGTGCCGCCTTTTCGCCGCTGCGGTGATAGTGCCGATGTGCCTCGATCCCGTGTTCGGCCAGATAGCCTTCGACCCAGTCGACCAGAGGCAGATTGGTGTCGCGGCTGACCGTGGGAAAGGCCACCAGCTTTTCCATCACCTGCAGTGGTGACAGGACGCTGGTCATGATCGGCACCGGGCGCGACGCGCGTCAGTCATGGAGCGGCGGGGTCTCGACCCCCTCGAGCATATCCTGACCACTGCGCATCCGCGCGGCATGCGCTTCGATCGCATCGCTTTGCGGATAGCCGCCCCATTCACCCTTGAGCACGAAATGCCCGGTTTCGATCTCGGCGTATTCTGACGGGGTGGGATCGTAGTCGAGCGAATGGATCGGAGAGGGGATCGGCTTGAAGTTCAGATCGCCTTCGGTCTTGCGGCGGCGCGGATCCGCGATGGGCACCGCATTCATCAGCGCCTGCGTATAAGGATGCTGCGGGTTCTCAAAGACCCGCGCGCGTGGCCCCATTTCGACGACGCGGCCCAGATACATCACGCCTACATGGTGGCTGACCCGTTCGACAACCGCCATGTCGTGACTGATGAAAAGGAAGGAAAGCTCCAGATCCGCCTGCAGCTCCATCATCAGGTTCAGCACCTGCGCCTGCACCGAGACATCAAGCGCCGACACCGCCTCATCCGCGATGATTAGCTTTGGGTTCAGGGCAAGCGCACGGGCAATCGCGATGCGCTGACGCTGGCCGCCCGACATCTCGTGCGGATAGCGCCGCATAAAACTGCGCGGCAGGTGCACACGGTCAAAAAGCATCGCCACGCGGTCGGTCAATTCGCTTCCCGAGGCGGTGCTGTAGTTCAGCATCGGTTCAGACACCTGGTCCACAAGCTTCATCTTGGGGTTTAGGGACGCGAAGGGGTCCTGAAAGATCATCTGCATATCAAGCCGCGCCTGACGCAGGCCCTTGGGATCCAGCTGCATGATGTCGGTGCCGTCGAGGTCGATCTGGCCCGCCATGGGTTCGACCAACCGCAGGATCGACCGGCCCGCGCTGGACTTGCCACAGCCGCTCTCGCCAACCAGGCTCAGCGTCTGACCGCGATTAACGGTGAATGAGACATCTTCGACGGCATGCACGTTGGCGACCGTGCGGCGGAAAAACCCACCCTTGACCGGGAAGCGCGTTGTCAGGTTGCGCACGGTCAGGAGAGGTTTTTCCTTGCCGGGGATCGGATCGAGGTTCTGACCTTCAACACCAAGCAGGCGCATCGGTTCGGGCGCGGCGCGGCCCCGCATCTCGCCCAGTTTGGGCACGGCAGCCAGAAGCGCTTTGGTATAGTCGTGCTGCGGGTTCTCGAAGATCTCTTCGACCGTGCCTTCTTCGACCTTGTTGCCTCGGAACATCACGACAACCCGATCGGCCATTTGCGCAACGACGGCCATGTCATGCGTGATGAACATTACCGCCGTCCCGGTCTGTTTCTTCAGCCGGTTCATCAGCGCCAGGATCTCGGCCTGGATCGTCACGTCCAGGGCGGTCGTCGGTTCATCCGCGATCAAGAGGCGCGGCTCGCATGCAAGAGCCATCGCAATGACAACCCGCTGGCGCATGCCGCCTGACAGCTCGTGCGGGTATTGTTTCAACCGCCGCTCGGGCTCGGGGATGCGCACCTGTCGGAGGAGCTCCAGCGCACGTGCCTGCGCATCCGACGCGGTCAGCCCCTTGTGCAGACGGAGACCTTCGGTGAGTTGCCGGCCCACTGTGAAGACAGGGTTCAGCGCGGTCATCGGTTCCTGAAAGATCATGCCGATCTCGTTGCCGCGGATATGCTGCATCAGATCCTGATCGGCAGTGGCGAGATCGACCTCGTGCCCGTCGCGGCGATCAAATAATAGGCGCCCGCCGGCAATCTCCCCGCCGCCGAATTCCACAAGCCGCATCAAAGACAGCGACGACACCGATTTGCCTGACCCGGATTCGCCAACGATGCAGACCGTTTCGCCGGCGCTGACATCAAACGAGACATGCTCCACCCCCACGACAGGGCCATCCTTGGTTTGAAACTCGACCCTGAGCCCTTTGATTTCGGCAATCGGATTGTCCAGCACGCCCGCCCCCATTGGAATTGGATGATGAACGCTAGTTGCACAGTTCGGGGCATGTCAAACTGAATACGGGATTTTCCTGACGGCACCACTTGCAATTTTGCCAAACTCTGTTTCGATAGCTTGGTATCCATCCGGGGGCCTGTTTATTCGGCGTCGTTAAGCGCTCGTTTTTTCAGTTGGATGCGTCGCAATTCCCTGTGATGGCACGACCAGTAACTGCCGGTACGGCGGGACAACGAGGCATGAATCTCATGTCCAACATGGAGTGTATTATGAAAACCAAAGCGATACTGCTGGGGGCTATTGCAAGTACGGCGGTGGCGTCGATGGCAATGGCCGAACGCGGATCGGACGGCAATGTCAGTATCATCTACTGGCAGGCACCCTCAATCCTGAACCCGTACCTGTCGGGCGGAACGAAAGATGTCGAATCGTCTTCGATGATCGTCGAACCGCTGGCGCGTTACGACCAGGATGGCAACCTAACCCCCTGGCTGGTTGATGAAATTCCAACAGTCGACAACGGTGGCGTCAGCGAAGACCTGACCTCGATCACGTGGAAGATCACTCCGGGCATCCTCTGGTCGGACGGGACACCGTTCACCGCAAACGACGTCAAATTCACCGCTGATTACTGCATGCACCCCGAAGGCGGTTGCGCCCAGCTGACCAAATTCGAAGGCGTGACAAGCGTTGAGGTTGTCGACGATCTGACGGTGACGATCACGTTCGATAAACCAACCCCGTTCCCGTATGGCCCGCTGGTTGGCGGGGAAAGCCCGATCATCCAGGCCGCGCAATTCGCTGATTGCTTGGGCGCCAAAGCGCCTGAATGCACAGATCAGAATTTCGGGCCCATCGGAACCGGTCCGTTTGTGGTGACCGATTTCCGGCCCAATGACGTGATACAGATGGCCGCGAACGACAACTTCCGCGATCCGGCCAAACCAGCTTTCGCCACGGTCACCTTCAAGGGTGGCGGCGACGCAACCGCAGCTGGACGTGCCGTGATGGAGACCGGCGAGTTTGACTATGCCTGGAACCTTCAGCTGGCACCCGATGTCATCGCGCAGATGGAAAAGGGAGGCAAAGGCACTCCGGTTGCGGGCTTTGGCCCGCTTGTCGAGCGCATCATGCTCAACAACACCAACCCCGACCCCGCGCTTGGCCCGGATGAGCGTTCGGTGGTCAGACCGCACCCCTTCCTGGGCGACCCGGCGGTCTATCAGGCGATGTCTCTGGCAATCGACCGGCCGCTTCTGGTCGAGATCGGCTACGGCCAGGCGGGACGTGTGACCTGCAACTGGGTGCCGGCGCCCGCGGTCTATGCCTCGGACAGCCTGAGCTGTGACACGCAGGACATAGCGGCCGCGAACAAGCTGCTGGATGATGCGGGCTATGCCGACACCAATGGTGACGGCGTGCGCGAGACGCCCGAAGGCGTGCCGATGAGCATCCTCTACCAAACCTCGACCAATGCCGTGCGTCAGGACTTCCAGGCCCTGATCAAACAGTGGTGGAGCGAGATCGGCATCGAGAGCGAATTGCGCAACCTCAACGCATCGGTGTTCTTTGGCGGGGATCCGGGTTCGCCCGACACGTTCCAGAAGTTCTATGCCGATGTCGAGATGTACGCCAATACCTTCAACGGCACGGACCCGCAGTCCTATCTGGGCAACATGCTCTGCGACAAGGCACCGAGCCCGGCCAGCCAGTGGCAGGGTGAGAACATCTCGCGTTTCTGCATGGAGGAATATGATGCCCTGCATGCTGAACTGACGCAGACTGCCGGGATCGATGCCCGCGCGGAGATTGCCAAGCGGCTCAACGATATGGCGGTGACCAACGGGGCGATGATCCCGCTTGTGCACCGTGGGCGTCTGTCTGCTCATGCCAATACGCTGGGCGGCGTCATCCTGAACGTCTGGGACAGCGAGCTGTGGAACGTCGCGGACTGGTACCGCAAAGAAGGATCGTGACCTGACACGGGATCACGCACCACTTCAACGCCCCGGGCAAGTGTGTCCGGGGCGTTGCTGTAATGAAGGCACCGCTCCCCCAAGAAGACCAAGCTGTAAAGGCGCTCCTGAATGCTGACATTCACCATAAGGCGATTGGTCCTGGCCGTACCGACGCTTTTGTTCATCAGCCTGGTGATCTTCCTGTTGCTCGAACTGGCACCCGGAGATCCGATGGCTCAGGTCCCGCTCACCGTCCCGCCAGAGGTCAAGGAAAAGATGCGCGAGGCACTTGGCCTCGGGCAGCCGATGCATATCCGGTTCTGGAAGTGGATCGTGCAGTTCTTCTGGATCGAGCCTCAGGTTCTGATCGACTACTATTTCGGGACGAGCTTTTCCGAAGGCGATCTGCGCGTCATCAGCTGGCAGACCCGCTCTCCGGTGATGGACATCGTGGTTCAACGCATTCCGCAAACCCTGTGGGTTGTTGGCACCGCCTATGTGGTCGGTATCCTGATCGCCCTGCCGATCGGTATCTATTCCGCATATCGGCAGTACAGCTGGTTCGACCAGGCGGGCACCTTCGTTTCGATGGTCGGGTTCTCCGTCCCGCCGTTCTTTTCCGGCGTTCTGGTGATCGTCATCTTTTCGGTCAATCTTGGTTGGTTCCCGTCGATCTACGACACGACCCATGTGGTGAACGACTGGGACAGTTTCCTCGTGCAGCTCAACCAGATGGTCATGCCGGTGATGGTGTTGGCACTCCAGATCACCGCACAGATCAGCCGGTTCATGCGCGCCTCGATGCTCGACAATCTGAACCAAGATTACGTGCGCACCGCCCGCGCCAAAGGCTTGGGTGAACGCACCGTGGTCATGGTCCACGTGCTGCGCAACTCGATGATCCCGGTGGTGACCGTGATCGCGCTTGGCGTACCGAACATCTTCGGAGGCGCAATCATCACCGAACAGGTTTTCAAGGTGAACGGCATCGGCCAATTGCTGATCGGCGCGATCCAAGCCAATGATCTGCCGATGGTGCAGACGCTGGCTTTCATTTTTGCCGTATTGATCGTGCTCTTCAACCTCATCGCAGACGTGCTCTACGGCCTGCTCGACCCGAGGATCCGCTATGACTGAGCTCAGCAACCCCATACCCTCGGCACCGCCACGCAACCAGTGGCTCGACGTCTGGGATCAGTTCAAGACGCATAAGGGAGCGCTTTATGGAGGGATCCTGTTTGTTGTCATAATCCTCTGGGTTTACCTCGGCCCTCTGCTCTGGCCGCTGGATCCGACCCAGATCGATATCCGGTCGCGCAACCTCGGCCCAAGCTGGCAGCACCCGTTCGGAACCGATCAGCTTGGCCGGGACACCTTTGCGAGGATGATGGCAGGCGGACAGACATCGGTCGCTGTGGGCCTCGCCGCGATGCTGCTGTCGCTGTTTCTGGGATCTTTCGTGGGCGTGACCGCAGGCTTCTTCAAACGCATGGACGGGCCATTGATGCGGCTGACCGACCTCTTCCTCGCCTTGCCCTTGCTGCCGCTGCTTCTGGTGATGATGCTGCTCTTCCGCGAACCGCTCAACGCGGCGTTCGGCCCAGAGCAAGGGATCTTCATCCTGATCGTCTGCGCCATTGGCATAACAAGTTGGATGCCAACAGCGCGGATCGTCCGAGGCGATGTGCTGGCGCTAAAGGAACGTGAGTTTGTCCTCGCCGCCCGTTCAATCGGGACCACGAACCACAAACTGATCCTGCGCCACATTCTGCCCAACGTGCTCTCACCGATCATGGTATCCGCGACCCTTGGCATCGCAAGTGCCATCATCACGGAAAGCGCATTGTCCTTCCTGGGGCTGGGCTTCCCGCCGGACTTCCCGACCTGGGGGCGCCTGCTCTTTGATGCGACAGACTACCTGCAGCAATACCCGGAACGCGTGTTCTGGCCAGGTATGGCAATCTCCCTGACGGTGCTCAGCGTGAATTACCTCGGTGACGGGCTCCGCGACGCGCTCGATCCGCGCATCCGCGGGCGATGACAGTTGGGGGCTCTGCCCCCGCCGCCTCCGGCAGCGTCCCCCGGCGTATTTCGGACCAGAAAGAAGCCAAACCTCCTGCTTCTTTCTGGTTTCAAACACGCATCGCGCATCCGAAGGAGGCGCAATAAACTGGCGTGCGCCGCAGGCGCGCATTTTCAAAACGGCCCGCTACTCGATTTTCCGCCGGATCTGACGAATAAGCAACCACACAAGAAGTACAACCGGGACGGTCACGATCGCGGTCACAACGCCCTCGCTCATGCCTGTGGTCCCGGCCAGCGGATACAGCACATAGCCCGCCAGTGAGACCGCATAATAGCTGATCGCCACAACGGACAGCCCTTCGACCGTCCGTTGGAGACGCAGTTGCATATCCGCGCGCCGATCCATGCTTTCCAGCAATGCCTGGTTCTGTGCGCTGCGCTGCACATCCACCCTGGTTCGCAACAGGTCCCCGGCGCGGATCGCCCGATCCGCCAGGGCTTGCAAGCGGGTTTGGGTTGATTTGACTGTTCGCATCGCGGGTTCGTAACGGCGTACCATGAATTCCGAGAATGTCTGTCGACCCTCGATACGGCTTTCGCGAAGCGCGGCGATGCGCTGGTTCACGATCGCCTCGTAGGCTCCGGTTGCACCGAACCGAAAAGAGGCCTGCGCAGCCATGTTCTCCAGTTCCGCGGAAATCGCCAGCAGCTTCGACAGCGTGTCTTCCGCGGGCGCGTCGCTACGGGTCATGTCTCCCATCAGTTCGGTCAGCCGACCATCCAACACGCCAATCTCGCCACCGAGCGCCCGTGCCCGGGAAAAGCCCATCATCGACATTGATTTGTAGGTTTCGATCTCGCACAACCGCTGCACGATCCGCCCGATGCGTCGTTCCCCCGTCCCCGGCGAGGCAAAGACCGCAAATCGAAGATGCCCGGATGGATCAATTCGGAAATCCCCCGCGACCACCGCAGCGTCTTCCAGTACGCTGGCGGCGGCAAGGCTTTCGGGAACGAACCAATCGTCCAGCAGGTGTGCGATCTTGGCATCGTCGGGCCTTGGCATGATCCGCATCGCAACCGAGGTCACCCGGTTTCCCGGCGCCTGCTCCAGCCAGTCCTCCGGAAACACTCCGAAATCCGCGGCGTCAAACGCCCGTTCGCTCACGCCGTCGAGAAAGGCGGTGTAGGTCACGAACTCGGTATGTTGTTCCCATTTCAGCATGTGGCGCCCGATCTGACCGGAAAAATGCGTGGCCCCCGCTTGCGGATGCTGGGTCCCGTGGCGTTCGAGAAGGTCGATCAGATGCGCCCGGTCCTGATCGCGATCGCGGGCAACAGCCTCTTTCGGCTGTTTGATGGCCAGATAAACGGCCGTTGCCGGGGCCGGCATGGTCGGAAAGGGTCGGGCATGAAGCTCATTGGCGAGCTTGTAGCGCAGTGGATGATCCTGAATCGGTGACATGGCAAACCCCTGGGTTTCGCCCTGCATAGCCGAAAAACAGATAGACTGCAAAATTTTGTTTTTTATCAGATAGTTAAATGCGTGCAACGGTATACCAATTACGCTCTCTCTCTCCCAGCATCGCGACGCCAAAAGATCGGGCGATACCGACGCGGCGTTGAGTGTGTTATGCATCCCAAAAGGGGGAGAGATTATGAAGAATACCATTTTTGCGCCCGTCATACCGCCCATCAACGGCCCGGATACATCGGCGACTGATCTGAACATCGCTGAAAACACAGCTCCTCCCCGCATCGTTGGTACCGCCGAGGGTGACTTGCTTACAGGGACCGCCGTGGGTGAGATCATTCAAGGTTTTCGCGGCGCAGATGAGATCCTGGGAATTGGCGGCGATGATACAATCGCAGGCGGGGACGGTGCCGATACCCTGGACGGCGGTGAGGGAGACGACGTCGTTTCCTACGTCAGATCACGCGAGGGCGTGACGATCGATCTGGGGGCGGGTGTGGCCACGGGCGGACACGCCGAGGGCGATGTTCTCAGCGGTTTCGAAAGCGTACGCGGGTCCGAGTTCGACGATATCCTGACCGGCGACGCGGCCGATAACCGCCTCATCGGGCGTGCCGGCGACGACACGCTGAACGGCGGGGACGGCAATGACATTCTCAATGGCGGACGTGGCGCCGACCTGATGGTTGGTGGTGATGGCTTCGACCGTGTGTCCTATTTCGGTGCTACGCAGCAGGTGATCATAAACACCCGCAACGACATGTTTTCACGCGCCGCCGAGGGCGACAGGTTTGTGTCGATCGAGGCCGTCATGGGGTCGGGTTTCGCCGACAGCATTGTGCTTGGCGACGCCAACAACCGGATTTTCGGAGCGGGCGGCAACGATTTCCTGGATGCGGGACTTGGCAGCGACACCCTGATCGGCGGCGAAGGCGCCGATTTCATGCATGGCAGCGATGGCAGCGACACAGCGATTTACCGCGGCTCAGACGCCGGGATCAACATCAACATGACCGGAGGCCTCAATACGGGCGGTCACGCGCAGGGCGACGTGCTGAGCGCCATCGAAAACGTACGCGGGTCGCTCTTTGACGACACGATCGCGGGGAACATCCTGGCCAATGATCTGCGCGGGCTCGACGGCAATGACATCCTGACTGGGCGCGCCGGGTCCGACAAGCTGACAGGCGGCGCGGGCGAGGACGCATTTGTTTTTCTGGAGCTGTCCGATCACGTGTCGCAAACACAATCCGACACCGACGCGATCGGGCGTTACGCGGGCGATACGGCGGATCTGATCCGCGATTTTGACCGGAACGAGGATAGCCTGATGCTCGCATCGACCGCGTTTTCGGGATCGGTTTTCAACACCAACACGATCGCCGATCTGAACCTAAACTCGCCCGATGACAGCGCATTCGCCTTCACCGGAAGCGATCTGTTCTACCTGCGCTACGCCAGTGCGGCGGAATTCTCAACCGGTCTGGTCGAGGTGACGCATCTTGCGACCCTGCGCGGTGTCAACATGCTCGATGACAGCGACCTGAGTTGGCTCTAGAGCCAGGGAGGCCAAAACCAGACTAGGCGCCCCCAGATGGGAGCGCCCCGTTTTACGGTTGGCAAAGCCTCAGTCGATCATCGGCAGAAGCTTGTCGACCGACGCCTTGGCATCACCGTAGAACATGCGCGTGTTCTCCTTGAAGAAGAGCGGGTTCTCGATCCCGGAGTAACCGGTACCCTGCCCGCGCTTCGACACAAAGACCTGCTTGGATTTCCACACCTCAAGGACCGGCATACCAGCGATCGGACTGTTTGGGTCATCCTGTGCGGCGGGATTCACGATGTCGTTCGAACCGATAACGATGGCAACGTCGGTTTCGGGGAAATCCTCGTTGATCTCGTCCATCTCAAGCACGATGTCATATGGCACCTTGGCTTCGGCCAAAAGCACGTTCATGTGCCCGGGCAGACGCCCCGCAACCGGGTGGATGGCAAAGCGGACCTCCTTGCCTGCCGCGCGCAGCTTGCGTGTCAGCTCGCTGACCGATTGCTGCGCTTGCGCCACCGCCATGCCATAGCCGGGCACGATGATCACGCTATCAGCGTCGTTCAGAGCGGCCGAAACACCTTCGGCCTCGATGGCGATCTGTTCGCCTTCAACGGCCATCTGTTCGCCCGCAGGGCCGCCGAAACCGCCGAGGATCACGCTGATGAAGGACCGGTTCATCGCCTTGCACATGATGTAGCTGAGGATCGCGCCCGAGGACCCCACAAGCGCGCCCACGACGATCAGAAGGTCATTGCCCAGCGAGAACCCGATCGCCGCCGCGGCCCAGCCGGAATAGGAGTTCAGCATCGACACCACGACCGGCATATCCGCGCCGCCGATGCCCATGATCAGGTGATACCCGATGAAGAGCGCCGCCAGCGTCAACAGGATCAGCGTCCAGCTGCCACCATTGGCCAGATAGAGGATCGCCAGGATCAGCGACAGCGCCGCC
>JBCCVT010000042.1:0-15690 GCA_039195015.1 Pseudomonadota bacterium
CCTGATCCCCGTGGCCCCGGCCCATTTTCGCCGGGTGCTGCGCCAGAACCCCGATCTGCCGCAGGGGCGGACCGAGACCGAGGGCGGAGCCAAATGGTTCACGCTCGACGAGGTGCTGCAGCTCAGGGTGTTTTTCGCAAAAGAAGGCGCCGCCAATCGCGACTACCTGCCCTACCGGCCGCAGAACCTGCCCGCCAAGGTGCTGGCCGTCGCCAATTTCAAAGGGGGCGTCGGCAAGACCTCGACGGCAGCGCATCTGGCGATGTCGGCGGCCCTCGATGGCTACAAGGTGCTGGTGGTCGATCTGGATTCCCAAGGCTCGATGACCTCGATCTTCGGCGGCAAGGTTGCCGATGAATGGCAGACCGTCTTCCCGATGCTCGCGCGCCATTACGGCACGCATCTGAGGGTGGAAAACCAGGCCCGGCTCGACCGGGGCGAGGCCCCCTTGCCGCTCGACGACACGGTTGCCCAGGCGATGGAGCTGAAAGCCTCCGATCTGGCCCAGCCAACCCATTGGACCAATATCGATCTGATCGGCGCGCAGCTCGACCTCTACTGGGCCGAGTTCCAGGTGCCGGTCTGGCGGATGAATGCCCGCTCGTGGAAGCTCTGGGATGCGCTCTCCGAGCGTCTGGAGGCCGACAGGGCGCTGGATGACTATGACGTGGTCATCCTCGATACCCCCCCTGCCCTCGGCTATCTCACGATCAATGCGCTGGCCGCAGCCGATATCCTTCTGGTGCCCACCGGCGCGTCGTTTCTGGAGTTTGAATCGACAGGCCGCTTCTTCGACATGCTGCACGCCACCTTTGCCAGCATCGAGGAGGGGGAAAACATCGCCGCCCGCGCGCTTGGCCGCCCGGGGCTTTCCTTCGAATGGGACGCGGTGCGCGCCATTGTCACCCGCTATGACGGCACCCAGCAGGCCGAGTTCGCGGCGCTGATGCAGGCCTACCTCGGAACGGTGCTTTCACCTTATCGTCAGGATTTCACGGCTTTGGTGGGCCAGGCCGGGGAACAGGTGGCGGGGATTTACGAAGCGGACTACCGCGATTTCAACCGCGAGACCTATGCAAGGGGCCGGACCACATTCGATGAAACCTGGGCGGCGGTGAAACGGCTTTTGATCGGGGCCTGGCGCCGCGATGAACTGGCCGACGTCCAGGCGGCAGAATAGGAGAGACATTATGGCCAAGCGCAAACGGCTCGACCTGCCAACAGGCCCTCTTTCGCCTGATTTAGAGACGAAATCAGCCCTCTCCGCCCCGCGCGCCCGGATGCCCATCGCCGAGGTTGCGGGCGATACCGCCGACCGCGCCGCGCTGGAAGAGGTGGCGCGCGAGATGACGCGCGCCGAAGCCGAGGGGCGCGTGGTCAAGGCGCTGCCGCTGAAGGACATCATCACCTATCACATCTCGCGTGACCGGCTTGCCCTCGACGAAGAAGAGATGGAGGCGCTGATGGCCTCGATCGCCGAGCGCGGGCAGCAGACCCCAATTGAAGTGGTCCCGATCCATCATGGCTATGGTCTGATCTCGGGCCTGCGACGGATGGAAGCGCTGCGCCGTCTGGGGCAGGACACGGTTCTGGCCTTTGTGCGCCAGCAGACCAGCGGCCGCGAAAAGTTTCAGGCGATGATCGACGAAAACGAGATCCGCGCCGATCTGTCGTTCTATGAACGGGTCAATATTGCGGCCATCGCGGTCGAGCAGAAGATGTTTGCCGATGTGAAAGCGGCGGTGCACGGGCTTTTTGCCCATGCGACGCCTGCGAAACGCTCGAAGATCATCAAGTTCGAGGTGATCCGCCAGCAGCTGGGCAAGGCACTGACCTTTCCGGCTGCTGTGCCCGAGAAGTTCGGGTTCGCCCTGGCGCAGGCGCTGGAGGCCGATGCGGGATTGGCCGGTCGCATCATAAAGGCGCTGAAGGCGACCAAGCCAGCGGATGCCACCGCCGAACGTCAGGTTCTGGAACGCGCGCTGAAAGGCGATCCCGCCCCCGGGCCCGTGTCCGAGGCATTGACCGAGGGTCTGAAATGGCAGGCAAAGCCGGGCCGGCTGGTGCTGTCGGGTGAGGCGCTGACGCCCGAATTTCTGGAAGCCCTGCGCGCTTTCGCCGTTTCGCATGCGAAAAAAGCCTGACCGCGCGGTTTTTCGCATGCGAAAAAGTCAGGCTGCGAAGTCCAGCACAGCTTCGATGACACGGGCCTGCTGATCGGCGCTCAGATGCGGCCCGATGGGCAGGCTCAGAACCTCATCGGCCAGGGTTTCGGCCACCGGAAGATGCAGCCCCATGTCGCGGAACGCGCCTTGCTTGTGAGGCGGGCAGGGGTAGTGGATCAGGGTCTCGATGCCGCGGGCGGCCAGATGCGCCTGAAGCGCATCGCGCCGGGGTGTGCGCACCACGTAAAGGTGCCAGACCGGATCGGCATCCTCAGGCGGGGCAGGGAGGGTCAGCGCGCTGTCGCGGAACGCCGCATTATAGCGCGCGGCATGGGCGCGCCTCCGGTCGTTCCAGGCGTCGAGATGCCCAAGCTTCACCGTCAGCATTGCCGCCTGAACCGGGTCGAGGCGGCTGTTGGTGCCTTGCAAGTCGTGCACATAGCGTTGTTTAGAGCCGTAATTGCCCAGCATGCGCAGCGTTTCCGCAAGCTGCGCATCATGGGTGGTCACCGCTCCGCCATCGCCCATCGCGCCCAGATTCTTGCCGGGGTAAAAGCTCCATGTGATCACATCGCCATGGCCCCCGATCCGCTGGTCTTTCCAGCGCGCGCCGTGGGCCTGGGCGGCATCCTCGATCACGCTGAGACCTTTGCTGCGGGCCCGCGTCACGATCTCGTCGATCGGGGCAGGGCAGCCATAAAGGTGCACCGCGATCACGGCGCGGGTGCTGGGTGTGATCACATCCGCCATGCCTTCGGCGGTGATGGTGTGCGTTGCCGGGTCAGGCTCGACCGGAACCGGTCGGGCCCCGACCTGAACCACCGCCAGCCAGGTTGCGATATAGGTGTTCGAGGGCACCAGCACGTCGTCGCCGGGCCCGATGCCAAGCGCCTTCAGCGCCAGGGTGATCGCATCGAGCCCGTTGGCCACGCCGACGCAATGACCGGCACCGGTATAGGTGGCAAAGGCGGTCTCGAAGGCGGTGACGTCATCGCCGCCGATATACCAGCCGGACTGCAGGCTGGTCAGCGCGGCGGTCTCGAGCGCCTCCTGCAACTCGCCATAAGCCGCTTTCAGATCGAGAAACGGAACCCGCGCGGTCATGGGCGCGGATGCGCCTCGAACGTCGCCCAGTCGTGGATATAGTCGTTCTCGTCATAGAATTCCGAGGCCAGCACCATGCAGACCGACCCGGAGGAGAAATTGTCGAGATAGCGCCACATCATCGGGCAGACATAGAGCCCGAAATAGGATCGGTTCAGGTGAAAGCGTTTCTCTTCCTGTCCGTCATGCAGGACCACGTCGAAACTGCCGGACATGGCGATGAAGAACTGATGCAACGATTTGTGCGCATGCGCGCCACGGTCCGAGCCGCCGGGAACGTCATAGAGGTAATAGACCCGTTTGATGCCAAAGGGGATCTGGCGACCACTTTCGATGAAAGTGAGATTACCGCGCGTGTCGGTAATCTTCGGCATTTCCATGATCTTACACTTGCTGAGGCTCATCCCCTCGGTCCCCGCGTACTGGTAACAGCCACGCAAGGAACCTTCGAGGGGATGAAACCTCAGGTCAAGGCTGGTGTCAGGCGGCGTCCAGGATATCCTCGTCCTGTTCCGCGTCTTCCACGCCCGCCGACAGCGTTTCGCTCAGGACGCCCTGATCGGCGGTCAGCGTCTGCCAGAGCGCTTCGGCCCCGTCGCTGACATCGCTTTGCTCGCCGATGGTCTCAACCGACACCTGACCATTGCCCGAGGACAATTGCAGCGTGACAGTGTCATTGGCGTAATCGACCAGAATGGTCGCGTTGCGCCCGCCAAGGCCGCTGACCGACACGTCGCCGAAGGCGCCGACCAGTTCATCGGCACTCATCAGGCTGAGCGTGTCGCCCGCGCCTGCGGAGAGACCCGCAAGGTCGATGTTCAGCGTGGCATCGCCAAGGTCGATGCCCGATTGCACATCCCCGTCGCCTTCGCCGAAGGCACCGGAGCGAAACTCGGCAATCTCGCCCAGTTCCCCGTCCTCGACCCCGAGGGCCAGGGTGGCGCCGGCATCGAAGTCGAGGATGGCCATGCCCCCGTCTTCGCCATCGAAACCGGTCTCGGCGCCGCCTTCTACGCTGAGTGTGTGGCCCGCGGCAACCTCGTACCAGCCGCCATCGGTGGCCAGAAGGGCCTGTGCGTCGCCCGAGACATAGAGATCGAGGCCGGACATATCGCCGGTATTGGCGAAGCGGCCCCCCGAGGCGGTCACGTCGACGTCAGAGCCGCCCTGGGCGGTGCCATCGATCCAGATCTGGCCGGCGCCTTCGATGTTCAGCTCGGCATTCGAGCCTTCGAGGCCGCCGTTCACATCCATCCGCCCGCCATAGACGTTGAGCCAGCCGTCTTCACCGAGGTCGAGCTCGTTGATCTCGGTATTGCCACCGAAGACCACGTCATTGCCGCGCAGGTCGACATTGTCGCCGGCATTGCCTTCGCCCATGCTGCCTTCGCCGGGCCGATAGCCGTCATCCCAGTTCAGCCGGTTGTCCCAGCGGATGCCATCGCCCAGCTCATTGGGAACAAAGCTGAGATCTGCCGCCGCTGTCTGATCCTGCGGTGCGATGCCATAGGCGGCCTGGAAATAGGCAATGATATCATCGGCACCGATGTCACCGGCAATCTCGTCGCCATATTGTGCGCGCAGATAGTTCGACAGGTCGTCGACCGTGGCACTGTCCTGGTTCAAGAGGGCGGCGGTGAAGTTCTGGATGGTGGTCTGGTCCAGAAGATCGGTGTTCAGCCCGTCGGTGTTGCGGTCAGAGCCGTCGTTGCCGGGGCCCCAGTTGTTCTCGCCGACCCAGTTGTAAACGACGGTGTCGTCATAAAAACTGCCTTCGTTGAAGTTCCTTGCGCCGTTGTTGTTGATTTTCCAGTCTTCGCTGCCGTCGGGATTGGCCAGATGCGTCACGATGTTGTCGACATAGGACGACAGCGCGCCATTGTCCCAGAGACCTGTTGAAAAGGTGCCGGTGCCGTCCTTGTGACCGGCCGATGTGACCAGGTTGTCGGTGACCAGCGAGTAATACCCGACATTGCCGGCCCCCTCATAGTCGCCGCCCCACATCATCAGCTGGGCCTGGTTTTCGACAAAAACATTGTCTTCGACGAAGCCGCCCGGACGGATCTGCACGCCGGCCTGGGCGCCGCGCATGATGATCGAGTCGCGCATGGTCACGTCTTCGACATTGTGTTGTATATAGGCATTATGGCTGAACATGTTCGGGGCCTGGCCTGCGCCATTGCCCTCCACGTCCCAGCCATTGCCATCGAAGAAGTTGCCGTCGAGCAGAGCACCGTAACTTTCCCAGCCCATATACAGGCCTTGCGTACGGCCGTCGCCGTCAAACGCATCGAGGAAAGCAGAGTTTCGGATCGTCGCGCCATCGACTTCGCCCACGACAGCCTCGTTATTGGCCGAGATGATGCCATCGAGAATGATGTTGTCGGCCCGCAGAATGCTCAGCCCGTCCGAGAAATGGATGTTCTGGATGACGACATTCGACGTGGGGTCGTTGACATCGGTGTGCAGGAAGAACGTGTTGGTGACCTCGGGCAGTTCGCCTTCGCCCCATGCGCCCATCAAAAGCGGATGGTTCTCGTCCTCGCCGCTGACACGTCCGTCGATCGAGTTCATGCGGTCGTATTCGTAACCCCGCTCGAGCAGGAGCCAGTTCGAGGTTTCCGACCCGGGAGGGGTCACATGGTTCCAGAGCGTGGTGGCCGCGTCCTGATCGAGGGCGAGCCCCTCGGTCTGGCCGTACCCGTTCTGGGCCATGAAGGCCCCGGTGACCTGGTTGACGTTCACACCCTCGATCTGAGCGATGTCGGCCCGCGAAAGCGCCTGATCAGAGCCTGAAACATAGACTTTCGTGTGGGTGTCGCCCGCCTCGACGATGATGTCGTCATTCTCGTCGGTGGCCAGCATGTAGTGGTATTCGCCAGTGGCCCAGCCGTCGCCCTGGGCGCCGGGGGTGACGTTGAGCGCCACCTGATGGGTCGTGGTCGAGCCGTCATTGTGGGTCACCTGATAGGTGAAGTCCTGGCTGCCGACGAAATCGGTGCGGGTCAGGACCAGCGCCATGGTGTTGTCGGGGTTGACCGTGACCTTGCCATGCTCGACGCCTGACAGGATTTCCACGTTGGCCACATCGTCACCGACAGGCTCGAGGGTCGTCACCCGGCCCGTCATGGCGCTGATGGTGCTTTGGGCCACCGTTCCGTCAACAGAGCCGCCATCGGTTTCACTGCCCGACTGGCTGTCATTGGTCGGCGCCTCCGGGCCTTCGGGCTCGGGTTCGGGCTCGGGCTCGGGTTCGGGTTCGGGTTCGGGCTCGGGTTCGGGCTCGGGCTCGGGCTCGGGTTCGGGTTCGGGCTCGGGTTCGGGCTCGGGTTCGGGCTCGGGTTCGGGCTCGGGTTCGGGCTCGGGTTCGAGCTCGGGCTCGGGTTCGAGCTCGGGCTCGGGTTCGGGCTCGGGTTCGGGCTCGGGTTCGGGCTCGGGTTCGGGCTCGGGTTCAGGCTCGGGTTCGGGTTCAGGTTCGGGTTCCGGTTGCGCCGGAGTGTCATCGTCAAGATCGGGGTCTGGTACGGCGCCCGCAGCTTTCCCCTCGGGAGGGGAGGTGTCCGAGGTCGGAGTCACGAAAAGTCCACCGCCAAAGAGGCTGAGGAAGAAGAAGAACGGATTCATGTGATAGCTATCCCGATCGTATTGGTGTGTGTTGCAAACGAAGAACACTCGGAACGACAACGGGCGCAGAGAAGGGGCAGAATGTGGCAGTTTTTCGTTGCCACTTTGGCGTGAAGACGGCTTTTGTTTTCCAGGCGCGCAAAATCATGTCCATTGCGATAGGATTGTTCTAAATATTGGTAAACATGGGGGTTTTCCGCTGAGCATTTTTGCGCATGCCGGCGGATTTCAGGGCCTTGGTAAGGGGGAAAACTCTGAAAAACTTGAATGATTCCGGGCAAAGATGCGCCCATCTTTTGCCACGCCCAGAGGGGCGGCCCTCATGAATGCGTGGATGCGCGGACTTCTACCGACGGGTCCTGAGCATTTCGATGCAGGGTTGAACCGAAAGACGTAATGGGCGCCATGGAACTGGAAATTGTCCCCCGGGTCGTCCCTGAGAGGCGGCTGGTCACCGCCAAAAGCTTTCTGATCGACCGGATTGTGCCGCAATGCGAAGTGGTGATCCTGCCGGAACGCCAGCTGCCCGGCGGCCTGTTGCGCCTCGACGATGGCGTGGCGCGGTTCGAACCGAAAAAGCGCCGGCGTCGGTCACGGCTGCGGCCGAACCCCGCCGAGACGGTGCCCGAAGGCCGCTGGGCCTTTGAGATGCGCTTTGAGGACCCCGAGAACTGGGCGCATTTTCTGAACGATCACCTGCCGTTTTTCTTCAAGGCGGCTCATGCCACCGGTCGCGCCCCGGACCGCGCGTTGCTTTTGCTGCCGAGCAATGTGCCGGACTATATCGTCCGGGCGGCCGCCATGTTCGGGCTGGAGACCTGCGCGACCGACGCGGTGGTCGAGGGCGAGGGGGTTGCCGTCACGCTCGAGCCTTACCTGTCGGGGCGGACCGAGCGGCATCTCTGGGTGCGGCTGCCCTACCCGCAGGCCGTTCTCGAGGCCGTCCGGTCCGGTCCGGCGGGCTGCGACCTGCCCGAGAAGGTCTTTCTCATCCGCCGGGGGCAGCGGGCCTTGTCGAACCATGCCGAGATCGAGGCGTGGCTGGCAGAGCGCGGGTTCGTTGCCATCCTGCCCGAGAGCCTGTCGGTCGCCGATCAGTTCCGGGTGTTCTTTGCCGCGCGCGAGATGGTGTCGCTGAGCGGCGCCTGCCTGGCCCCCTTGCTATATACTCAGGCGCCGGGGCAGGGGCCCGAGCGGCTGATCGAATTGCAGCCCTGCGGACATATGTCGACCGTTTACCGCGAGATGGCACATCTGGTCGGGTGTCACTTTGTTGGCGTGCGGGGGCGGATCAAGCCGGAATACGTCAATCCCGCCTACCAGCTGGACCGGCCGTTCCGGAAATTCAGCCAGGACAGCTTCCATATCGACCCGGACGCCCTGGAGATCGCGTTCACACTTTGATCTCAGCACGCCGCGGTTGGGATTGATTCAAACCCGGGCCATGCTAGGCTTCTTCGCCGTGACCGGCGCCTGTTGCGGGCCGGTATCCCCGGGGGGTGGAAGCTATGGCGGTTGCGTTGCGGCGTATGGCCGTGAACGTTGTTGGTCTTGGCCTGTTTGCCGTTCTGCTGTTGATTGTCATCATTGGCGTCGCGGACCTTCTTCATGACTATACGCAAGGCGGACGGCGCTGGCAGCAGGGCGACTGGATGATCCATTCGCTGTCAGGTGTCGTGCGGCGGGGGACGATCGGAACCGTCACGCTGCTGCTTGGCGATGTGACGTCGATCAATCCGCTGGCGCTCACCATCGCGCTGCAGATCGCCATCTTCGTCGGCCTGATCTTCGTGCTGTTTCTGATCGGCGCGACGGTTCTGACGCATCCCGTTCAGATCGCCGCCCTGGTGTTGCCGCCCTTCTATCCGATGATGATGGTCAGCCGTTTCGATGGCATGATCTATAAGGAGATCATTGCCTTTCTGGCCCTGGCGCTCCTGACGCTTGGCGTGGTGCGCCCGCATCTGGCGCGCTGGCTGATGCCGCTGGGGGTTGCGGTGCTGCTGATCGGGTGTTTTGCCCATGAGGCGCTTGTGTTCTTCCTGCCGGTCGCGGTCTTTCTGATCCATCTCGCGGGCCGGACCCGTTTCACCGATACGCTGATCGCCGTGCTGACGGCCGGCACCCTGGCGGCGCTGGCCTTTGCGCTGACCTATTCCAAGGCCGATCCGGATGCGGTCTGTGCGGAACTACTGATCCGCGGTCTCAGTCCGATCCTGTGCGAAGGGCCGGTGTCCTGGCTGGACGAGACCATTGCGCATGCCATCGATGTGACCGTGCATGAAACCAGGCTTATCTACTTAGTCGAGTTTTTCGCGGTCTGGCTGCTGGCGGTTCTGGTGCTGGGATATCTGCTGGGCCGGGGCCCGAAACAGAGCCTGTTTCTGGGCTTTTTGACCCTTTTCCCGTTTCTGCCGCTCTTCCTGCTGGCCTTCGATTTCGGGCGCTGGTTCTCGTTCGGGTTCACGTCGATGGTCTTCGTTCTGCTGGCCCTGGGCGGGTTCCGGCGCTTGCCGGGGCAGGGGGCGCTGGCGGTTCTGGTGGTGTTGGCCACGTCGATCATCACCTTTGGGTCGACCCGCGGTGTCTATTTCAGCGGGCTGGTCAATCGCGCGCTGGAGCTGCTGTCCTGAGCCGGCGGATCGTCCGGGCGAATTTCACGATACCGATCGTGTAACGCGCGCCGAGCCGGCGGGGCTCTCTCCAGAGCCGGTGGAGGAATTCCAGCTTCAGCTTCTGCAGGACGCGGGGGGCGCGTTTTGTGTGGCCGGAATGGAAATTGGCCCAGCCGCCGCCGCAGACGATCAGCGCAGCGTGGTCCGGCAGGGTCAGTTGCGGGGCCAGCAGTTCCTGCCGGGGCATGCCCATGCAGAGGATGACCAGATCGGGGCGCGTGCGGGCAAATTCGGCGACATAGAACGCATCGTCGTGAAAGCCGTGATGCATGGGGGCGAGATTGGCAAAACCGTCGCGTTCGAGCCGGGTGCTGAGCTTGGCCAGCGCCGCCTCGGACGAGCCCCAGACCGCGATGCGCCGCGTCTTGAACCGGTCCGCGATCTGCGGGATCAGATCCGAGCCGTTGAGATTGGCCGTCTCGCGCAGCCCAAGCTGCCGGAACGCCAGTTCCACCCCCCGCCCATCGCGCAGGATCGTGTCGGCCTGCATCAGCGCGGCGCGAAAGGCGTCATGGTCCTCGGCCATCGTCACGGCATGGGCGTTGAGAAAGGCAAGCCGTCGCAGGCCCGGCCCGATCTCCAGGGTTTCAAGGCTCCAGGCCAGCGAATCCCGTTCGGTCTGGCGGAAGATACTGAGAAGGTCCTGATCGATCTGGGAGAAGGACATGGGTGCCGCTTTGTCGCCAGGGTGCCACGCGGGTACTCTGGAATGGAAAGGTCGCCGCGTTTAAAGGATGATGCCGGTGCCGAATGCAAGTAGAAGGCACGGGGTTCGATCTGCTCTGTTCATCGAGGTTTGTTGTGTCACACGGTGCTTACGTTCTGATTTCGCCCTGCAAGGACGAAGGTCAGTATATCGAGACAACCCTGAAATCGGTTCTGGCGCAGACAGTGAAGCCGGCGCAATGGGTGATCGTCGACGATGGCTCGACCGATGACGGCATGGCGATCGTGGCGCGCTATGCCGAAGAGATGCCGTTCATCAAGGTGGTGACGCGTCCGCAAGGCGAACGCCGCGTCGGCGGCGGTGTGATCGCGGCCTTCAACGATGGTTTGGCGGCGGTGGACGTGGAAGACTACGCGTTTCTCTGCAAGTTCGACGTCGATCTCGACCTGCCGCCCCGCTATTTCGAGACGCTTCTGGACCGGATGGCCGCCGATCCGCGTCTCGGCACCTGCAGCGGCAAGGCCTATTACCATCATCCCGACACCGGTGAACTGCGGAGCGAGCTTTGCGGCGACGAGGCGTCGGTCGGCATGACCAAGTTCTATCGCCGGACCTGTTTCGAAGAGATCGGGGGGTTTGTCGCGGAAGTGGGCTGGGATGGCTATGACTGCCACCGCGCCCGCTGGTTCGGCTGGCGCGCGCAAAGCTGGAATGACGAAGAGCTGCGGTTCATCCATCTGCGCCCCATGGGCTCGAGCCAGCAGAACATCTACCGGGGCCGGATCCGGCACGGCAAGGGGCAGTACCATATCGGCACGCATCCTTTGTTTTTCCTCGCTAGTTCGGCCTATCGCGCGGTCCGGCAGAAACCTTATGTGACCGGCACGCTTTACGCGATCTGGGGCTATGCGAAGGCCGCTCTCGATGGCGAGCCGCGCTTTGGCGACCGCGAGATGATCCGGTTCATCCGCGCCTATCAGATGAAAGCGCTCAGGGCGGGCAAGCGCGAGGCGGCGGAATGGGCGTTCCGGCAGCGTTGCCGGGCGCTGAACCTGGAGCCTGGCCCGACCCTGACTGCGGGGGCCGCGTAACCGCGGACCGGCTCACTTCATATTGCGGACTGTCACGGCATCGATCCGGCGGGTGACCGCTCTGCGAAATCCGGTGAACGGCAGGCGCCGCGACAGGAACTGTCCGAGCGACAGCAGAATGCCGTATCGCCTGGCCTTGTCCAACTGGAGCCGGATGAAGTTCATCAGGCGAAGCCGAAGCTTCGTTCCTGGTGTCATTTCCAGCAAGGGCATGCCACTTGGCGCATAACCGGCGGCTGTGATCCGGTTGAGGCCGATCGCGGCTTCCACCTGCCGGATCTCGTCTTCGGGGGCTTTCGTCCAGCTGGCCGCACTTGTCACGCGAGGGCGCTCGTAGGTCGTTGTCTTCTCGATCTCGAGCATGTCGGCTTCGAAGGAAATACCGAGGAACGCGCAGAGCGCGTCAAGCGCCGTCTCGCTGTCGGTCGCGAATTCCTCGAAGCGGATTTCAAATCGGCGCTCGGCCGGGACCAGGCGCTCGATCATCTTCCATTCGTCGTCGGCGGCCCGCCAGAACTCGGCCCCGCGCCAGGGAATGCCGGCCCATCCCATCTCAACGCTTGACCGCGCCACGTCGCGGGGGTCGCGCTGCAGATGCACGAATTTCGCGTTCGGCCAGATCTGGGGCAGCACACTGGCCGCATGGTGCACAACCGCGCCGACAAGGGGGGCGCCGTCCATGACGCGTCTCTGATCGAGGAAGTCCCTGACCTGGTCGAGAACACCAAGCCGGGCGTCCGTGCTGTAGCCGGACATCTGGAAGCCCAGATCGTGTTCGAGATATCTCCGGTAGCCTGCCGGGTCCGCATCCAGGCCGTGCTCCCGGACATAGGAGCAGACGAAATTCATCTCGTGGCACTCGCAGATCTGCGAATGATGCGTCAGCACCAGGCGCAACAGGGTCGTGCCGGACCTTGCGGCTCCAATGATGAAAAAGGGCTGAGGGTCTTCGCGCATGGAATCCGTTTCGCTTTTGGAGCGTTTGAGTGTGGCGGGATGCCGGCGCGTGAGGCGCGTCCGGTTTCAGTCAGGGTGTCGGCAGCACGTGTGTCGGACGTTCCGGGTCGTCGTGGTCTTCAAGGCTGCCGGCGGCCTTCAGCTGGGCCGAGACGGCTGTTCTCAATGTCACCAACGCACCAATACCCCCATACCACCAACCTCGTCTTTGCATAGAACACCACCTGAACCAAAGACAGGCAAGGGGGCATTGAGCGCGCCCGCCGTGCACAAGTGTTGCAACCAAGCAGAAATGTCACTGGGTTTGCAAAGTAGAAATGTCACCGCGGAGCACGACGGGAGCAAAGCCTGACAGGGCGGAGACCTCAGATATCGCAGCCCTGGCTGGCTTTGCGGGTGGCCGTTTTTAGTACTACGGATTGTCAGTCAGCGACCGAAGACGCCCTTTAGAGTAGGTTCCCAATTCCACTGCGGTTCGTAGTTTTCCGTCGCATAGAGGTAGACCGCCGACCAACGTTTTTTCTCGGTCAGGCGCTTCCACCTGCCGTCTTCGGCGCCCAGTTTGACGCGATACGCAACATTGCCGCTTGTCATGTTGAACGACGCGTCCAACGGGATGAGGCTTGATGGCAAGATATATGCCATCCCGACCACCCGCAGCTTCGTATCCGTTTCTTCCAGAACATGAAAAGTGTTGAAGCCGTCGATTGCACCCATGTCTGGAGTGCCACGCAACTGACCTTCCACAGCATAAGCGAGAGCGTCCACATCTGTCTCGAAATCGACGAACTTCTCGGTGATTGAATTAAAGAATGGGGATGTGGTGATGATATCGCTTCTGATCGACATGAAACCCTTCGTTAGCCTTAAGCTTGAGCGTCTTCCTTAGCAGATCGTTCTGCACGTCGTCGCTCATAATACGCTTCCATCTTTGATGGACGTCCCGGCGGGCGGCGACCTGTCTTCTTGTACCCGTTCTTCGCACTGACAGGTTTTACCTTTGGCGGTGGGGCCGCCTTTTCCTGCTCTTCCTTGATGTGGGCCAGTACGGCGCCGAGTCGTTTGTTCTCGGTGATCGCGGCGTGAGTAACACGTTGCTGATGCGGTTCGAAGACGGCGCAGGGCAGGGCGACACCTTTTGCGCGCACCTGGATGCGACCATCTGCAAACTCATAGGTATCGACGTATTTGCCGACGAGACCGCGCGTCAGATCGTTGACCTCCAAGCGGATGCGCTTGCGGTCGTACTTCAACGTCAAATCCTTTGTGACATAGCGTTTGTCGCGCAGGCAGAAGACTTCGGAGAGGCGATCCGGCTCGATGTTCAAGGACCGGTGCAGGTTGTTTGGCTTGGCTGGAGTCTTTGCAAACTTGGCATTGTAACGCTCGACGAAGCCCGCAAGGAACACGTTGCCGTCCTCCATGTTCGAGATGCCTGCGATGCGCAGCTCTTTGACCAACCGATCTTGTAAAGTGCGGTTTGCCCGTTCGACACGGCCTTTGGCTTGCGAAGAATTGGCACAGATGATCTCGATGTTCAGCTCCGCCAAAGCGCGACCGAATTGGGTCATGCCTGTCAAGTGTTCATTGGGCTTGGGAACCCTGAACACGGTGTGCTTGTCAGAGTAGAAGGCAACAGGGCGGCCATGCTTCAACAGGTAGCTTTCCAATGCCTCGAAGTAGCTGAATGTGCTCTCGGACGTCACAAACCGCAACTCCATCAAAGTGCTGGTCGCGTCGTCAATGAAGACGAGCAGGGTGCAGGGATCACTTCGATCCTCGAACCATCGGTGATCTGACCCGTCAATCTGGATCAGCTCGCCGAAGCATTCCCGACGCAAGCGCGGCTGATGGAAAGTTCGACGTTGTTTGCGCGAGAGCCAGATGCCGTCTTCCTGCATCCATTTGCGAACTGTCTCGCGCGAGACTTTGAAGCCATGATGTTCGGCCAGCATCTCAGCAGCCAAGGTTGGCCCGAAGTCTGTGTAGTTCTCCTTGATCACCGACAGCGCATAGTCCCGCTTGGCACGATGAATCCGATTGTTCGGGGGCTTACCGCGCGCTTTGTGCCGGATCGCCGATGCACCATCCTGACGGTATCGCTTCAAAAGCCGGAAAATCTGCCGACGCGTCAGGTCCAACATGTTTGCTGCATTGTCGACACTCAGCCGTCCATCATCGACCTGCGACAGAACCTCCACGCGGTTCAACTCGCGCTCGCTCATAGCCACCCATCCCATATCCGCTCACCCTCATTGCTTTTTGAGGGCAGAGTGACATTCCTGAATTGCTCACGGGTGACATTTTAGCTTTGCGGCTGATGGCTCAAGGGTCGTTGCGACGTTTTCCGCTATCTCAGTTTCATCATCTCTTCTCTGAAGGCCTCGGTGGGCGTGCGCCATCCGAGGCACTTTCTGGGCGTCCCGTTGAGGCGGTCGCAAATCGCCTTCATATTGCGATTTGAGAGCGCCGCGAGCTGGGTGTCGCGTGGAAGATATCGGCGCGCGCGTTTGTTCAGGTTTTCGACCGATCCTTTCTGCCAGGGTGCCTGCGGGTCGCAAAACCAGCTTTCCGTGCCGATTCCGGACTTCAGCTTGCGCCAAGCGCGGAACTCAAAACCTCGATCAAAGGTGATCGAGCGCCGCGCAGGCTGGGGCAGGGGTTCCATCACGCCCATGAGCTTGTTCATGAAGTGCGTGGAGCTTCGGTCGTTGTTGCGGAAGAGAACCGCGAACCGAGTCTTCCGCTCCACCAGCGAGGCGACATTCATTGTGCCGTTGGCGCGCTCGAAGATCATCAGATCACCTTCCCAGTCACCGAAGGTCTCGCGCGTCTTCACATGCTCCGGGCGTTCATGGATGGACCGATCCGGCGGAAACACTTGGCCGCGGGGCCGTCTGGCATAGCGCGGTCGTCGCTTCTTGCGTCGGCTGGGAAGATAGCGCGCCAGTTCTTTGGATTGGCCATCAGCGCTGTAGACATAGGCATAGATCGTCTCATGGCTGACGCGGATCGGCTGACCGTCATATCCGAGGCGGCCCGCGATCTGTTCCGGCGTCCAGCCAATTCTCAACTGCGCGATGACATGCGCGCGCAGATCATCAAGACGGATCAGCTTGCGCCGACGCGCGCGCCTGGCGTCGGCCGTTCGCTGAGCTGTCACGCCGTAGTAGCCATTCAGTTCTGGCAGCTCGTCGTCTTCAAAACCGTTACGCTTGATCTCTCGATACACAGTCGAGCGAAGCCTCCCGATCACCGCTGCGATCTCGTTCACAGGCACCTTTGCGTGCAACATGTCTTCAATTGCGCGTCTCTCACGCAAATCCAGCTCTGTGTGGGCCAATTCCATTCTCCTTGCTTTGCAGCAAGATAGGGGATTTGTCGCAACCCAGTTTAGAATGTGCCCG
>JBCCVT010000043.1:0-15519 GCA_039195015.1 Pseudomonadota bacterium
CGCGTTGTTACGATTGGAACGGTTGGACACGGATGCAAGGCACCGAATTCGGACAAGGCAAGGCCGCGCAGGAAATGGTGCCCAACCATATGTTGCGCGGCCTGCGCACCTCTCCCAAACTGATCGACGGCCAGCTCGACCGAGCCCTGTCGGATGCCGGCGTCGATGCCAGTATCCTCACCGAACCGGGCGCGCTGATCCCGCTGCGCACCGAGGTCCGCGTGCTCGACGCGCTCGTGCGCCACAATGATGACCCGCTTCTTGCGGTCCGCCTCGGACAGACGCACGAGTCGCGCACGGGCTCGATCCTGGCCTATATCGCGTACAGCTCGGCCACGGTCCTGCAGGCGCTGGAGAACCTCAGTGAGTTCAGCAGCCTCACCCGTCCACGCAGCCGTGTCAGTGTGGTCGAAACTTCCGAAGGCGTCGAATTCCGGATGGAACATCCCGACATTTATGTGCAGACCGCCGTCGCGCATAAAGAATATTGGGTCGCGGCGGTGATGCACACTCTCAGCGATGCGACCGATCGACAGATCGTGCCTGAACAGGTCTACTTCTCAACGCCGCTCGGCCACCGCGACGTCCAGATCGAACGGCTCCTCGGCTGCGCGGTCACGTCCGGCGTGGGGCGCACAGCGCTGGTCTTCAATGCCACGACACTCGATCTGCAGATCAAATCCTGCGACGTATCTTTGCTTGCCCATCTCACCGATTACGGGCGCCTTTTGCTGGAGCAACGCCGCCCTCAGACGATGTCCCTGCAGGAGCAGGTCTTTCGCGCGATTGTCTGCCGGTTGACCGGCGGTGTACCACGCCTGTCCGAAGTGGCCTCCGAACTGGCGATGAGCGAACGCACGCTGTCCCGCCGGTTGGCTGATGACGGCACAAGCTATCGTGCGCTGGTCGACAGCACGCGTGTGGCCCTTGCCACCGCGCTTCTGGACGATCCCGGCCTGTCGCTGACCGAGATCAGCTTTCTGCTGGGCTTCACTGACCAGAGCACCTTTTCGCACGCGTTTCGCCGCTGGACCGGCAAGTCACCGGTGCAGGCCCGTCAGGCCCGGCGATCCGACGTTGCGTCATTTCTGCATGGCGGAGAACGCCAAGAAATTGGCACGTAAGCCCAAGTCTTTTCCTTCCTTGTGATGTTTCTGTGCAGCCGGTTACCGCCCGGCGCGGCGGTGCAGTGATGTTTGAACGAGAAAGGATTGCACATGTCCAAGGGGACATATGAAGACTTCCGCGATGCCTTGCGCGCATTTGAATCTGGGTGGGATCGCGACCGTTACGATCAAGGCGTGATTCAGGACTGGCAGCTGGACAGCTGGGCCGGCGGCACCGTGACTGACTTTTATCCAGGCTACACCTCTTGGGGGGATCTGTCCGACGCGGAATGGGACGCGATGTCCTACCGGTCGATGAACTCGCTGGGATTTGTCGGCTATCAGTTCGGCGAAGCGCTGCTGATTGATCTTGGCTATTACGATGATGACGTCTTTTATGGCGCGGGCGCATCGACCAATACTTGGGATGGCACCTGGACGGGCAAGAACGGTGTCGACAGCCTCGACGCTTTCATGACGGCCGAGGCGCAGGAAGTCGCGATTCAAGAGGCCTTTGGCTACAACCTCAAGATCATCCGCGACGGGCTGACAGCGCAGGGGCTGAGCCTCGAAGACTTTATCGGGACCACGACCACTTATGTCGACAACGGAACCGCCGTCGCGGTCGAGCTATCGCTGACCGGGATCATGGCCGCCGCCCACCTGCGCGGCGCTTATGGCACGCTGAATCTTCTGTTGAACGGGTCAGTTTCGACCGATGAATACGGCACATCGATCCTGCGTTACATTGATCAGTTCGGCGGCTATGACAGCCCCGGCATCGACGAGGCAATCGCTTTTTTCGAAGACCGCCGCACCGGTGACGAGGGGCTGGGCACGCCGGATGGCGATGGTGGCACCGGTGACACTGGCGGAGACGATACGCATGGCGATGACCCCGGCGCGCATCCGATCGGCACTCTGCCCCCTGGCAACGGTACAGCCAATGTGACCAAGGACACCGCCGACGTAGTGATCACGTGGTCCTGGGGCAGCACCGTAGTGCTCGAAGATTTCGACCCGGCCGCCGACACCATATTTATCGACTGGATCGGGGCCGATGCGCTCGACATTGTGGAGTACGCGACCGCCGATGGCGGCTACGGCACAACATTTGCGATCCCCTCGAACAACCAAATGCTCAGCCTAGACGGCGTGCGTCTTGCCGATCTCACTCCGGCGAACTTCACGATCCTAGACAGCACGGCCGCCGCGAAGGTGCTGAGCATGGTGTCGTCGGGCAACAGCCCTGATGGCGGAGACGGGGGAACCGACGATGGAGATTCTGATGGAGACGGGCATGGCGGACATGGCGATCACGGTATGGGCGATGATGGCAACAGCGATGATGATGGCCACATGGGCGGGCACACGCATATGCATGTCTTGCTCACCTCGGCCGCTCCAGCGCAGATCATCGACGGGTTCATGCCGGCGATGGGCGATGTCATCGAATTCGGACCGGACCTGACCGCCGAGGCGGTGACAATCTTCGAAGAAAGCGGTGACGCCCTGGGTCAGACCGTCCGGATCGAGATCTCGGACGGGGCCGACATCCGCCAGATCGTGTTCACTGGATTTGGACTGGACGACCTGTCGCTGGGCAATTTCTCGATCACTGATCAGGCGCTCTTGAACGAGGTCGCGGCGGCAATCGGCTCGGTTCTGGAGACGCCGGGCGATGGCGGCGGCTATGAGCTGAACTACGACAGCGACGGTTCTAACCCGCCCGACACCACAGGCACAACCGACGCGGGCGGCGTGAAGTACAAGGCCGACAGCAACGCTGACGACATCGTGGGGTTTCGGCCCGGGACCGACCAGCTCGATTTTGGCGGCACTTCGGTGCACGGGATGATCGTCACCAAGTCGCTGGCTGGTGAGGTCGTCATCGACAGCCCCTGGTCGGCCGCCGCGCAGATCGTGCAGGGCGTGACCTATGGGGACGTCACCATCGATGACTTTGGCATCGTTGGGAACGAACATTTCCGCCAGGACATGGGCGGGGTTGTGTCTTGGGAACAGGGGATCGGCCCGCGCGACAGCGACACGATCTACATTCGAAGCCACGAGTATGGCGTGCACGAGGTGATCGACGGCTTCGACCCCACTTCGATGAAGATCAGCTTTTTCTACTTTGGCACGCGCGAACGGCTGGAAGTCACGGATACCGATCAGGGCCTCGTGATCTCCTCCCTGCCCTCGGGCCAGTCGACCACGCTGACCGGCGTGACAACGGCGGATCTGATCCCGGGCCTCGTCGAGTTTCATTTCGATCAGGTGATGGAGGACAACCTCGAAACGCCGTTTGGCTTTGACCAGAACGACGTAACGCTGGTGGACCGCAGCATGTTGCTGACACCGGCGGCTCCTGCGGGTGCCAGCACCGACGGGTTCCAGACGCGTACCGGAGACCTGACCGGCAGCATCTACGAAGATACCGGCGGTGATACCGGCGACGACCCGGGCAACGGGGATGGCGACGCCCCCTCGGGCGACCCATCGCCCGAGGGCAGCGACGTTGTGACACTTGGCGCGGGCGCAGACAGCTTCGTCTTTGGCTGGAGCTACGGCACCGCAACCACCGTCCGAGGCTTTGACACGAACGAAGACATGCTGGATTTCGGCACTTTCTCGGACGGCCAGTTGGCCGTGTTCGAACAGGACGGAAACCTGGTGTTCGAAGTGCTCGACAATGGCGGAGATTTCGTCGTCATCGAAGACATACAGGCCGAAGACCTGAGAGCAAGCAACCTGACAGCTCCGGACTGGAACGCAATCCTTGATAACGGCAGCGCGATGACGGGCGCGCTGACCGACCTGGGTTTTGACGGCTTCTGACGTCAAAGCCCAACTGGACAGCGCGTGGGTCCGCGCTGTCCCTTTTTATTCGTTATGGCGCCGGCCACCACTCACAGACCACACGGCGCCTTGGCGGGCCGCTTTCGGGCGGCCCGCTGTCTGCATGACCTGAAAGACAATTCAGGACTGTGTGTCAGCGGCCGCGTTGATCAGTCACGATCTGCCGCTCCAAGCCCCGCGCGGCGGCCGAACACCGCGCCCGAGGTCAGCCCGGATCCGCCCGGATACCCACCAAAGAAGACACCGCCAACCAACTCACCACAGGCGTAAAGCCCCGGGATCGGTGATGCGTCTTCGCGCAGGACCTGGCCTCGCGCATCGACCTTCAGACCGCCATAGGTAAACGTGATGCCTCCGGTCACCGGATATGCACGGTACGGCCCGGTATCCAAGCGCTGCGCCCAGTTCGACTTGGCCAGAGGCAGACCACGCGTTCCCTTACCGTCCAGAACGGTCGGATCAAAGGCAACGCCATCGTCGACCGACGCGTTATAGGCCTCCAGGGTCCGTAGCGCCGCACCGGCCTCTACGCCTTCGAGCTTTTCGACCAGGGCCTCAAGCGTATCGGCCTCAACGAAATGCGCATCTTCGAAATGGTACTCGCCGTACAGCAGGTCGAACACTTTCGCGTCAAAGATCTGCCATGCGAAATGTCCGGGCTGTTCCAAAACTGCGCGCCCGAATTGCGCATAGGTGTAGTTGCGGAAATTAATACCTTCATCGACGAAACGTTCGCCCCGGGCATTGAGCATCACACCCAGGAAATAGCAGATCTTGCGATAATTCTTACGCTCGACCGGGGGCAGATTGAGGTTGCCGAAATCTTTCATGTGCAGGTCCATCGGCGTCGCGTGACAGCCTTTGAAGCTGCCGTAGGACTGCGCGCCCAGATCCCAGGCCATGCGCAAACCATCGCCTGTGTTATGCGGCGTACCACGCACCTTGGCCACCGACCAGTCCGACCCGATATGATCGCGCCGCATGTCGTCATTGGCCTCGAAACCGCCGCACGCCAGGATTACGGCATCGGCGGCGAGTGTTTCGTCACCGACCCGGACCCCCGTAACACCACCGTCGGTACTGAGCAGTTCTTCGACACCAGCCTCATAACGGATGCGCCCGCCCATGCGCTCAAAGGCGGCCAACTCCATGTCGAAAAGGCCAACGCCTTCATTGGCCGCCGCCAGCGTAAGCCCGCCCCAAAAGACATGACGGTCACCTTTGCGAAAACTCTGGCGCGCATAGATCGGCTCGTAGGTCACATCATGGCCGGCGAGCCAGCGAACCGCATCGTAGGAATTGGCCACAAGGCTTTCCTGTTCGGGCGACAAGGGGCGGCCTTCGTTGAACCCCAGCAGATCATTGACGAAAGTCTCGGACGTGTACGCCCCGAAATCGGTCATCGGCAGGCGCGGGTCGGAAGGATCGGCCAGCAGCGGGTGCAGATCCTCGGCCCCGTCATAGACAAAGCGCATCGCGCCGGCGGTGTATTTTGTGTTGCCCCCCGCCAGATCCGGCGCGGCCTTCTCCAGCATCAAAACCTCGGCTCCGGCCTCGAGCGCGGCAAGGCCCGCGCACATGGCGGCGTTTCCGGAACCGACGACGATAATCTTCTTTGACATGTGTTCTCTCCTGGCTTAGGGTTCTTGTATCCAAACGGATACAAAATGCAAGATGAAAGCATGACCAAGCCGGATCGAACCGACAAATCCAGCGGCGAGGCCGCATACGAGGCGCTGTTGGCGTCGATCCGAAACGGCGTGTTTCAACCAGGCGACCGCCTGCGCGAGGAAGATGTCGGCGACCGGCTCAACCTGTCACGCACACCGGTGCGCGAAGCCTTTCGCCGGCTCGAGGCTGACGGGATCGTGGAACACCGCCCGCGCCTGGGCGCGGTGGTGCGCAAACTGGCCCATAGCGAGGTGGTCGAGCTGTACGAGATGCGTGTGGTGCTCGAACGCACGGCTGCTGAGTTTGCCGCCAAACACGGCACGGATCCCGAATTCGACACGCTGGAAGACCTCAACCGCGAGATCGAAAAGGAACGGGACAACCCCGCCAAGGCGGCCGCGATCAATCAGGACTTTCACCGCGGGCTCTATCTGGCCTGCCGCAACCGGTTCCTGGTCGAGGCCGCGCGCGCGCTGAATAACTCGCTGCTTCTGCTGGGGCCGACAACCTTCACCGACGAAACCCGCATCGACGTGGTCGTACGGCAGCATCAGGATATTATTGATGCGCTCCGACAGGGGGATGCCGAAGCTGCCGGTGCCGCGGCCGAGGCGCATCTGCAGACCTCGCTCCGGCATCGGCTCCGGGCGTTGCAGGGATGACGCCCGTCATCAACGCCTTTGCCGCCGGCAGCGTGGGCGTTGCGGTGTTCCATCTGGCCTCGCTGCCATTGCCCTGGCTGCTTGGCCCGATCGCGGGCTGTCTGATCGCGGCGCTGGCCGGGCTGCAAATGCGCGGTATCAAACCGCTCAACGACGCGATGCGCACAATCCTTGGTGTCGCGGTCGGGGCCACGCTGACCCCCTCGGTCATCGCGACCTTTCCCGCCATGTGGCCAACGCTGCTGCTGGTCCCGGCGATGGTCATCTGCGTGGGTCTGGTCGGGTTGCCCTATTTCACGCGCATCTGGCGCTATGACCACACAACCGCCTACTACGCGGCCATGCCCGGCGGACTGCAGGATATGCTGGTTTTCGGAGAGGAGGCCGGCGGCAATGTCCGCACACTCTCCCTGATCCACGCGACCCGGATCCTGGTGATCGTGGTAGCCCTACCCTTCATTCTGAAACTGGTTTGGGACGCCGACCTGACGAATCCGCCCGGAGTTCCGCTGACAACAGTCCCATGGGTCGAGTTGGCCTTGATGGTGATCTGTTCCGCGCTCGGGTGGTGGGGGGCGAAACGGATCGGACTGTTCGGGGCATCGATCCTCGGGCCACTGATCGTCACCGCGGCCGTCACTCTGGCCGGTTTTCTGCACAATCGTCCACCGGCCGAGGCGATCTGGACCGCGCAGTTCTTCATCGGCATGACGATCGGCAGCAAATATGCCGGTATCACCCTGGGCGAGATCCGGCGCGATCTCGCGGCGGGGCTAGGGTTCTGTGTCATTCTTATCGCGCTGACCCTGATATTTGTCGAGGCGATCTACGGGCTTGGCCTCGCCCCGGGCATGGAGGCGCTGCTGGCCTTTGCGCCCGGGGGACAGGCAGAACTCACGGTTCTGGCGCTGATCGTCGGGGCTGACGTGGCCTTTGTCGTGGCACATCATGTGCTGCGGATCTTCGTGGTGATCCTCGGCGCGCCGATCGCGGCGCGGGTGTTCAGCCCATCGCCTCGGGGTTGATCATGTGAATGGGCGCACCATCGGCATAGGCGTTCACCTGCTCGAAGATATCGCGAAACTGCAGGTCAAATTCATCCTCAGTGACAAAGCCGATATGCGGGGTCGCGATCACGTTTGGATGGGTCAAAAGGGGATGGGTCCTGTCGCGCAAGGGTTCCGTGTCAAACACATCCACCGCGGCATGGATCCGACCGCGCGCCATCTCATCCTCCAGCACCCCCGGTGCAACCAGCCCAGCACGTGACGTATTCACAAAGAGCGCCCTGTCCTGCATCTGCGCCAGATCACCGGCGGTGATGATCCCGCGCGTCCCTGGCTTCAACCGCACGTGAACACTCACCACATCCGAACTCGCAAAAAATGCCGCACGGCTCTCTGCGACGTTGCACCCATCCGCCGCCGCCCGTGACCGTCCGTCATCAGAGGCCCACCATTGCACATGCATGCCCAGCGCCTCGGCATACGCGGCGACCGCCCGTGCGATGCGGCCGTAACCGTATAGCCCCAGCACCCGACCCCTCAGCGACCGACCAACGCCCATTTGCCAGTTGCCGGCGCGCGCCGATGCCACCTGCTGCGGAATCTGTCGAACGCTTGCGAGGATGAGCGCCAGTGTCAGCTCCGCCGCCGCATAGGACGGCGTTCCCGCATGCATGTTCGAACAGAGCAGCACCCCGTTCCGCGTGCAGGCCTCCACATCCACATGCGGATAGACGCTGCGCTGCGAGATCAAACGGAGCTTTGGCAGCTGGTCCAGCAACGCCGCGCCAACTGAGGTGCGTTCACGAAACAGCACAAGGGCATCCGCCTCCTGCAGACGCGTGGCCAGCTTGGCCGGATCCGGTTCGTGGTCCTGCCAGACAGTCACATCATGCGCGTCAAGCAGCGCGAAACAGGGCAAACCGCGCAGCGTGTCGAACCAGTCATCTAGGATATGGACCTTCACCGGCTTTCGATTCCCGCCATCGGGTCCGGCGTACGCGGCGTCGCGACAAAGCGGGGGGCTTCGAGGCTGCGCATGGCGTCGGAGACTGAACCGCGCAAGCCGATCAGATGATTGAATTGCGCATCGCATCCAGAGATCGGCGTGGGATAGTCACGGATCTCATCCTCGATCAGCCTTTTGGCGGCCTGCAGTTCGGCGACGGCTACGATCAGACAGTCCTGATAAGTCATGATACGGCTCCAGATTATGGAATTGTGTACCACGGTATACCAAACGTCAAGCAAGCTCAATCCCGGACCAGACCGACCCTGGAACAAAGACGTCTCCGGCGGCAAGTTTGCGCGCGGTGCGGACCAGACCCGCCGAGATCAGATCAAAGCTGTCTCCATCGCGCCGGTAGTCGACCGTGACATCCATGGTGCCGGTCGGATGCTCCAGAGTGAGTCGCGCCGGTGAGGCCGGAATATCGGCCACCAGCCCGTCGCTAACGGTGCCGGGGCAGAGCAAACAGGCGCTCACGCACTGAGCGCCGGTAACCGCCAGCGTCGGGTGACAGCGCTGCGGCATGAAGTATCGGACCGAGGCGGTGCCCCCGTTCGCGGCCGGACCCAGAATGGCGAATTTCGGGATGACGGATTGGGAGACATCACCCATCCCCATCTTTTCGCCCGCAATCCGGCGCATGGCCTCAATGCGCTCCATAAAGGTGCGGTTTTCGTCCAGTTCGGTGACACTCTCATGCGCCGTCAGACCAAAGGCATCGGCGCGCGCGATGACAATCGGCATCGCAACGTCGATGCAGCTGACATCGACGCCATCAATCCGGTCGATGCGGCTGCCGGTGGGGAACATTGTACCCGTCGCTCCGCCGACCACATCCATGAATTGCAGATCCACCGGGGCGGCCATGCCCGGAACACCATCGATCGCAGTATCGCCTTCATAAGTGACACCGCGCAGCCCGGTCCTGATCCGGGCCGACACCCGCGCGCCCGTGTTCACGGCCCGGATGCGGACATCCGTCGCCCCGTCCTTAGGCTCGATCAGTCCCATCTCGATCGCTGCGGGACCGACGCCCACCAGGATGTTGCCGCAGGTCGGTTTGAAATCGACCTTGCGATCCTCAACGCTGACTTGCGCGAAAAAGTAATCGATGTCTGCCCAATCATCCTTGGATCGCGACAACATCGCGACCTTGGTCGTCACCGCCGCGCCGCCACCGATTCCGTCGATATTCAGCGGGTGCCCGGCGCCAATCATGGCGATCAGCACCTCGGCCAGCGTCTCCCGGTCTTCGGGCAGATCGGCCCGGCTCAGATACGGCCCGCGCGAGCTGCCCCCGCGCATGAACAGAAAGGGGATAGCGGTCTGGCTCATGACAGCGGCCATGGCAGACTGACCATCCCCTGCAAAAGGCCCGGTGGGAAGTCGCGGTTGAGCAGACCGGCCATGATGCACATGAACCCGATCCCGGCGGCAGTGTAGACTGCCGCGTAGCCCGTGCTTTTGCCCGCACGCAGCCGAATGAAGGCGAAGAGGAAGATCGCTAGCGCCAGGATAAAGCCCAGAAGCGCGGTCAGAACCAGCAGCCCGGCGAACCACGCCAGCGTCGACCAGAGCCCATGCGCATTCTTGTCCTCGCCCGAGGCATCGCGGTCAGCAAACATCGGATCGGTTTCCGGACGCATCATCATCTGCACCAGCAACACCAGGCAGCCGATGATGGCGACCCCGCTCACAAATCGCGGGAACACACGGTCGGCCGCGGCATAGTCCGGGATCATCGAGGCATTGACGAACGCGACCGACAGATAAGCCAGCACAGCCAGCAAAAAGATGAGCGGCGCACGCTTGTGACCCGCGTTCACCTCGCCCTCGGCCATGATGGTCTTGGCCTGGCGAAGTCCCACGACAACCGAGATCACGGTGATGATGATCAAGATGATCACGATCGGCGAAAAGATGTACTCGATCCCCTCGCCAAAGCTCTTGCGGAACCGCGATTGCGCGATCTGCACCGCCTGATTGGCATAGGTCTCGGCCGGGTTCGACAAGACAAAACCGATCAGAAAGGCCGGGCGCGACCAGTCGAACCGACGCATGAGGATGCCCAGGAACCCGATCGCGAAGAGCGCGACAAGATCCATGATGTCCTGCCCGGACTGGAACGCCGCAAAGCTGATAATCATGAACAGAAACGGCGCCAGCAGGCTGAATGGGATCGTCGTCAGCCGCGCGATCCCGCCCGATGCACCAATGCAGATCAGCGTACCCACCACATTCGCGAGCGCCAGCAGCCAGACGATCGCGTAGGTGATGTCTAGGTTGTTCTTGAGCATCGAAGGGCCGACTTCAATCTGACCCGACCCGAGCAATGCAATGGCGCCGATGAAGACCGCCATCGATCCCGACCCCGGGATCCCGAAGAGCAGCGTTGGCACCAGCCCGCCGCCTTCCTTGGCGTTGTTCGAGCTTTCCGGCCCGATTACACCGCGCACCTCGCCCGAGCCAAACTTGGACTTGTCCTTGGTCGTCTGAACGGAATGGCCATAGGCAATCCAGTCCACGACTGATCCGCCAAGGCCCGGGATGACGCCGACGACAACTCCGATAATCGAACAACGCACCGAGAGCCAGATATTGGCAAACCAGTCGCGCACACCGTGCAGCCAGCCGCCCCCCAGCATGGACCGTTCTGCAATGGCGCGGTCCTGGCGCAAAAGCGCGACGATCTCGGGGATGGCAAAGATACCAAGCCCCACGATCACCAGTTTCAGCCCGTCGACCAGGTAGGGCATGTCATAGGTGGCCATGCGCAGTTCACCCGCGCTGTCGCCTTCGCCGATGGTGCCGATCATCATGCCGAGCCCGGCGGCGACAATCCCCTTGATCGCCACCCGTCCAGCCAGGATACCCACCATCGAGAGGCCAAAGATCGTGATCATCAGCAGCTCGGGCGTGCGGAACTCCAGCACGATGGGCCGTGCGACAAGTATGAAGAGCGTCAGGAAAGCCGCGCCCACCAGCCCACCGAAAAGCGAAGACGCAAAGGCCGCCGACAGGGCCCTCGCGGCCTCGCCATTCTTGGCCATGGGAAAGCCGTCAAGGACGGTCGCCTGACTTGCCGAGGATCCGGGAATGCCCATCAGGACCGACGCAAACGTGTCCGAGGTCGGCACGACCGCGACCATTCCGATCATCAGCGCAAGGCCCAGCACCGGGTCCATCCCGAACATGAACGGCAGGAGCAGTGACAAGCCCGCGATGCCGCCCAGACCGGGGAACACTCCGATGCAAAGGCCCATCACGACGCCCAGAACCAGATAGCCCAGAACGACAGGTTGCAGGATCAGGCCCGCCGCGTCCGACAGCGCGGGCAGTGCGACCGACATAAAGTCCATGACACCAGCTTTCTGAAAGGGGGATGCTCCGACCGCCTGACAGCGGTCGGAGCAGGTCGCTTAGTTCAGCGAAACGCCGTAGCGGTCTTTGAGCCAGCTCACGACGAAGTCTTTTGCGGCGTCCGGCACCTGGGTGGCGCTGTCCATCGCGCCGGTGGCCTCGTCACCGGTCATCTGGGGATAGACGCCCAAACGGCCCGCCGAGATTTCCGCGAAATCGGCGCGTGCCTTTACCGTTTCGAACGCGGCCGCATAGGTCGCGATCGCTTCAGGCGTGGCGCCTGCCGGCAGGAACACCATCTTTTGCGCGGGGAAGCCCGCCACAAAGAACGCTTTCCACGCATCCCACTGGTCGCCGCTGGTTTCGCAGCCCTCAGTCGCCTCGCAAACTTCTTTGAAGGTCGGCATGTCGGGGAAGGTCGGATCGCGCACGATGTTACCGTCAGCGTCGAGCGCACCCCAGCTCATCATCGGCACGGCGGTCCCCGCTTCGACAAGCGGCGTGACACCTTTGAGGTAGGATGACGAGGTCTGATAGTCGATATTTGCCTCGCCGCGTTCAAACATCAGCCGGCCATCGCCGCGGCCCTTGATGCCGAAGACGGGCTCGACATTCAGGCCCAGCATCTCCCAGGCGAGCAGCGGCACCAGATCCAGACGCGTCGCCCCTTGCGAGCCATAGATGAAATCGGTACCGCGCAGCGCGCTGGCATCAAGACCATTCATTTGGCCCGCCAGATCCGGTGGCAGATAGGCGACGCCGCCCGTGCCCGAGGCCAGGACCACATTCCAGTCGCCATATTCGTAACGCACGCGCGGATCGCCCAGCAGATAGGGGAACTGGGTTGAGCCCGACGAGCCGAAGATCAACGTGCCTTCGCTGTCGTCGTAAGATTGGTTCTGAAACCAGTTCGCGCCCTTGGTCGACCCCGCACCGGGCATGAACTTGACCACAACGGTGGGCGCTCCGGGCAGCGCCTCGCTCAGCAGCGGCGCATAGAAATTCGCCCATTTGGCCGAGCCACCGGTCTCCGAGAACGGGATCACCCATTCCACCGTCTTGCCGCTCAGATCGAGGCCGTCGCCTTCGGCAAATGCACTTGTTGCAAAGGTCGCCGATGATGCGGCCACAAGCCCTATCGCCACGCGCCGCGTGGTTTTCATCATTGTCATTGTCTTCCTCCCTAACCCCGGCGGATAGATCTGCGTCGGACAGGCCGGACGCGGGTGATTCCACCGTTTGACGCGAGGACTATTGCGCGCGAAGCTTGCATGAAGCCTTCATCAGCGCAAAAAAGTGGCAATGCACATCGTACTTGTGGAAGACAACCAAAGCCTGCGAAAGGGCATCACCTACCGGCTGCAAGACGAAGGGCACACGGTCGATGCAATCGCCGATGGAACCGAGGCGGCGACCTTTCTGCGGCAGGAAGACTGTGACCTGGTCATTCTCGACATCAACCTGCCGGGCGTGAGCGGGCTGGACGTCCTGGGCGAATTGCGACGGCGCGAGGATCCACGCCCGGTGATCCTGTTGACCGCACGGGCGAGCACGCAGGACCGGGTTGTGGGGCTCGATGCCGGGGCCGATGACTATCTGGTGAAACCCTTCGCCATGGACGAGCTGGCCGCGCGCGTTCGTGCCCTTGCCCGGCGAAAGGCGGTGGCGCCACGGCGAACGATCACGCTTGGTGCCCTGTCGCTCGATCTCGAATCCCTCCAGCTGAGCGCGGCAGACGGGCCTGTCGACGTACCTCGCCGCGAGCTTACCGTGCTCGCCGCACTGGCCCAGGCGCAAGGGACGGCCGTGTCCAAGGACCGGTTGCTCGATCAGGTTTACGGCACCGGCAGCGCAACCGATGACAAGGTGATCGAGGTCTATATCTCGCGCCTGCGCAAGCGGCTATCGGTCCATGGCGTCGGCATCCGCGTGCATCGCGGCATCGGGTATTCGCTGATCACGGACGCTCCATGACACGTCCGGTCTCGCTCCGTATGCGACTGACGGCGATCATCCTGTTGCCGCTGTTGGCGGTGGCATCGGTGGTGGGGCTCTGGCAGCTCAACAACGCGCAGCGCACAGCGGCCGAAGTGTTCGACCGCAGCCTTTTGTCCGCCGCCCTCGCCGTGGCCCATGACGTGACCATTTCTGGGGGCGATGCGCTCTCCCCCAGAACCCGCGATATCCTGTCGGACACTTCGGGCGGCCGTGTTTTCTATCACGTCTACGCGCCAGACGGGGTGATCGTGGCCGGCTATGCCACACCGCCCGTCGGCATCCCCCGGACGGATGAAGAGATCCCAACCCCAATGTATTTCAACGCAACCTATCTTGGCCGGACCGTCAGCGGCGTGCGCCTGCAAGGTCTGACCCAGGTCGACGGGTTCGCCGGCATTTTTACCACCACCGTGTGGCAGGATGATGCAGTGCGCAGTGCGTTCGTGCGGGATCTGGTCACCCGGTCCCTGATCACGATCACCGGGTTGATCGCGTCGCTCGCGCTGATCGTCTGGTTCGGCGTTCGGCTCGGGCTCCGGCCGCTCATCGGTCTCGAGCACGCAATTGCGCAGCGATCCAGCGATGAGCTTTCGCCGATCCGGCGTGCCGTTCCCACCGAAGTGAACGGCATCGTGCAGACGCTCAACCGGCTCTTTACCCAGGTATCGCGCAGCATGACGGCGCAGTCCGAGTTCATCTCGAACGCCGCGCACCAGTTGCGGAACCCCATCGCCGGGGTCCTCTCGCTGGCCGAGGCCGTCAGCCGTGCGCCCAACCCGGACGAGGCCCGGCGCCGCAGCGCCGACCTGCTCGCCGCCGCGCAGGAGACCGCCGATCTCAGCCAGAAACTGCTGTTGCTCGAACGCGCCAAGGCGATCAGCCCGTCTTCGGCTCATCACCCGGCCGAACTGGCAGAATTGTTGCCGGACTGGATAGAGAGCTATCGCGACGACACGGACCCTGCGCCCGACATCGCGCTGGAGATCGCCGGCAATCTTGGTACCGCGCGATGCGATCCGACGATGCTGCGCGAGGCGATCCGCAATCTTCTGGACAACGCCCTGCGCCACGGTGGCGCCGATCTGACCCGGATCGTCGTCCGCGCCGACCGCGCGGCGGGATGGATGACCCTTTCGGTCTCCGACAATGGCTGCGGCATTGATCGCGCCGACATCTCTGCGGCGATGGAGCGGTTCCGGCAACTGGCCCCCACCTCGTCCAGCGGGCTTGGGCTTTCGATTGTCGAAGCGATCATCAACGGCCACGACGGCAGCCTGCATCTGTCACCGCTGGATCCGGGGCTCAAGGTCGAATTGCGCTGGCCAGCGCAGTAACACCCGCCAGAAATCGCGCGGGTGGTGCGGGCGGTGGGACTCGAACCCACACGGGCACATGCCCTTCAGATTTTAAGTCTGATATGTCTACCATTCCATCACGCCCGCATTTGCGCCAGGACCCGTGATCCGTTGCGTAGCCGTCCCTGACGCGGAAAACAATCGGTTTGCGTACGCCTTGGTTCCAAATTCTTTGACAATGCGGATCGCTAAAGATCGGTGCCCTTTGGGGCGAGCGGCCCGCCAGGCGCGGCCAGACCACGTTCGGGCAGCCACGGGTTCAACGCCAGCGCGTCCGACATGGTCAGACGCGCCTCGTCCAGACGATCGAGCCCCATAAGCGACAGCGCCTTGCCCGACATCGCCGCGATATGGCGGGGCGACAGCGCAAGCGCGCGATCCAGATCTTCAACAGCTGATCGGAAGTCGCCACGCAGGAACTGAACAAAGGCGCGCTGGTTGTAGCCTTCGGCATAGTTCGGGCAATAGGCGATCAGCGTATCGAAATCCGAC
>JBCCVT010000044.1:0-15400 GCA_039195015.1 Pseudomonadota bacterium
CGCGGCGATACCGGGCTGTTCACCCACAACATGTTCGACCGCGGCCAGATACTCGCGTGCAAGGTCTCCGTGTGCAACGATGACAATTCCGATCAAGGCAACCTCTAAGCGACCGAGTTCCGGCGTTCCATTTCGCGGTGTCTTATTGACACCGGCCATCCGTCGTCCGCAAGGGCCTTGGCCAGCGTTTCCGACATGGTAACGGATCGGTGTTGCCCTCCGGTACATCCAAAGCCGATCGTGAGGTGCGATTTGCCTTCGTCGCGGTAGGCGGGCAGCAGCATTCGTGTGAGGTTTAGGACCTGGTCAAAGAACGGCTGGAATCGCGGATCCGCGCGCACGTGCCGGGCCACGCGATCATCTCGGCCGTCCAAAGCGCGCAATTCCTGGTGCCAGTGCGGATTGCTCAGAAACCGACAATCAAACGCCATGTCCAATCCGCGCGGCAACCCCCGTTTATAGGAAAAGCTCTGGACCGCGACGGCAAGGCGCCGACCGGTTTGCGGTGCGAACCAGCGATCGATTTCTTGTCTGAGCTGGTGAACGTTGAGCTCGCTCGTATCGATCAGCGTGTCCGCCCGATCCCTGACGGCGATCAGAAGGTCGAATTCCCGCTCGATCCCTTGTTCGGGGGTTTCGGCAGGTGCCAGGGGATGTCGTCTGCGTGTTTCTGAAAACCGCCGCAGCAGAACCTCGGCGGCGCAATCTAGGAACAGGATGCTGAGTTGGACGTTGGGCATGTCGCTGAGCCGATCAACAGCCTCAAGCAAGCCATCGGCCGAAAAATCGCGGTTACGTGCGTCGATGCCAAGCGCCATGGGTCGATCAGGTGAGGGGCCGTCCATCAGACGCGGGAGCAGACGAAGGGGCAGGTTGTCGATGGCTTCAAACCCGAGATCTTCCAACACGTTGATCGCCGTTGATCGCCCTGCGCCTGACACACCCGTGACAAGGACGATCTGTGTGGCTGGTTGTGAGGGGTCGTTCATCCCGGATCCTTTCGCCCGCCCCGTAGATATTGCGTCAGAGCGGCCGGGAAATCCGTGGTCTCGGATTTGTGAAGCAGAGGCAGTTTTACGCCTAAAAGGACGGTTTCGCGTTTGCGGGGAAGACGGTCGGTCTCGACTTGGCTCAGGTCGACGACCACAAGTATGGGCGCCTGCTCAAGGGCGGATGCGTGAAGGATGCCGATGCCGCGGGCTTCTATCAGCCCGGTCAGGTTTTGTGGTGCTTGCGCTTTCAGTTCGGAACCGTTCCGGATCAGGATGACGCGATCATCGGCCACGAGTTGTGCGCCGAGGGCCATCAATTGCAAAGCCAGCAATGATTTACCACTGCCGGATGGCCCGGTGATCAATACTCCGCGGCCGTTCAGAGCGACGCATGAGGCATGAACGATGGTGTCAGCGGCTTGGCCTGGTTCCAGCACGGCCGATCAGACCGGTAAGCCTACGACAAATCGCGCACCAAGGGGTTCTGAGGTGACATCGGCCTCGGTCGGGCGAATGTTCTCGGCCCAGATCACGCCGCCATGCGCCTCGACGATTTGTTTCGAGATTGCAAGGCCCAGCCCTGAATTATTGCCGAAATGCTCTTCGGGCCGTTCGGAGTAGAACCGTTTGAAGATCTTCTTTAACGCTTCATCCGGGATGCCCGGGCCGGTGTCTTCGACCACGACCAACACGCGGTTTTCCCGTTTGCGCGCCCAGACGCGGATGGCATCGCCATCTTCGCAAAAGGAAATCGCGTTGGTGATCAGGTTGACGAAAACCTGCGCGAGCCGTGCCTCGAGCCCGTGGATTTGGACAGGCTGGGGCGGCATGTCGGTGATGTAGTCGATGCCCTTTGTAGCCGCTTCGTCTCCGAGGTGGTCGTTGAGGCGCGAGAGCATCGTGAGAAGGTCGAACTGTTCCTCCTCTTCCTTCACCAATTCGCTGTCGAGGCGCGACGCGTTCGAAATGTCGCTGACCAGACGGTCGAGGCGCCGCACGTCGTGTTCAATCACATCCAGCAGTCGGTCGCGTTGATCGTCTCTTTTGACAACGCGCAGCGTTCCAACGGCGCTGCGCAGTGACGCCAGCGGGTTCTTGATCTCGTGGGCCACGTCCGCCGCGAACTGTTCGTTGCCGTCGATGCGATTGTAGAGTGCGGCTACCATACCCCGGAGCGCCCGGCTCAGGCGCCCGATTTCGTCCGGACGCGCGGTCAAATCGGGGATGCGAATACGTCCCGGTTCCATCTTGCGCGCGTCGCGGTCCCGCCCAAGCTCGGCGGCCGAGGCGAGATCGGCCAGCGGGTTGGCAATCGTTGATGCCAGAACGAGGCTGAGACCGATCGATACGAGCGTTGCGACCACAAACATCTGGAGAACGCGTTCACGCTCGGCGCGAACCAGCGCGTCAATTTCGCCCTTGGGGCTGGCAACGGCGACCACGCCCACAATCAGCTCCCCGCGGGTGATGGGCGTTGCGGCCGAAAGCACGATACCACCTGCGGTGTCGAGCGCTGTTTCGACGATTGTGCCTTGGTTCTCTGCCAGCGGGACCAAGGCCCGCATCTGATGTTCCAGAGGCGGAGCTGTCGTGGGACGCTGCGGCGAGATCAGCGAGGCCGCACCGGACCAGATCGTCGCCAGTAGGTCGCTTATCAGGGCCCGGCCGTTCCGGTCGGGTGCCAGCCGTTCGGCGAGCGGGCTTGATGCCATGCCTTCGGTTTGGCCAACGATCTCGCCCGCAATATCGTAGACAAACACGCTGACGCCGCGACGCAGGCTGAGCATCTCCAGCGTACCTTGCACGTCGATGCCGTCACCGGCGGCCAGATTGACCGGGCCACCCGATGGCAGTTTGGCCTGGAAGACGTCCGAAACCAATTCTGCCTCGCTGACGAGCGCTTGCGCGCGTTGCACCGCGAGGCTTTCGCGCGAGGCGTTCAGATAGAGAATGCCGCCGACCAGAATGGTCAGGGCGATCAGGTTGAACGTTATAATCTTGCGCGTCAGAGGCGATGGGCGAAACGCGATCAGGCGCCGATCGCCACGATGGGCACGCATTTCTTCCTCGACCATGCTGTCTGGCGCCACCCAATCATCGCCGAGGACGACTTCACCCCGACGGCGCGCGGTGCCCTGAGACGGGTCGCGATCAAAATTCCTTTCGGCCACGGTCATGACCAGCGACTATTCCTCGTTGTAACGGTAGCCGATGCCGTAGAGCGTTTCGATGGCCGAAAACTCCTGGTCCGCACTTCGCATTTTCTTGCGCAGGCGCTTGATATGGCTGTCGATGGTGCGGTCGTCCACATAAACTTGGTCATCATACGCGACGTCCATCAACTGGTCCCGGCTTTTGACAAAGCCTGGGCGTTGCGCCAGCGCCTGCAGCAACAGAAATTCCGTGACTGTCAGCGACACGTCCTGTCCCTTCCAGCTCACCGAATGGCGCAAGGGATCCATCCGCAGATCTCCGCGCTCCATCACCTTCGGTTCCGGGCCTTCGCCGGTCGCATCGCCGGCCACGGCCTCCTGCCGGCGCAGCAAGGCGCGGATCCGCTCGACCAGAAGGCGTTGCGAGAACGGTTTCTTGACGTAGTCGTCCGCACCCATGCGCAGGCCAAGAACCTCGTCGATCTCATCATCCTTTGATGTGAGGAAAATCACCGGCATCGAGGTTTTCTGTCGCAAGCGCTGCAGCAGATCCATTCCGTCCATGCGTGGCATCTTGATGTCCAGCACAGCCATATCCGGCAGCTTTTTGTTGAATGCATCCAACGCGGCTTGCCCGTCATTGTAAGTCTCGACCTCGAAGCCTTCGGCTTCAAGGGTCATGGACACGGACGTCAGAATATTTCTGTCGTCGTCCACCAACGCGATCTTAGACATAGGATGTCCTTCGTACTGCTCGTCGTTAATTTTTCCTCCACTATGCTCTGCAACGGCGACGCGAATCAATCCTTAATGCGAATCACCACGCAGAACAGTTTCCATTTCGGCTCTAATTCCTTAGCAACTGGTGAATTCCAGCACTGTCGATTGATCTTCGAAAACATGGTTGCGCTAAACCCGAACTTGGTTGCGCTAACTGCGACCGAGCGACCTATTCATGCCCAGAGGCGACATGTTAAGACCCGGCATGTTCGGCATTTTTCGCCGATGAACTGCCTGACCGAGCACATTTTTGTACCCGCTCGGGGCGTGGCTACAGGAGACGACAGCAAATGACATCCGGACGGGTTAACCCTGAATTCCGCCTCGAAGACCAAGGGATCGAAGGGCTCGGCAATGTCTATTACAACCTCATGGAACCCGCCCTGATCGAAGCCGCACTACGGCGCGACGAGGGCACATTGGGTCAGGGTGGCACGTTTCTGGTGACCACCGGCAAGTTCACCGGCCGGTCGCCCAAGGACAAACATGTGGTCAAGACCGACAGCGTCTCCGACACCATCTGGTGGGAGAACAACGCCGAGATGTCACCGGAGGGGTTTGATGCGCTCCATGACGATATGCTCGAGCATATGAAGGGTCGCGATTACTTTGTGCAGGATCTGGTCGGCGGAGCGGACCCGAAATACGCGATCAACGTGCGCATGGTGACAGAGCTGGCTTGGCACGGTCTCTTCATTCGTCACATGCTGCGCCGCCCTGACCGCGATGCGCTTGACGATTTCTTGGCGGACTTCACGGTCATAAATTGCCCGAGTTTCAAAGCGAACCCCGCGCGGCACAATTGCCGGTCGGACACTGTGATCGCATTGAACTTCGACAAAAAGATGATCCTGATTGGCGGGACCGAGTACGCAGGTGAAAACAAGAAGTCCGTCTTTACCCTTCTGAATTATCTGCTTCCGGATCAAGGTATTATGCCGATGCACTGCTCGGCCAATCATGCCAACGGCAACCCGGTCGACACGGCGATTTTCTTTGGCCTCAGCGGCACCGGCAAGACAACACTGTCCGCCGATCCGGGACGCACTCTGATCGGCGACGACGAGCATGGCTGGTCCGATCGCGGCACGTTCAATTTCGAAGGTGGCTGCTATGCCAAGACGATCTCGCTCAGCGCCGAGGCCGAGCCTGAGATCTACGCGACCACCAAGAAGTTCGGAACGGTCATCGAGAACATGGTGTTCGATCCCGACACCAAGGAGCTTGACTTCGAGGATGACAGCCTGACCGCGAACATGCGATGCGCATATCCGCTGGAATACATCTCGAACGCCTCGTCCTCGGCGCTCGGCGGGCACCCGAAGAACATCATCATGCTGACCTGCGACGCCTTTGCCGTTCTGCCGCCAATCGCGCGGCTTACGCCAGCCCAGGCCATGTATCATTTTCTGTCGGGCTTTACCGCAAAGGTTGCAGGAACCGAGCGCGGCGTGACCGAACCGCAGCCGACATTTTCAACCTGTTTCGGCGCTCCCTTCATGCCGCGCCGGCCGGAGGTTTATGGAAACCTGCTGCGCGAGAAGATCGCACAGCACGGCGCCACGTGTTGGCTGGTGAACACTGGCTGGACCGGCGGCGCTTATGGGACCGGATCGCGTATGCCGATCAGCGCGACCCGCGCTTTGCTGACGGCCGCGCTCGACGGATCACTGGCCGAGGCGCAGTTCCGCAAGGATCCGAATTTTGGATTTGAGGTCCCCGTGACTGTGCCCGGAGTGCCACAGGTTCTGCTGGATCCGCGCCGCACATGGGACGATCCGCATGCCTATGACCGGCAAGCCAAGCGCCTGGTGGAGATGTTTGCGGACAACTTTGCGCAATATGTCCCTTACATCGACGAAGACGTCAAAGCGGCCGCGATCGGTTGATAGAGCCCCGGCGTGCCCTGCTCAAAGGCGGGGCGCGGAGGGGTCAGATTGTCAGGCCGCGCCGCACCAGATTGACCCCGGCGACCAACAGGACCGCCAGCGTGATCTTGCGGAACATCGCCTGGTCCGTCCGGTTTTGCAGCCGGCCTCCGATCCACATACCGAACACCGCGGTTGGAACAAGCGCGGCCGAAAACACGGCCGTCTTCGCTGTCAGGATACCGGATCCGATATGCGCCAATGTCAGCGCGACTGCGCCGAGCCCGTAGATCACGCCCTGCACGCGCATCTGTTCGGCTTTTGGCGTATTCAGCGCCGTCAGATAGGCCACTGTGGGCGGACCCCAAACGCCCGACAGCCCGCCGACAAAACCGGCCACCGCTCCGATCGTTGCTTCGATCCGCAGGCTGGGTTTTGAGATGCGAAGCTGCCAGCCCGCAAGTTGCAGCAGGGCGAAGATCGAGATTGGAACGCCAATGATGAGGAGCATCGCATGCGCGGGCAACACGCGAACAAGCTGGGCGCTTGCCAGCAGCAATACGAGCCCGACGCCCAGGAACACGCGAAACCGCGAGACGGATTGCCAAGCGGCTGTTGCGCCCTGCCTGAGGGCCTGCATACCATTCGTGACAAGCGTCGGTAGGATCAGTCCGGCGAGCGCGAGTTCCGGGGCAAGGAATGTGCCGAGACCCGACACCAGAATCATGGGCATCGCGAAACCGACCATGCCCTTTATCAACCCGGCCACGCAGGCAATCAGGAAGGCCAGCAGCAGGTCCGTGAAGTCGATCAAACCAATGAATTCAGGCATGTGCCCGCTCTAGCATCGTCAGGGTCGCGCCGCACTGCAAAAGTTCACCACGAAATTTTAGAACAAACAATAGTTTCAGAACGTATTTATGTTGCGCTGCAACTGCAAAATACCTAGACATGCTGCACGCGATGAGAGGATGTGAATCATGCCCCATGACGGACAGGATCTGACGATGCAAACTGCCGGTGACGCGCCGACTGTCTTGCCGGATCTTCTTGAGCTGACTGGTGCTGCCGTGCCACCAGTTGAGGCGGTTCTGAACAAGGCCGTCGCCTCGGTTCGTGCCATGGTAAGCGCAGATGGCAAGGTGTCCGGCGCGCTGATAGAGGCGCATCAGACGGCGGCGCATGGGTTGGCATGGCTCGCAACCTACGCGCAAAGCTTGCGCCAGATGCAAAGCTGGGCCACGCGGCTCGATGAACAGGGCACGTTTGGCGAGGTCGAACAGCTGATCCACCAGATTGCGTTCGGCGAATACCTCTGGCAGATCTATGGCGGCATCCAGATGAACCAGGGAGAGATCCTGCGACTTCAGGATCTGGGTCTCAGCCAGGACGAGATGCGTGACATGATGGCGCCGGCGATCGTGACGCTCACGCAGTCGGGCAATACCCAGGCCGCCCGGACGCGGCTTGTCGAACTGATGCAGGAACAAGCGGCCAACATCACTGTGGGTGCCTCGGGGCTTGATGACGAGCTTGAGATGATCCGCGAACAGTTCCGTCGGTACGCGGTCGAAAAGGTTGAGCCGCATGCTCATGACTGGCACCTGAATGACGAACTCATCCCGATCGATGTGATCGAGGAATTGGCCGAAATGGGTGTCTTCGGCCTGACCATTCCCGAGGAATTTGGTGGCTTTGGCCTGAGCAAGGCGTCGATGTGCGTTGTCTCGGAAGAGCTGTCGCGAGGCTATATCGGTGTCGGAAGCCTTGGTACGCGGTCAGAGATTGCGGCCGAGTTGATCCTGGCAGGCGGAACGGACGCGCAAAAGCAGAAATGGTTGCCTCAGATCGCCAGCGCCGAAACCTTGCCGACAGCTGTCTTTACCGAACCTAACACCGGCTCGGACCTTGGATCCTTGCGGACCCGGGCGACCAAGGGTGCAGATGGCAACTATAGCATAACGGGCAACAAAACCTGGATCACCCACGCCGCGCGCACTCACGTGATGACACTGTTGGCGCGTACCGATCCAGACACGACAGACTACAAGGGTCTGTCGATGTTCCTGGCGGAAAAGAAGCCGGGCACCGATGACAACCCGTTCCCGACCGATGGTATGACGGGTGGCGAGATCGAAGTTCTCGGGTATCGCGGCATGAAGGAATACGAACTCGGCTTCGACAATTTCCACGTGAAGGGCGAAAACCTTCTTGGCGGTGAGGAAGGCAAAGGTTTCAAACAGCTGATGGAAACCTTCGAGAGTGCGCGTATCCAGACTGCCGCGCGCGCAATCGGAGTTGCGCAATCGGCGCTCGATATCTCGATGCAATACGCGCAGGACCGCAAGCAGTTTGGCAAGGCGCTCATCAACTTTCCGCGGGTGTCGGGCAAGCTTGCGATGATGGCTGTCGAAATCATGGTGGCCCGGCAACTGACCTATTTCAGTGCTTTTGAAAAGGATGAGGGCAGACGCTGCGATGTCGAGGCCGGGATGGCCAAGCTGCTGGGCGCGCGCGTGGCTTGGGCAGCGGCTGACAACGGGTTGCAGATCCATGGCGGCAATGGCTTTGCACTGGAATACAAGATCAGTCGGGTGCTGTGTGACGCGCGGATCCTGAACATTTTTGAAGGCGCGGCAGAGATTCAGGCACAGGTGATTGCCCGCCGTTTGCTGGGCTAAGGATCCGATCTAGGCCGAGGCCAAGCGCCGCCCGTCGCTGTCGAAGAAATACGCCCGGCTAATATCGTAGCCAAGCCGCAGATCCTCGCCTGGGCGTATTCCGTGCTGTCCGAACAGGCGCACGGTTGCGGCATGGCCGTTCACCGCGACGATCAGGTTGGTATCGCCGCCCAGATGTTCGACATGTTCGACCCGGGCTGCAATCGGCCCATCCCCGGCGACCGTCAGATCCTCGGGGCGCACGCCCAGAGTGCGGGTGTCGCCTGTCTCAAACAGGCTCGCCGGCAGAAAGTTCATGGACGGCGCACCAAGAAACCCCGCCACGAACTGATTGACCGGGTTGTTGTAGAGTTCCATCGGCGTCCCTGTCTGTTCGACACGACCGTCGCGCAGCACGACGATCTTGTCGGCCAGCGTCATCGCTTCGGTCTGGTCATGGGTGACGTAGATCATCGTCGCCGAAAGCTGCCGGTGCAGGTTGGCGATCTCGATCCGCGTATTCATGCGCAGTGCGGCATCGAGATTTGACAGCGGCTCGTCGAACAGAAAGAGCTTCGGCTGCCGCACAATTGCGCGCCCGATCGCGACGCGTTGGCGCTGACCGCCCGAAAGTTCGGACGGGTAGCGGTCGAGATAGTCGCCGAGGTTCAGCATCCGGCTCGCCTCGGCCACCCGTTTGGCAATCTTGTCGCGCGACTGGCGCTCCTGTTTCAGAGCAAGACTCATGTTGTTGCGGACGTTCAAATGGGGGTAGAGCGCGTAGCTCTGGAACACCATTGCGATTCCGCGTTTTGACGGAGGCGTCAGGTTGACCTGATCGCCACCGATCCAAACGTCGCCTGAACTGGCGTCTTCAAGTCCGGCGATCACCCGCAACAGCGTGGACTTACCGCAGCCTGATGGGCCGACAAACACGACAAACTCGCCCTCGTCCACTTCCAGATCGATGTCCTTGAGCACGTGAACGGTACCAAAGGACTTGTTCACACCGGAAAGGGTGAGAGCGGTCATGTCGGATCTCCGGTCAGATGAACCGGTTGCCCGGTTCGAATACTGCGGTCAGCGGCGAGGCAGATCGCCAGCGATTGAACTGCATCGGTCATGTGCCGACTCAGATCCAGATCCTCGGCGATGGTCCGGAGCATGAACGCCTGTTCCGCATCGCAGAGCGCCTGATGGCCCGGTTCATCGGGCATATCGATCCGGCGATCGCCCTGAGATGTGTGCACCAAAAGGCCACCCACACGGGTGTGACCATCGATGTCAGACGAGGCACCCGTGTCTCCATCGACGATCGATACGGATCCTTTTGGACTGACGATGTCTTTCACGAAGAACGCGGTTTCCGACATCATCGGCCCCCAGCCGGCCTCGTACCAGCCGACCGAACCGTCATCGAAATGCACCTGAAACTGCCCGTAGTTATACATGTCTTCAGCGATCTCATCGCTGAGGCGCAGCCCCATGCCATGCACCCGAACCGGAGATGCATCTGTGATCTGGCACATCACGTCCACATAGTGCACGCCGCAATCGACTATCGGGCTGGTGGTTTGCATCAGTGCCTTGTGGGTTTCCCATTCCGCCCCGGAGGATTGTTGGTTCAGGTTCATCCGGAACACATATGGTCCGCCCAGATCGCGCGCCTCCGACACCAGCCGAATCCATGACGGGTGATGGCGCAGGATATAGCCCACGACCAGCTTGCGATCCGTGGCATTGGCTGTCTCGACAACGCGCTGGGCATCCTCGACTGTGGTTGACAGCGGCTTTTCCACAAAGACATGCGCGCCGGCTTCCATCGCCCGAATTGCGTAGTCCGCATGGCTGTCCGAATAGGTGGCGATCACCACGAGGTCGGGCGCCGTTTCCATCCCCGCCTCGAAGCTGTCGAACATTGGATATCCACGCAGCTCGACCGGCAGATCAACCTGAGAGCGGTTGACCAGACCAACGATCTCCGCATCTTTGTGCGCGTGGTGGGCCAAGGCGTGCGACAGGCCCATATTGCCAAGTCCTGCAATCATCACCCTGATCATTTTACGGCCCCCGACGTAATGCCGCGGATCAGTTGCCGCGAAAAGATGATGTAGAGCACCAGAACGGGCAGGATGGCCATCGACAGAGCCGAGAGAACCGCGTTCCAATCGGTTACGAATTGCCCGATGAAAACCTGGCTGCCCAAGGTCAGGGTCTTGGTTTCTTCGGCGGGCGCAAGGATCAGTGGGAACCAGAGATCGTTCCAGATCGGGATCATGTTGAACACGGCCACCGTCGCCATCGCGGGCCGCACCAGCGGCAGGACAAGTCGAAAGAAGATGGTGTACTCGCTCAACCCGTCGACCCGGCCCGCGTTTTTGAGATCATCGCTAACCTGACGCATGAATTCGCTGAGGATGAAAACCGCCAGCGGCAAGCCCTGCGCCGTGTAAACCAGGATCAGGGCCCAGAGCGTGTTCACCAGACCTGTTGCCACCATCATCTCGAGGATCGCGACGGTACCGATGCGGATGGGGATCATGATGCCAAGCGCGAGGTAGAGCCCCATCAGCATGTTCCCGCGAAACCGGTACTCTGATAGCGCGAAGGCCGCCATTGCGCCAAAGAGCAGCACAAAGAACAGCGACGCCACAGTCACAACAAGGGAATTCTGGAAGTAGAGAAAGAAGTCCCCCTGCTTGAAGACGGTTTGGTAGCCGATCATCGAAAAGCTCTCGGCGTCGGGCAAGGCAAGCGGTTCCCGAAAGATCGCACGACGCGACTTGAAACTGTTGATGAGGATCACAAAGACGGGAAAAAGCGCGATCAAGGTGTAAAGGATCAGCGCACCATGCATCGCGACGGCGCTTACGGGGTTTGCGCGGGCCTTATGCATCGCGACACCTCAAAGCTGGTACCGCCGCATCCGTGTCTGGATACCGAAGAGATAGATGCATACGCCGATCAGGATGATCACGAACATCCCGCCAGCGATCGCGGATCCCATATGCGGGTCGCCCAGTTGTAACTGGAAACCAAAGAAGGTGCGGTACATGAAGGTACCTAAAATATCTGTTGAAAAATCCGGTCCGGCCAGTGCGCCCTGCGCTGCATAGATCAGATCGAACGCATTGAAATTGCCCACGAAGGTCAGGATCGAGATGATGCCGATCGACGGCAGGATCAGCGGCAGCTTGATCTTCCAGAAGGCCGAGATACCGGTGATCCCGTCGATCTCTCCGGCCTCAAGGATCTCTTCGGGGATTGAGATCAGGGCGGCATAGATCAGCATCATGGGAATGCCAACGAATTGCCAGACCGAGATCAGCGCAAGCGTCGTCAGCGCGTATTCCTCCTTGCCAAGCCAAGGGGCGTAGAGCCACCGCAACCCAACCGAGTTCAGCATGTCCGGTGCGATGCCCCAGATCGGCGACAGGATCAGCTTCCACGCAAATCCTACGATCACGAAGGACAGGATCGTGGGCACAAAGATTGCGGATCGATAAAGGGCGGCAAAGCGCAGTCGCGGGTGGCTGAGAATGGCCGCCAGCGCGATTCCGATGGGGTTCTGCACCAGCATGTGGATCAGGAAGAACCAGAAGTTGTTCGCCAGCGCATTCCAGAACTGCTCAGACCAGATCGGGTCGAAAAAGAGCGTCCGAAAGTTTTCGAGCCCGACATAGACGCGGGTCTGTTCTACTTCCGTGAACAGCGCCAACCGAAGCGTGTTGAACAACGGCAGGATCATCACGGCGGTGTAGACCAGCACGGCGGGTGCCAGAAACACGACGATGTGCCATCGAATGCGCGGAAGCTTCATGGGTGTCTCCGGATTGGCCCGGGCATGTCAGCGCATGCCCGGGCCTATCACTGAGGCTTTACTGTTGCGGCTCGTACCAGCTGGCCAGGCCGTCCTGCAGCTGTTGGCCCAGATCGGCGGGCGAGCTTGTGCCCTTGATGGCCGCCACAGACGCGCCCCAGGTCTCGTTTTCGAGGTTCGGCGTGCCGCGCGACAGTATCTGATAGGTAGACCGGATCGTGGATTCGCATTCGCCACGCCAGCTGATGAATTCTTTCGCCATCGGATCTTCAAGCTCAACCGGCTCTTTGGAGAGTGGGAAAAAGCCCGGCACCGCGTTACCGAAGATGCTCGCGAATTCCGGTGATGCGACCCATGCGAGGAAGGTGCGCGCAGCCTCGGGATTCGCTGTGGCGGCGTTCATGCCGATCCCGATATCGGTGTGGTCCGAGATGTAGCAGGTGTCGCCCGCGTTCTGGACCGGCGGTTTGAAAACGCCCATCTCGAAATCAGCCTGCGCGTTGAAACCGGCGATCTCCCACGAGCCGGCGGGGTAAATCGCCGCGCGGCCCAGCGTGAAGAGGTTCTGACTGTCGGGATAGGTCTGCGCCTCGTACCCGTCGCCCAGATAGCCCGCCCATTTCGCCAATGTTTCATAAGGCGCAACCCATTGCGGGTCAGTCAGTTTCTGTTCACCGCTGATTAGCGCTAGCCGACCTTCTTCGCCTTTCCAGTAGTTTGGACCGATGTTGTTGTACCCCATCGTGGCGGCTTCCCATTGGTCATTGGTGCCCATCGCCATCGGGATGTAGCTGCCGTCTTCCTTGATGGCGTCGAGCGCGGCAAAGAACTCCGCCTCGGTTTCAGGCACTTCCAGCCCAAGCTCGCCAAAGGCGTCCTTGTTGTAGATGAAACCGTGGATCACGCTCGCCATTGGCACGCAGAAACTGGCGGATCCGTCATCTGTCTGCCAGGCTGACTTGGCGACATCCGAGAAATTTGACATCGCCTCCATATCGTCAAGGTCTGACAGGTGACCGGCTTCAAAAAGCGCCAGCGAGGCGTCGAACGGACGGCATGTGATCAGGTCCCCGGCGCTGCCGGCCTCGAGTTTCGAATTCAGAACAGCATTGTATTCCGCCGGCGCCGATGGTGTGAATTTCACCTTGATATCAGGGTTTTGCGCTTCGAAGGCCGGAATGATCTTGTCCTGCCACAAGGTCAGATCGTCGTTGCGCCAGCTTTCGATGATAAGTGTGACGTCCTCCGCCCAGGCGCCGGGCGCGACCAACGCGGTGCCTGCCAGGGCAAGGCCGAATAGGTTGCGTTTCATTCTGATCCTCCTTGTTGGATGCTTTTTGTCTTGATGTTTTTAAGGTCCGACAGCGCCTGCCGCAGGTTGCCACCGGTATGATCCAGCAACTCGCGGGCGGCGTCTGCGGATTTTGCGCCGGCCGCCAACAAGGCGGCTGGTTTGACTTCGTCATGCGCGACGGTGAGCGCTTGATCAGCGGCGTTGCTGTCGACGCCTGCGATCTGCGCAACAATATCGCGCGCGCGCATGCGCAGCTTGGCATTGTCGGGTCGCAGATTGACCATCATCCCGTCGTGGATATGGCCCAGGGAAATGGCCATTAGCGTCGACATCATGTTGAGGGCAATCTTCTGCGCCGTGCCCGCGCCCATTCGGGTTGAGCCCGACAGAACTTCGGGTGGCGTTTCCAGCAGAATGGGAATGTCGGCCAACGCCAACAGTGAAGAACCTGCTGCGTTGGCGATGCCGATGACCGGTGTTCCCATGACGCGGGCCAGGCGTGCAGCCTCGACTGTGTAAGGCGTTGATCCGCTTGCCGAGGCCGAAATGACGAGATCCCCTGGTGTCAGGTCGGCAAGTTCCGCCTCAAGGCTGGCGTTGTCATCTTCGGTACCACCGGGCATCTCGGCACTGGTCGGCAGCCCGCCGGCCATTAAAATGACAACCCGGTCCGCTGTGATCCCGAACGTGCCGCCCAGCTCCATCGCGTCGGCGGCTGCCATCAAACCGGATGATCCCGCGGCCACGTAATAAAGTTTGCCGCCAGAGGTGATGCACTTGGCCATCGCCTCCGCTGCATTGGCGATGTCGGGGCACGCGTCCAGCACTGCCTTTGAAGCCGCAATCTGACCCTCGGCCATGATCACAGCGGCATCGGCCAAGGCGAGCCTGTCCAGCCCGCGCGCGTGTTTGTGAAGTTGTTCGGTGACCCGTTTCGGCACTGATTCCCCCTGGTGTTGAGATATCATACCTATACAATACCATTTGTCCACCGTCAGGAGGGACGCTGTGGTTTGATGGGCAAAATCGACGCAATTTTCGACTATTGGTTTTATTTAGGTCTGTTAATTATGGAATGGGTATTGTAAAGGTCGCGTCATGCTGCATGAGAACTCGGTATTGGCTGTGGACGGTGGGGGCACCCGGTGCCGCATCGCGCTCGACTGGGAAACCGGGCGCCATGTGGTTGAGGTCGGATCAGCAAATGCATCCTCGGACACTGCGGGTGCATTGCGGGAAATCCGAGCGGGATTGGACGCCATCGGCGTTGCTTTGGGTCTTTCGCTGTCCGATTTGCAGCGCGCGCCGGCGTTTCTGGGTTTGGCCGGCGTGACCGGTTCGGAGATCGCCGGCAGCATCTCACGCGCGCTTCGGTTCGAACACATGCGGGTCGAAGATGATCGGATGGCGGCGCTACGCGGGGCGTTGGGCAATGACGATGGCGCGATTGCACATTGCGGGACGGGGTCCTTTCTTGCCCTTCAGGTCAAGGGCGCCGCGCGTTTGTGTGGCGGATGGGGTCCGCGGTTGGGGGATGAAGCTTCGGCGCAATGGGTCGGAGCGCAGGCCCTGAAGGCGACGCTGGACGCAGAGGATGATGTCGGACCAGCGTCGGATCTCACGCGAAACATGATCGACCTCATGGGCACAACAGGCGCTATTGTGGAATTCGCCGCCATCGCGACACCGGCTGAGATCGGCCAGTTGGCCAAAGAAGTGACCGCGTTGGCGGAACAGAACGATCAGGTGGCCCGGTCGATCCTGTCGCGCGGCGCTGCATATATAGCGACGACAATTGATCGGCTTGGTTGGCGTCGGGACATGGTGGTATGC
>JBCCVT010000045.1:0-15183 GCA_039195015.1 Pseudomonadota bacterium
GGCCGCTTCGCGACAAAGGAATGCCCTTGCGGCACCAATTGCGGATGGTTTGGGTCGTCGAACACTCCGGTGACGAGCGCCACGACCGGATCATCGTCAATTGCTCCGATAGTGCTGCCACAGACGGCACAAAAGGCGCGACTTGATATTTTCGAGGATCGGTAGGTTTCGGGCGCGCCACCTTCGCCGGTCCAGGTGACCGCGTCCTTCGGGAATTCCACCCAGTTCACCGTATGCGCACCCGAGTGGCGCTGGCACATGGTGCACGAGCAGGTATGCGGGTTCAAGGCCGGGCCGCGGGCTTCGAACCGGATCCATCCGCACAAGCACCCGCCATGAAAGACCTCTGCCATGTCACACGTTCCACTTGCCCAGATAGGTTGCGATGATCTCGTCGAGCCGCCCCTTGCCAAACTGCGGATCGTGCCCGCCATGCACCGTGGTCACTGGCAGCGCGGCGATCCGGCGCAGGGTAGCGTCATAATCTTCAACGCTCATGCCCGGTCCGTCATAGATCAGCGGCCCGTCATAGATCGCGTCCGCTCCAAACAGCGTGCCGCTCTCCGGCTCGAAGAGTCCCACCTGTCCCGGGGAGTGACCAGGGAAATGCAGCACTTCCGCCCGCCAGTCACCAAGATCGATCATGTCGCCATCTTCCACGAAACTGGTCGCGGGCGCGCCGAGGAGGACATAATTGTCGACGTCGTATCCGGGCGTGGGCAATGCGTTGATGAGAAGGGGCCAGAGGGGCGGATACCCAGCATCCAAAAATAGCGTCCGAAACCGATCGGAAATTCCTTCGGTCCGCAGGGAATATGGCTCGGGATTTGACAGGTCGTCCGCCTCGATCGGGTGCACCAGGCGCGTGTCGAACTCGTGCACCGCGCCGATGTGATCCACATGAGTATGCGTCGAAAGGCAAATGAGCGGGCGGGTAGGATCGGGTCGCAGCCTGTCGACCAGCGGCCGAAGCGGTGCGATGCCCATACCGCTGTCGATAAGCAGGTCCGCCTCGCGGCCAAGGACCAGATGCATATTGGCCGAAAAGATAGGATGCACATGCGGCTCGGTGATGAGCCAGAGGTTCGCATCGATCTTCTCGGACCGATACCAATTGGCTGCTATGGGCAGGGCATCGGTCAAAGCGCGCAATCCCGCGATGAGCGCACCCGCCAGATGGCGAGGCCCGCGGCCAGCGAGATCACCAGAATTGCTGCCGAAAGCGGCGCATAAGGGGCTACCAGTTCGGCGTCGATGATCGTTTGGTGGGCCATCGCCGGGCTCCCGGCAAGGCTGGCCAACACCGTTGCGACGCGCTTCATCATACGTCTCCTTTCGAGGCCGGATGGTTGAGGAGAAAGGTTCTGATGTCCATGACCTCCTTGGCATCGAGCGACACGTAGACGAGACCCATATTGGTCCGCTCGGTCACCATTTCTCCCGGATAGGGCAAATAGCTCAGCTCGCGCGACCCAAAGGAGGGCGAAGCCGTGCCGACCTGCCATTCGGTCGTCAGCGTAACATCGACCAGCTTCATCGACGGGCCGCCACCGGATCCGTCGATCTCGAGCGGGACGCCAGCCAGGCGGAGATAGGACATCTTGTCCTTGGCCGCGATGAACCCGTCGATGAACTGTTCGGTCAGGACCTGCAGCTCGGCCGCATCGTCCACGCTGTGCATGTGGCTGTGAAGATGGTCGGCGTCCGTCTGGTTGTGATCATGGGGGTGGTGATGGTTGTGATGATGATCATGCGGCATCACTTGTTCCTCGCGGATGTTGACCAGCGCTTGCCGTCCCGCGCAGGGTCATAATCGCCCTTGGGCAGATCAACCGGTTTGTCGATATGGCCACGATGCGTGCCCAAGGTGCCATTCGATACCATCGCGCCCAACACGTCGACGATCACGCGGGTGCCCATCAGCGCGGTAATTTCGGACTGATCATAGGGCGGAGAGACCTCGACCAGCTCCATTCCGCAGATGCCTTCGGCCGCCACCTTGGAGGCCAGCGCGAGGGCCTCACGCGGCAGGAACCCGCCCGGCTCCGGCCAGCCGGTGCCCGGCACAAACCCGCAATCAATGCTGTCGATGTCAAAGGACATATAGACCATATCGACCCCGTCCCATGCCATTTCCAGAGCCATCTCGGCGGTTTTGTCGATGCCCATCTCTTCCATATCGGACATGGTGATGATGTTGGTTTGCCGCTCGCGTGCGACCTTCACAGCCTCGCGCGGAACCTGCCAGCCGCCGATCCCGACCTGAACCAGGTTTTTGGCCGGCACATTGGGAAGGTTCGTGGAATGGAACCAGGGCGTTGTGTGCATGCGTTCGTCCAGATCTTTCTCCTGGATGTCCGCGTGCCGGTCGAAATGCACGATGCCGATTTTCTTCGATGTGCATTTGGCGATGCCACGCACGCAGGGAAACCCAATCGAATGGTCGCCTCCGATGATAATCGGTAACGACCCCGAGCTGAACACATGGCTCACCGCGCGGCTGATCTGGTCAAAGGTCTTTTCGATATTGCCCGGGATCGTAAATATGTCGCCCGCGTCGCAAAGGCTCATCTGTTCGCGGAGATCGACGCCAATTTCATAGTTATAGGGCGTGTAGAGCGCCGAGATCTTGCGCACGCCTTGCGGACCGAACCGGGTGCCGGGCCGATAGGTCGTGCCGCCGTCGAACGGTGCGCCGAGCACTGTGGCGTCATAATCACCCACCTCGGTCACGTCCTCGGCATAGGGCGCCTTCAGGAACGTGTTGATCCCGGCGTAATGGGGCAGTTCGCCGCGTGCAAAAGCGGGGATATTGCGGTCTTCAATGCTGTCGGCGGCGGTCAGACCCATGCGAAGGGCCCAGGCCCGTTCCTTATCCCATTCGCCCCCGGGGATGTCCTTTTCCGCATGCATCGCCTTCCAACCCAAGAGCTTGGTCAGGTCCGGGTGGTGCTGGCGGCGGTCGATCACCTTCCGGTCGTGCGGGTGGTGTGATCGGCTGCGGTCAGGGCGTCGGTCGAACATGGTCGATCTCCTTGAGGGACTGAAACGGGATGCCGCCGTCACGGGCATCAAAGTCATACGTTATGGTGGCGCCATAGGCTTCGGGCGCGTGCGGGTCCCACCGGACCTTGTCGAAGACGATCACCCTGTCCCCCAGCTTGAAGGCTTCCTCGAGATCGTGGCTGACCATGAAGACCGTCATCGGGGCGTCTGCCCGAAGCTCACCAATGAAGTCATGCATCGAGAGCCGTGTTCCGGGATCAAGCGCGCCAAACGGTTCGTCGAGCAGCAGTATTCGCGGCTTGGCCGTCAACGCCTGACCGATCGCCAGACGCTGTTGCATCCCGCCCGAAAGGGCGGCCGGGTAGGACTGTGCCACGTGCCCAAGTCCTATCCGGTCCAGCATCGCCTGCGCCCGTTTCTTGGCGGCGCGAAGCTCCGCCCCGAAAAGCAGGCCAAAACGCCGATCAAAGCTTTCGGCGGCCACGATGTTCTGTAGCGCGGTCATGTGGGGAAAGACCGAGTAACGCTGGTACACCACGCCCCGTTCCGGCCCCGGTTCGGTCGCCGGCACGTTTCCATCGATCCGGATCTCGCCTCGGGTCGGGGTTTCCTCGCCCAGCAGCAGACGCAGGAAGGTGGATTTCCCACAGCCCGATGCGCCGACGATCGACACGAACTCACCTTCGCGGACATCAAGGTTCACGCGTTCAAGGATGGGGCGGCCATAGTCCTGAAAGAGGTTGCGGACGGACACAAAGCTCACAGCCCGCCCTCCGACCAAGGAAACGCGCGTCGGGAGAGATTGCGCAGGGCCAGATCGATCAGAAAGGCCAGGAGGGTGATCCAGATCACGTAGGTAAGGATCACATCCATGGCGAGATAGCGGCGGACCAGAAAGATCCGGTAGCCGAGTCCCAGGTCGGACGCGATGGCTTCGGCCGCGATCAAGAACAGCCAGGCCGGACCCAGGGACAGCCGGATCGATTGCAGCAGGCGCGGTAGCACCTGTGGCAGCGCCACGCGTAGACCAATCACCAGCGAGGATGCGCCCAGCGTCTGCGCCTTGACGATTTGCTCGTGCGGGATTTCCACGGTGCGCTGGGCAAGATCGCGGATCAGAAAGGGTGTGATGCCGATGAAGATCAGCATGATCTTTGACACCTCGCCCAGACCGAAGATGATGAAAAGGATGGGCAGGATCGCCAGCGGCGGCACCATCGACAGTACCGCCACAAAGCCGCTGAGCATGGTGCGGACATAGGGCAATAGCCCGATCAGCAGTCCAAAGATCAATCCGGTGAGGCTGGCGAGCCCCACACCTATGGCGAGACGTTGCAGACTGATCGCCGTGTCGTGCCAGAACAGAATGCGCCCCGTACGCCGGTCACCTTCGGTGAGCAACCGTTCGGCGGTCGCGAGGATCGTCGACGGCGCAGGCAGCAGCCTGTCCGCAGGATTGACCGATAGGCGCATGTCCGACGCGATCGCGTAGGCGATCAGGATCAGGGCAAAAGGCAGCACGACCATAAGCGGGCGGATCAGCCGGCCCGGTGTGCGGTTGATGAGGCGCATGGCCATCTCCGGTGTGCCCCGGCCGGGCGGCCGGGGCTGTCAGGGTCAGAGCGCGCCGTCGGCGGCCATTTGCATGTAGGTTGTATCGAACCGCATCTTGACATTGTTGGAATCTCCGGTCGTCGATCCGTCCGGATAAGCGACGCCCACGAAATCGGGACCTGGCGCACCTTCGCCCAGAATACCCTTGTCAAAGAGGAACTGAGCCACTTCTTCCATGGTCGATTTCAGCCCATCATCCGAGGTAAACGCAACGGCGTCGGCCGGGTCATAGAACATCTCGGTCGAATCCAATTGCGCCTGGTAGCCCGCGAGATCGGTCCCAGAAGCTTCGGCCATCGCAGTCAGCGCGGCCTCATCCCCCGCGGCCATCAGGCCCATCACCTCATACCAGGCGCCCGCCATTGCCTTGCCGAAATCCGGGTTGGCAGCGAGAGTTTCGGTGTTGACGAACATGATGTCGATGATCTCACCGGGGATGTCCGAACTGTCGTAGATCTTGTTTGCGCCTGGATCTTCGAGGATGGTCGAGACAAGAGGGTTCCAGGTCACCACAGCCTGAACGTCATCTGTCGCAAAGGCCGCGACCATGTCAGCGTCCGAGGTGTTGATCACCCCGCCCAGATCCGCCTCGGACAAGCCAACGCTGTCTAGGCCTCGGGCCAGCAGGTAATGCGAGACCGAAAGTTCGACAAGGTTCACGGGTTTGCCGCCGAGTGATGTCAGGTCGCCGTCGCCCTTGACGATGACCGCGTCATTGCCGTTCGAATAATCGCCCACGATCAAGGCGGTTGTGTCGACGCCGCCGCCCGCCGGGATCGACAATGTGTCCATATTGGTGGCCGAGACGCCGTCAAATGCGCCCGCTGTGTACTGGTTGATGGATTCGATGTAGTCGTTGATCTGTACGATCTCGACATCGATGCCGTATTTGTCGGCCCATTTGTCCATGATCCCCGAGTCTTCGAGGTATCCCCATGGCATCCAGCCCACATAGATTGACCAAGCCACGCGGAATTCGGTCTTTTCCTGCGCCGTGGCAGGGATCGCCATAAGGGCGGCAAGTGTGGTGGCCAGAATTGTCTTTTTCAGCATTGTTCATCCCCCTTTCAGTTCCGCCTTTTGGAAAGGCCAGCCGCTGACGGAACATGATAACGAGGGGCGGACGAGACCTGTGCAGTGGTTCTCCCGGGATTTTGGCCCGCCGTGTACCGCGCGGAATTTGCCGCAACGGCCGTGCTTCTCGGACCAGACCTTCGTGACGAAGCGGAACCCTAAGCACTCTGCGTAATCAGGGTGGAGCGAAGGCCGGTCATTCTCAAATTCCGGTCTTCCGGCGACGATGTGATGCGACAAGAATGGTTATTTTCCGGGCGGACATGGGTGTGTTTGCGCGGTTTTTAGGCGATGAGGCTCCGCTGCTTGGCTTCGTCCCGCGCCAAGACCGGGTCGTCCCCAGGCTCAGGAGAACGGTTGACGTTCGTACGACAAGCCGTTCGCCAGCTATAAATCGCCGCGTTCTCTGGGTCGGTTCGCTATATCTCGGTCCGTCAACAATGCGACCGTGTCAAAATGGATCAGGTGGAGCGAAAGCGACCAAGGGGCTTAAGTTTCGGTTCAGGTATCCGACCAACTTACCCGGTCGGGCTCGAAACGCCCTCCTTTTCGTCCAGCCAAGCCCGGATCAGCATCTTGTGGCGCGCGCCATCGTAGCTTGGGAAATGCCCGCCATGAACCACCCTCACCGGCAGATCGTAAAGCCGCGTCATCGATCGGTGATAGTCGGCTGCATCGGCGTGATACGTGTCTTCTATCAGCGGACCATCATAGACGATGTCGCCGGAAAAGAGGATGCCGGTTGACGCTTCCCAGAGCGCGATACCACCGGGCGAATGACCGGGTGTGTGGATCACCTCGAACCGACGGTCTCCCAGATCGACGACATCTCCATCATCCAGCAACCGCGTTACAGGCGCGGCTTTGACCGCATAAGTCTGCGAGGCATAGGGCAGGGGCGGCAGGCGGTCAAAGATCTCGTCCGTCACGTAAGGGTCGGCCAGCGTTGCGATGCGTGTCGGATCGGCCAGAATGTCGGCCTCGGCATGGTGGATCGCGCGGTCGGAGAATTCGTGATGGCAGCCGATATGGTCAAAATGCGTGTGACTGGCGACCGCGGTCAGGGCACGCTCGGTCACCAGCGGCACCCATTCGCGCAACGACACCACGCCCATTCCACTATCGACGAGCATGTCGCGATCGCGTCCGCGCACGTGCCAGATGTTGCAGCGGTAGAACTCGTGAATGAACGGCTCATCGATCATTGTGACGTTCTCGTCGAGGCGGCGGATGCGGTACCAGTCTTCGGGGCGGGCGCGTTGCATGGTCAGGCCTCCTCGGCAAAGACGCAGAACGCGTCGGGCTCGGTGCACAGGGTGAGCATTTCGCCTGGCGCAGGCAAGCTGTCGGCCGGAAGATGGGCCACGATTAGCAGATCCGCGGCGGCCTCCGGCACCAGATGCGCGCGCACATGTGTTCCGAAAAAGGCCGCGTCGCGTACCCGGACTTGCCCGAGATTGAACGTGCCGGCGCCCAGATGGATCGCTTCGGGCCGCAAACAGGCAACCGCAGGACCAGAGCCGCCTTGCGCATGTGCCAAAGGTCCAAAGGGTGTCTCGGCTCCGGATCCGGTCAGCCGCGCTGGGATATGGTTCATCTCCCCCATGAAATCGGCGGCAAAGAGCGTTGCGGGCTGGCGGTAGATGCGGGTCGGGGGGCCGTGATCCTCGATCCGGCCTGCATTCATGACGACGATCCTATCTGCGATCGCCATCGCCTCCTCCTGATCGTGTGTTACGTGGACAAAGGTGGTGCCAACCTGCCGCTGGATCGCCTTCAGTTCGTCCTGCATCGCACGCCGCAGCTTGAGGTCCAGAGCGCCAAGTGGTTCGTCCAGCAACAGGACCTCGGGTTCCACCGCCAATGCGCGGGCCAAAGCCACGCGTTGGCGCTGACCGCCCGACAACTCATGGGGTCGCTTGCGGCCCGCATCGGCAAGCCCGACCAGCGCCAACTGTACCTCTGCCTTGCGGTTCCGCTGCGCGCGCGCCATGCCCGCCATTCGCAACCCGAACGCCACGTTGTCGCGCAAAGACATATGCGGGAAAAGCGCATAGTCCTGAAACATCGTTGTCGTCGGCCTGTGGGCGGGCGGCACGTGTGTCATCTCCCGATCCCCGATCCGAACTGTGCCTTTGGCGGGATCCACAAATCCGCCGAGCACCGACAAAAGCGTGGTCTTGCCACAACCCGACGGGCCGAGAAGCGTGACATATTCTCCGGCTTCGACCGTCAGCGAGATATCCTTCAACGCGTGAAATTGCGCGAACCAGTGATTGACGGCATCCAGATGGATTGCGGCGGTCATGCGCGACGCTTTCGGAAGACAAGCAGTTCAAGGATTAGCACGACGGTGACCGAGACCAGAAAGACAAGGCTACCGATGGCGTTGAGTCGGGGCGACAGGCCCGATCGCAGCATCGACCAGATCTCGACCGGCAATGTCACGTCGAACCGGGTTAGCAAAAACGCGATGATGAACTCGTCCCAGCTGAGCGTGACCGACAGGAAGAACGCGGCCGCCAGCGCGGGGGCCAGCATCGGCACGGTAATGAGCAGGACCACCTGCGCTTCGCCCGCGCCGAGGTCGCGCGCCGCCCGTTCGGCGTTTTGCTGTTGCGCGCCCATTGAGGCATAGATGATCGCGAAAGCCAGCGGCAGGTTGATGACCACATGCCCAATGGCAGCCGTCGCCAGCGATAGTCCCGAACCCGCGCGGGTCAAAACGATGAGGAGGCCGAGACCGACGATCAGGTAGCTCACGGTCAGCGGTGCAATCAAAAGCGCCCGGATCGCGGCCGAGCCCGGCAGGATGTGCCGTGCAAGCCCGTAGGCCGCCAAAAACCCGAGGATCGTTGCCACAGCCGACGACCCGAGCGCAACAATCAATGAATGTCCAAGCGCACCCGTCAGCCGGTCATCGCGCAGAACATCCGCATACCAGTGCAGGGACGGGCCGTTAAACGGTGGCACCGGCAAAGCTCCGTCCTGGAACGAAAAGAGCACCAATGCACCTACGGGCAGGTAGATGAACGCAAACGCAGCAAGCAAATAGAGCCAGGGCAAAAGGCGAATCACAGCCGGTCGATCCTGAGCCACCGCGCCGATGCGAGATAGGCAATGGTCACCAGGCCCATCAGGACGATGGCCAGAGCCGAGGCCAACGGGAAATCCGCGCGCCGTCCAAGCTGAACCATGATGACTTGTGGCACCGTCAGTTCCGTGTTCCCGCCGAGGATCTGAGGGGTCACGTAATCTCCGATACATAGGACAAAGGTTAGGAACGCACCGGTCACCACACCGGGCAGGGTGAGCGGCAGGATCACGTGGCGAAAGGTCTGAAACGCCGAGGCTCCCAGGTCCATCGCGGCACGCCGGTAGTTTGGCGACAGCTGGATCAGGTTTGCGTAGATCGTTAACGTCAGCAGCATCACGAAGAAATGTACAAACCCGGTGACGGTCGCAAAACGGGTATTGGCGAGGGTGATGGGATCGGACACGATCCCAATGCCCATCAGGGTCTGGTTCACCACACCCTCGCGCGCGAGAACCAGAAGCCATGCATAGGAGCGCACGACATAAGATGTCCAGAACGGAAGGATGGCCAGCAAAAGTACCAGCCTTTGCCAGCGTTGCGGCACGCGGAAGGCAATGATCCAGGCCAGCGGGTAGGCGAGGACGACCGATACAAGGGTGACTGTCAGCGTGATCTCCAACGACACGACGATTGCGCGCCAGAGATACCGCTTTTCGGCGAGCTCCGCGTAATTGGCAAAGGACAAATCCCAAATCAGGGTTCGACCATCGAGCGTCGCAAGGCTCATCGCGCCCATGACAACGAAGGGAACGACAAAGAACGCAATCGTCCAAAGTAAGGCCGGGGCGACCAAGCCCCAGCCTTGCATGTGCGTCCGCGCCGGTGTCACTGGGCGAGTGTTTCCAGCCAGAGGTCCTGCATTTCGGCGTCGAGCTCGGTGTCAGGTGCCGGGTAGAGCTGGGTGCGTGCCAGATAGTCCGCCTGTTCATCCCACCGCAGCGTCGCCTTTTGGGCATCACTGAGAAAGTCGCCGGCCTTGGCGTTGGCCGGCATGCCCCAGAAACAGGACGATGTGGCCAAACGTGCCTGACCTTCGGGGCTGACGATGTATTCGATGAATTTCTGTGCCATATCGGGGATTTCGGATCCCTCGACCACGCCGATCGACTGCGCCCACCGCACTGCGCCTTCCTTTGGGATGGTCCAAGTCAGTTCCGGCTGTTCGGTCGCCAGAACCGCCGTCAGCCATTCGCCTCCGCCGACGACGATGTCGACCTCGCCGGTGGCCAGCGCGGTCTGTGCGGCAACAACCCCTGCGACCGAGGCCGCCCGAGTGCGCATTGTCGACAGGACGCCGCCAATCGCCTCAAGATCGTCACCGTCGATGTCGGCGGTTGCAATGCCCTCGGCCATTGCGGCGAGGCCCATGACGGGCAGGTAGTAGTCGTAGATCGAAATCCTGCCGTCATAGGTTTCTGACCAGACAGTCCCGAGGCTCTCCATATCCGCGGGGTCGACCTTGTCCGCATTGTACGAGATCGTGTTGTAGCCGAACTTTTCGGTGACCGCGTAGGTCACACCGTCGATGGTGTTGTTTTCGGCCATCACGACCTCGGGGAAGAAGTCCCCTGTCGGCAGCGTCCCCGGATCGAGCGGCGCGAGAATCCCTGCATCAACTGCGCGGAAGACGTCGATTCCGTCGATCACCAGAACGTCCCAATCCCCTGGTCTCGACTGTTCCAGCAAGGCGAGCGCTGCTCCGGTGCCTTCGTATTCACGCAGGTTGACCTTGACGTTGTTCGCCGTTTCAAAGGGTTCGATCAGCGCCGGGTCGGTGTGGTCGCACCAGACAAGGGCGTTCAGCTCTTCCTGCGCCAATGCGGCGCTGGCCGACAGGCTCAGTGCGGTGGAACAGAGAAGGGCAAAGGACAAGCGGTTCATCTTGGGATCTCCCGTTGGTCAAAATCTGGACCGCTCTCCGGCGGTTTGTCAGAAAAAAGTTGAAGCTGTTCAAATTTGTAGTCAACTATAATCACGCTGCGATCATCGGTTTCCCAAGGGGTCACATGGCCGGACTTCGTGAAAAGCAGAAAGCGGACCGCGAACGGCGCATTCTTAAGGCAGCCGTGACAAAATTTCGGGCGGACGGGTATCGCGCTGTCCGGATCGAGGATCTTGCCGAACTGGCCGAAGTCTCGGTCGGCACTGTCTATAACTACTACCAAACAAAGGGCGACATTTTGATTGCGGTGGTCGCGATGGAGGTCGAGGAGGTCTTGGCCTCCGGAGCCCGGATCGTGGCGGACCCACCCTTGGGCGTGGACGCGGCGCTGCTTGCGCTGATCTTTGAATACTATGACCACTCGCTTGAATATCTGTCGAAAGAGATGTGGCGCTCGGCCATGGCATTGTCGATCGAAGCGCCCGGCACGCCAAACGGCCGTCGGTACAGCGCGCTTGATCGCAGGTTGTCGTTGCAGGTCACCGATCTGATTCTGGCCTTGCAAGCGCGGGGTGAGGTGCGAGCCGAGCTCGACGCCCGACCGCTGGGTGAGCTTGTGTTCAATAACCTCAACCAGGTGTTCATCGACTTTGTCAAAGATGATGCAATGACGCTGGAGGCGCTGAGGGATCGCGTGACCGCGCAGACGCGGCCGCTGGCGCAACTGATCACGACCTGAACGACTGTTGCGTGGCTTTCGCTGACGGGGCTGCCGACGCATCGCACCAATCGCGATTAGCATTAAAGTGTTGTCGCAAAGGACCGGCTGGGCAGGCCCGCACGCCGACGACGATCCTCTTCCTTTGCGATTGCGGCATCGATCGGGGCACGGTCTGTCGCGCCCGAGAAATTGTCACGCGTTGGCATGATTTCGGCCACGTGCAGAAAGCGTTCCTGCGCAACATCAAAGAGGCGACGCATCTCGGGCAGAGGATCGGCGTGATCGTCAGCGCGGATGTCGAGCCATGGGTAATCCTCGGTTCTGTGAATGCAAAGCGCCGCCGATTGCGTGCCGCGTTTGTCGCCACCAGCCGTTTCGCCGGCTTCCATAGCGGTCATGAGACGGTCCGCAAAGGGCAGGTGCATGCTGGCGGTGTAGCTCGCGAGAGTGTCGCTGATGACGGCCTCGCCAGACAGCATGTTGCCAGCCACGGACACGCCATCGCCCGCCACATGCCCGCACCAGTCGATACAAGCCTCGCCTGTATGGGCGGCCGAGGCGCCCGCGCTGTCGATCATATGAGCCTGGCGATGGTCGGCTCCGTCATCACGCGCGACAAGATCTGCCAGAACCGCCGGCGCCGGTTCGCTGTCCGCCAGACGATGTGCGGCCTCGATGCCCCAAAGCGGGTTGATGAAGGCTTGTGTGGCCACTGCGCATTTCCCGCCTCGGATATGTGGCACAAGCGCGCCAACGGCAAAAAAGCGCGATGCAACGGCGACACCAAGTGCTCCGGTCTCGGGGTCGCGAGCGACGATTGAATAGGTCATGGAGCCTCCTTTCTAGCGACCGACCGCATAGGCCTGCATCAGGCGCGGTGTGGCGGCGGCTTTTACAATTCCTTCCGACGTTCGGCAGGCGGCGGTGAGGCGTCCAATGGTCCAGGGTTCCGCGACCTCAATCGCGTGGCCGCGGTCGCGCAGATCCTGGATCACCTGCTCGCCAAACCCTGGCTCGATCATCAGATGTCCCGGCTGCGTATTTCGCGGGTAAAAAGACGATTGCATATGGCCGGTGTGAAACAGCGGTGCGTCTATCGCCATTTGCATGTTCTGATCGGCATGAATCAGTCGCAAAAGGTAAATCAGCTGCCATTGATCCTGCTGGTCTCCGCCCGGCGTGCCGAACGCGTGCTGCGTACCATCCGGGGCGTCGGCCATTGACGGCGACAGGGTCGTGCGTGGGCGGCGCCCGGGGGCGAGCGAGTTGGGCATGCCATCGTCGAGCCAGAACATCTGTGCCCGCGTGTTGAGCGGCATGCCAAGTCCCGGGACAACCGGTGAGGATTGCAGCCAGCCGCCGGATGGCGTTGCGGAAACGGCGTTGCCCCACTGGTCGATCACATCGATATGGACGGTGTCGCCCCGACGGTCTGTCAGATGGGCCATGGTTGGTTCGCCCGCGCCGACACCGGGCGCGGCGACAGACCGGTCAGCCGAACGGGTCACCGCAGCATCGGCCCAGTCGCCAAACCCGTCGATCCGCCCGGGGCGTTGCGACCATGACGCGGTGGGCTCAATCAGATCGCGCCGCCCATCCGCGTAGTCCCGCGATAGAAGTGTATCGACCGGGATCTCGGTCTGCGCGGGATCGCCGTAATAGGCCTCGCGATCGGCAAAGGCGAGCTTGAGGGTCTCGGTCACGTGATGCACGTATGCGGCGCTGGCAGGATCCATCTCGGCGATGCCCGATCCTTCGAGCATCCGCAGCGATTGCAGGAGAAGGGGACCTTGTGTCCAGATCGGGCATTTCCAGACTGTCCAGCCTTGGTAGTCGACTGAAATGGGGGCTTCATACGTGGCAGCCCAATTCGCCATGTCGTCGCCGGTCAGTACGCCCTTGCGGCGCGCGCCGGTGGCGTCCATCACGCAAGCGTCGCGTAACCATATGTGGATCGCCTCGGCGATGAAGCCTGTGTAAAAGGCGCGCCGGGCCGCCTCGATCTGGGTGCAACGGTCGCGCTGGCATTCGGCCTCGGTCAGCAGACGCTCCCAGCAGTCGGCGAGCACGGGGTTTCTGAAGAGGCTTCCGGGCGCGGGTGCGCGCCCTCCGGGCAACCATGTGTCGTGAGATGTCGGCCATTCATCGCGGAAGAAGTCTCCAAGCCCGTCGATGGTGGCCGAGACACGGGGAAGAACCGGGTGCCCATGCCGCGCGTAGCGGATTGCAGGCGCAAGGATGTCCCGCAATGGCAACCGACCATGATCGCGGAGCATCAGCATCCAGGCGTCGAAGGCACCGGGCACGACGGTGGCCAGAAGGCCCGATCCCGGAACCATATCGAGACCTTCGGACCGGTAATGCGCAATGGTGGCCTTGGCGGGTGCCACGCCCTGACCACAGACCACAAGCGGCTGATCCGCGCCGGCGGGACGGATCAGGGCCGGCATATCGCCCAAGGGACCGTTCAGATGCGGTTCGACCACATGCAGGACAAAGCCCATTCCGGCGGCTGCGTCACAGGCCGTGCCGCCCTGTTCCAGAAGCTTCATCCCGACGGCCGAGGCGATCCAGTGGGTCGATGCGCACACCCCGAACGTCCCCCTGATCTCGGGGCGGGTGGTGAACTTCATGGCGGCGCTCCCGACGGTCATGCGTCGCGCGGATCCAGCGCGTCGCGCAAACCATCGCCCAGAAGATTGAAGCCGAGCACAACAAGGAAGATCGCCATGCCGGGGTAGAGCGCCATCCAGGGCGCTTGTTCCAGGAAATTCTTTGCGATGTTCAGCATCGAGCCCCAAGACGGCGCCGGGGGCTGTTGGCCTAGACCCAGGAAAGACAGCGATGCCTCGGCAATGATGGCGGCGGCGATTGTCAGCGTAGCCTGCACCAGGATGGGCGGGAAGATGTTGGGCAGGATGTATCTGGTGATCAGGCCCAGATGTCCGACGCCTATCGCGCGGGCACTTTCCACATAATCCTCGGTCATCACTGACAGGGTCTGACCGCGCGCAAGTCGGATGAAAATTGGCATCGCCGAGACCCCAATCGCGATCATCGCGTTGGTGAGCGAGGGTCCGAGAAAGGCGGCAAGTGCGATGGCGAGGATCAGGAACGGAGCGGCGAGCAGTGCTTCGGTCACGCGGCTGATTACGGCGTCGGTCCAGCCCTTGCGATAGCCTGCAAGCACACCCAGCGGTACGCCAAGCGCAACGGCGATCAGAACCGATACGACCCCGGCCAGCAGCGACGCCTGCGCCCCCCAGATCATTCTGCTGAGCACATCACGTCCGATCTCGTCCGTGCCAAAGGGATGCGCCGTCGATGGCGCCTTGCGCACGGCTGACCAATCCGTTTCCGCAGGGCCGGGCACAGGCAGCAGCGGCGCCAGAACAGCGACGATCACAAAGAATGCCACAAGCGCCCCACCAAGGAGCGCCGACGGGCTCTTGCGGAACTTTGTCCAGGCACGCCGCTGGCGTTCGGGCGTGACGGGATCCGCGCCGGAAGGATCGGCAAGCGCGGTCATGCGTCTCTCATCCTTGGATTTAGGATACGGTAGGCCGCATCAGCGAGAATGTTCATGAAAATGAATGCGATCCCTGTGCAGAGCACGATGCCCTGGACCACCGCGTAGTCGCGGTTAAATACCGCGTCCACCACCAGCTTGCCAAAACCCGGGATCGTAAAGATCTGTTCGGTCAGAACGGCGCCGGCCAGAAGCTCTCCAAAGAGCAGGGTGGTGACGGTCACGACCGGCACCAGCGCGTTTCGCAGCGCGTGTTTCAC
>JBCCVT010000046.1:0-15164 GCA_039195015.1 Pseudomonadota bacterium
GCGTCGAGGTCGTCGATCTCCTCGGCGGTCTTGGCGCCGCCCGAGACGTGATAGAGCAGGATGTCCGTCAGCAGCGGCACCGGATCGCCACCCGCCAGATCGCCGAGCGCACCGGCGATGAAGTCAAAGACCGCGTCTTCATCCTCGGGGTCGCCGTCATAGCCGAGATCGGCGGCCAGTGCGGCAAAGGCGGCATCGGTCGGGGCGAAGACGGTGATGTCGTCAAGGTCCCGCACCGTATCCGCCAGGTCGGCGGTCTGAAGCGCCTTGACGAGGATGTCAAAGCTGCCATTGCCGACGGCGATGTCGACGATGTTTTCCGGCGGGGGTTCCGGGTGGAACCGGTCCAGCAGATCCGAGATGAAGTCACTCACTCGTCCCAGAAACGGAAACGGTGAGGCGAGTTTGAACCCAAAGGCCATTCATGTGCTCCCTTATGTGCAACGGGCTTCGTTGTCCCGGTCGCGAACTGTCTCGGGGGCTCTCAAGGTCAAGCGGACCGACCGGCGGCAAAGGCGGGAAACTGCCTGCGAAAAAGGCGGGTCTGCGGCTTTTCGCGCCTTAAAACGCGCGATTTGGTATCACGTGATCACATCCGCTCACGTTTCCGTGGGCACGGTCTTGCATTGCGCCCGGTCCTGCCACGGGGGTGACCCTCGATCGCGTCACCGAGAGCTCGAAAAACACCGCTGAACACAAAAAAAACCCCGGCGAAACCGCCGGGGGTTTTTCGTTTTCCAATCAGACCCGGCCGTTGCGGCGCAGGCTCAGACCTTGAGGTTCGGGATGATCTGCTTCTTGCGGCTCATCACGCCGGGCAGGATCACCGTGTCGCCGGACACCGTCGCGTCAAAGCTCTTTTCGGCGACGGTTTTCACCAGATCGTTCGGCACCAGCATCGTCGCTTCCTCGTTCAGGATGTCGATGATGAAAAGCAGCACCTGATCGACGCCGTCTTCAGAGGCGACGGTCTTCATGCTCTCCATCAGGCTGTCCTTGCGGTCCAGAACGATGGCCGGGGCGGTGGTCTCCAGGACGCTGACCCGGAACGCGGTGCCGTTAACCTCGTATTCCTTGGAATCCATCCGCAGCAGCTCACCGTCGGAAAAGGCCGAGACGTCGGATTTCGCGGCGAACATGTCTGCGGCATAGTCCGGGATCGACAGGCCCAGATCCGCTGCCAGGCGCTCTGCCGTGGCGCGGTCATGGTCGGTCGTGGTCGGGCTGCGGAATTCCAGCGTGTCCGACAGAATGCAGCTCAGCGCCGCGCCCTTGGCCCAGTCGGGCATCCTGGACGCGTCCGCGCCCATCAGATCGATCATGATCGTCGCCGTGCAGGCCAGCGGGCGCACGGTGATGTCGATCGGCCCCTTGGTCTCGAGCCCGCCGACCAGCTTGTGGTGGTCGATGATGGCACGGATATCGGCCTTGTTGATATTCGCGGGCAGCTCGGCGGGGTTGTTGGTGTCGATGATCACCACCGGCGCATCGTCTGACACGTCCTCGATGATGGCCGGTTTCGGCAGATCCCAGCGGTCCAGCACAAACGCCGCCTCGGTGTTGGGTTCACCCAGCAGCACCGCCTCGGCGCTCTCCCCCTTTACCTCGTTGAGGTACCAGGCCCACAAGATCGCCGAACCGGTGCTGTCGGTATCGGGGGATTTGTGGCCAAAAACATGTGTCGTCATTGCAAATCTGTCCTTTTCCGGAACGTGCTCGCGCGCCTTATAGGAGGCGGTTTCGCCCTTGTCACCCTGCCAAAAGCGTCGCGGTTAAAGGGCGTGTCTCAGCCACGGCCGAAGAAGTCCAGCTTGCCCAGCGGAACCCCGTGATAGCGCAGGATCACATAGGCCGTGGTGAGGTGGAAGTAGAGGTTGGGATGCACGAAATTGACCAGGTAGTCGCTCCCGGAAAAGGGGATCGGACCGGCCGGGCCGGGATATTCGACGCGGACCTCCTCGGTGCCGTCAAGCTGCGCGCGGGTGAACCCGGCGCCAAAATCGCGCGCCTTGGCGATGCGGGCCTGCAACGCGTCAAAGCTGGTTTCATCATCGGCCCAACTGGGCGGCGTCGTCTCGGTCAACCGCGACAGCGCGCCTTTGCAGTGGTCTGTCACGGTCTGCACCTGCCGTTTAAAATCGAACATGTCAGGCGCCATGCGCGCATCGATCAGCGCGGCCTCATCCATGCCGGTTGCGGCGGCATGGGCTGCGCCTTTCTTCAGGACATGGGACAGGTAGGACAGGTTGCGGTCAAACAGCGGCGCGGACAGGTCGAACATCGAAATGGTCATGGGGCGGCTCCTCCGATCACCCGCCGACACTGGGGCAGGGCGCGGCGCAAGGAAAGGGCTTTGGGCCCGGTTTGGCGCGGTTATGTGCAAAAGCATGACACCCGTCCGCGAAACGCATTAAGCTGCGGCGCATGACGCGAGAGATTGACCTTTACCCGCCGATCAAGGCGCTGCTCGAGCGGCAGGGATACGAGGTCAAGGGCGAGGTCGGCGCCGCCGATGTCGTGGCCCGTCGCGGAGACGAAGATCCGGTGATCGTCGAACTCAAGACCCGGTTTTCCCTGTCGCTCTTTCACCAGGCGATTGCGCGGCTCTCGGTGACCGATCAGGTCTATGTGGCGGTGCCACGGCCGACAGGTCCGTCGGCGCGGCGCAGCTTGCGCGACAACAAAGGGCTCTGCCGCAGGCTCGGGTTGGGGCTGATCACGGTGCGCGATGACGGCCGGGCCGAGGTGCAGTGCGATCCCGGGCCTTATGCGCCGCGCCGCAACAAGCAGAAGGCCGGCCGCCTGTTGCGCGAATTCGACCGGCTCTCGGGCGATCCCAATGCGGGCGGCGCAACCCGGCACGGCATCGTGACCGCCTATCGGCAGGACGCCCTGCGTTGCGCGGCGCACCTGGCCGAAAACGGGCCAACCAAGGGCGCGATCGTGGCCCGCGAAACCGGCGTCACCGGGGCCACGCGGCTGATGGCCGACAACCATTATGGCTGGTTCCAGCGGGTGGAGACCGGAATCTACGCCCTTACCGACGCAGGCTCCGACGGGCTGAAACACTGGGCCTATAGCTGGGAGGCCGGCTGAGCCGGCATGTGCCAGCGACCGGTCCGCGCGTTGACCACCGCAATCCGTCGACCCCGAACCGCGCGCCGACTGTGCTCACCCCCTCACGCGGTGCCCTGCGTCTCCACATGCAGCGCGTTCAGCTCGTTCCAGCGCGCCACGGCCGCCGGAGCAAACCCGGTCTTGGCCGGTCGGTCGGATGCGTAATGGCCATACCGGTCCTCGCCCCGCACCAGCACCGCCGTGTCCTTGTCATGCTTGGTCTGCCGCACATGCGGCGCGATGAATTGCGCGTTGAGCCCGATGCGGCGGTCCGTGCTCTGGTTTGCCATCGATGCGTGCAGCGTCCAGCCATGGTGGAACGACGCCTCGCCGGGCTCCAGCGGGCACAGCACCGCGTCCGCCTCATCCACATCCTGCACGGTCTGGGACTGAAACAGCACGTTGTTGGCATCGTCCGATGTGTCGTGGCGCACCATGCCCTGCATGTGGCTGCCCGGGATCATCCGCATGCAGCCGCTTTCGGCATTTGCGGGCGACAGGGCCAGCCACAGCGTCACCTGATCATCGGCGCTCAGACCCCAGAAGGTCAGATCCTGATGCCATGACACAAAGGACGGCGTGCCCGGCTCCTTGATGATGTATTCCACATCGTAAAGCAGGATGTCCGGCCCCAGGATCGCCTCGACCGCATCCAGCACCGCCGGGTGCGTCGCGATCTCCCAGGCCGATGGCAGGACAGTGTGCATCTTCGCCTTGTAATGCAGCGGTCCGATCTGCGCCTCGGCCGCCTCCAGGATCGCCCGATGGCGCGCCGCCTCTTCGCGGCTCAGGATCGGCACGGGCGACACATATCCGTCGCGATCATAGCTTTGTCTGAGGGTGGTTTCGGTCATTCCGCGCTCCTCCCTTGCGGATTGTTCCGGCGGATCCCGCCTGCGGGACCCGTTCAAAAAGCCTGCGCGTGCGGTGACCTTGGGTCAATTCCCATCCGCGCCAAAGCTTGGCCTGTCTGCGACATCACGCGGGCTGATCCGATTGCCACCTTGCGCCACCTTTCGCGCAGCCCTATCTACGGCGGACCCCCCTCTCATCCTTTTGAATTGACCGGGAGGGCTGCGATTATTACCCCGCGCCAAAAGCGCAGATTTGAGCATGCTACATTCAGACGAACACCGGGTCTTTCACATCGGCCCCTGGCGTGTTGACCGCGCCGCCCGCAGCCTGACGAACGGATCCGTCGAACGGCGCATCTCGCCCCGCGCGCTCCGTGTGCTCGACGCGCTGGCCGAAGCGCAGGGCGATGTCGTCTTGCGCTCGGACCTTCTGGACCGCGGCTGGCCGCGCGTCACCGTCGGCGACGAAAGCCTCACGCAGGTCATCACCGAGTTGCGCCGCGTCTTCAAAACCCGCGCGTCCGAAGGCCCCGTGATCGAAACCGTGGCACGGTCCGGATATCGCCTCACCGCTCCGGTCTTCTTTGAGGTCGACCCCGCGGTCGCGCCGGCATGTGGCGCCGAGTGCGGATTTGACATCGACGCCTACGGGCTCTGCCTTGAGGCGCGCGTGCTCCTGTCGCGCAGCGGCCCCGGATCGCTCGAACGCGCCGAGATGGTGGCGCGCGAGGCCGCCGAACGCGCGCCGACATTCGCGCTCGCACAGGCCGAGCACGCGATCATGCTGGTCCAGCGCCATCTCTACCGGGCCAACGGGACCCGGGGGCTGGCCGAGGCCGTCGACCGCGCCACCCAGGCGATCCACCTGCGCCCCGACCTCGCCATCGCGCAGGCGTCCCTCGGCTACGCGCTGGGCGCCGTCGAACGCTGGCAGGCATCGCGCCGCGCCTTCAGCCGCGCCCTGCAATGCGACCTGAACGATGCCGATGTGCATTACCTCGCCGCGCGCACCTTCTTTGCCGCCCGCGATTACAGCGGCGCAACGGCGCTGGCCGAACGGGCCGGCGCGCTCGACCGGGACAATTTCCGGCCGCTTTACCTGGCCTCCCGCGCCGCCTCGGCGATCGATCCCGCCCGCGCGCGACGGCTGGGGGAACAGACGTTGCAGCGGGTTCAGGCGCGTCTTGGCAGTGATCCGCACGAGCCGCGCGCGGTGAACACGCTGGGCCCGTTGCTGGCGCAGCTCGGCGAAGCCGAGGCCGCGCTTGGCGCGATGAATGCCGAAAGCGCCATGGGTTCGCCACTTGAATTCTACGACCTCGTTGCCCGTGCGCTGATCGGAGACACGGACGGTGCCATCCGCACGCTCGAGGCCGTCGCCGATCGCGGCTGGTGTCACCCGGCCTGGCTCTCGGCCGAACCGGCGCTCTCGCGCCTCAATGGCCATAGCGGCTATCGCCGGATCGCCGCCGAGCTCGGCGTGGCCTGATTTCGCCCGTCGCTCCATCGCCTCCGGGTCAACCTTCTCGGGAACGATCCGACCTTTTCAGAAAACGTTCAGAACTCCTTCAGGTATCCGCACCGCCCCGTGCGTAGCTTTTGCGCAAGCGCCGCCGCGCAACCCGGCCGCCCAGACGGCCGGTCGCGGCTGGCGCGCATCAAAGCAACGGAAAGGACACCAGATGCCTCTTGCCATCAACAGCCTCGCGCCCGACTTCGCGGCCCCCTCGACCGAAGGCACCATCCGCTTTCACGACTGGATCGGCCAGTCCTGGTGCGTGCTCTTTTCACACCCCAAGGACTTCACCCCCGTCTGCACGACCGAACTGGGCATCGTCGCCAAGATGAAGCCAGAGTTTGACCGCCGGGGCGTCAAGATCATCGGCCTCTCGATCGACCCGGTCGAAGATCACCAGCGCTGGGCCGGCGACATCCAGACGGTCGCGGGGTTTGCCCCGAACTACCCGCTGATCGGCGACAGCGATCTGAGCATTGCCAAGCTCTACGACATGCTCCCCGCTGATGCCGGCAACAGCGCCGCCGGCCGCTCCGCCGCTGACAATGCCACCGCGCGGACCCTCTTCGTGATCGGGCCGGACAAGACGATCAAGCTGACCATGTCCTACCCGATGACCACGGGCCGCGACTTCAACGAGGTGCTGCGCGCAATCGACAGCCTGCAACTGACCGCCCGACAGCAGCTCGCCACGCCCGCGAACTGGAAACAGGGCGAGGACGTGGTGATCGCGTCATCGGTCTCGGACGAGGTCGCGCGCGAACGCTTCCCCAGGGGCTGGAAAGCGCCGGTGCCCTATCTCCGCCTCGTCGGTGCGATGCAAAGCTGAAACAGAACTGGACAAGATGATGACAGAAGATCTCACACGGCGCGGCTTTGGCCTGCTGACGCTCGCGGCCGGGCTGGCCCTTGCGCGGCCATCCTGGGCGCAGGACAGCACCGGCTACGCGAACTCGCAGCTGCTGGTCGACGCGGATGCGCTGGCCGCGCGGATCGCGCAGCAAGCGGCGCAAAGCTCCGGCACCGGCGACGGCCCCGTTCTGATCGACGTGCGTCCGCGCGCGGATTTCGACGCGGGCCACATCCCCGGTGCCCAGCATCTCGAGCCCAACGCCGTGGTCGCCGGTCACAGTCCGGTCGACGGTTCACTGAAACCCGTCGCCGCACTTGAAACCCTTCTCGGTGCGCTTGGCGTCGCCGCGGATCGGCAGGTTGTGCTTTATGATGACAAGGGCGGGTTCCACGCCGCACGGATGTTCTGGCTGCTGGAATATCTCGGCCACCGGAACGTGGCGCTCCTGAATGGCGGCTATTCCGCCTGGACCGGAGCAGGCCATGACGCGTCGACCAAAGCGGTCGCGCACCCGCCGGCGGTGTTCCACGCCGCGCCCAGCCCGCGACGGTATGCCAGCGCGCAGGACGTTCTGCTCCAGAACGATGCGCCGGGCGGCGTGCTCATCGATGTACGCCCGACCAGGATGTATGAGGACGGGCATATTCCCTGGGCGGTGAACGTCCCCTGGGCGCAGAATCTCGACGATGCCGCGCGGTTCCGCAGTGCGGGCGATCTGCTGGATCATTTCGCCCGCCACGGTGTGAGCCCCGACCACAACGTGATCCTTCACTGCCAGGTGGGGCTCGCCTCGGCGCACAGCTATGTCGCGCTGCGCCTGCTCGGCTTCCCAAGGGTCCGGGTGTATCACCGCTCCTGGGCGGAATGGGGCAATGATCCGTCCCTTCCCAAGGTCCTGTCCTGAGGGCCGACAGTATACGTGCAGCCCGTCGAAATCCGCCTTTCCAATCGCCATGCCGCCATGCCGCAGCCCGGCATAGGCCACGGAGAGGTGAAAGATCATGTTGGGCAGGGCGAACCGGGCAATATAGTCCGGCGCGTCCTGTTCCAACTGCGCATTGCCCGCGCTGTGTCGGACCCGCCCGCGCAATTGGTCAGCGGTGACCGGCGCGATCAAGGTGCCGATCTCGGCATTGAAGGCACGCAGCCCGTCACAGGACAGATCCTCGGGGATCTCGGGTGGCTCCACCCCCGCCGGAGGGCACAGGGCCCGCGCCGCGAATTGACTGGCCAGCGCAAAGTTGAACCCGGTGTCGAACATGTCCGGCGCAAGCCGGATGGCCAGCAGATCTGCCGGGGCCTCATGGCTCGACAGCCTGTCCAGGACGGCCGCGATCTGGCCCAGGTAATGCCGGACCGACCGCAGCACGGCCTCGTCATAGGTGATGGTCATGCGGGCATCCTTCCTTTGCGCGGCGCGTCTCCACCGCGATTGGAGCCCCCGGTGCAGCGTCGCGCAACCGCCTTTCAGCCAAGACACGGCGATCGGCAAAGACCCCCGCATGACCACGCGCAGGGCTTTTGACACGCACCCCAAAGCGGCGATCGCGCAGGCCAGGCCGAACCCGTCCAAACCGGAATCCCGCGATGATCCGGACCCCGCACGCCGACTGTCGCCTCGAAGATGGCCACGTCGGAAGCTGCTCTACTGACAGGAAAAATCCCGCTTGCCGGTTCTCCGGACCGCCGCGCTCGGCGTTCGCAAGACAGGCACCGCGCCCGCGATCCGGGCGCCCGTCAGACCGACCCAGCCGTGGCAATCCGACGCATTGATTCGGGTCCAAATCGACCGCGCGCGATTTCGGAAAAATCCTAAGCGGTTCCGATGTAAACTGAATTTAACATTTCAAGTGTCCAGAAAAAGTTACATAATGGTCTGGCAGGCGTGCGGGGCTTTCCGCGTGTCGGCAACAAGCGCTGCCAGGTCTGGATGCGTAGATTGAGGACTGGTCGACGCTTTGTAGATGAAACTATGAAGGAGTTCGAATATGTCCGATGCGACTGACGACGATGACAAAGTCTGGCCAACCGGCCTGACTTTGAAAGAGGCGGAGGAAGTGCACAGTTATCTGATCGACGGCACCCGGGTTTTCGGGGCCATCGCTTTGATCGCGCATTTCCTTGTGGCCGCCTCGACCCCCTGGCTCGGCTAACGGAGGTTCGTCATGAATAATGCAAAGATGTGGCTGGTCGTACCACCGGCCGTCGGAGTGCCCGTTTTCCTGGGCGCAGTTGCCGTGGGCTCGTTCGCCGTGCATGTCGCGGTGCTGAGCAACACGTCCTGGGTGTCGGACTTCCTGTCCGGTCAACCGCTTGGGTCAGGCGATGCTGAAACCGCTGCGTTGACCACGCAGGAGATGAACGCCGAAACGGCCAAGGTCTCCTACGCACGTCCGCTCGACGGTGGTGGCCAGGAAATCACGGTCATCCTTCCGGATGGCACCAAGGCGAGGGCCATTCTGCACCCCGATGAAGTCCTAGCGGCGGCAAGCCCGCCAGCCTTGTTTAAATCAGACTGACGTCCGCGGCGGTTGGCGCGCCCGCCGGGAAGTCAGCCAATGCGGTCGCCCGCGTCGCCGGGCGGCCGATGGTTCGCATCGAGGCCTGTCATGAAACTGAGCTACCGTGACCTGGCGGTCAGGAGGATCCTGTCGCTGGCGCCAAAGTACCTCCCCTTTGCCGATGTCGCGTCAGACGAGGTCCCGCTTGGGCGGTTGATCCGCCTGTCGCTCTTTCAGGTCACTGTCGGCATGGCGCTTGTCCTGCTGGCGGGAACGCTCAACCGCGTGATGATCGTCGAATTGTCGGTGCCGGCCACGCTGGTGGCCTGCATGCTGGCCCTGCCCATTCTCTTCGCCCCGTTCCGGACGCTTGTCGGCTTCAAATCCGACACCCACAAATCCGCGCTCGGGCTGCGCCGCCTTCCCTATATCTGGAAAGGCACCCTCTATCAGTTCGGCGGCTTCGCGATCATGCCCTTCGCGCTGCTTGTCCTGTCGGGCTATGGCGAGGCGTTCGACGCGCCGCGCTGGATTGGTCTCTCCTCGGCCGCGCTCGCCTTCCTGCTCGTCGGGGCCGGCGTGCATATGGTGCAGACGGTCGGGCTGGCGCTGGCCACCGATCTCGTCCCGCAACAGGATCAGCCCAAGGTCGTCGGGCTGATGTATGTCATGCTGCTTCTGGGCATGGTGGTCTCGGCACTGGTGTTCGGCGCCCTGCTTGATCCCTACACGCCCGGACGGCTCGTCCAGGTGATCCAGGGCGCGGCCGTGGTGACCGTTTCCCTGAACCTGCTGGCCATGTGGAAACAGGAGGCGCGAAACCGCGATCGGGCCCGCGCGATGGCGGCTGCGCAGGTCGCGCCATTCCGCGACACGCTGCGCCAATACGTGCAGATGCCGGGCAAGGCGCGGCTCCTTGTGGTGATCGCACTCGGGACCTTCGGGTTCGGCGCGGCGGATGTGCTGCTGGAACCCTATGGCGGTCAGGCGCTCGGCTTCTCGGTCGCGCAGACAACCAAGCTGACCGCCCTGCTGGCCGGAGGCACGCTTGTCGGCTTCGGCATCGCGTCACGGGTCCTCGGCTCCGGCGGCTCGGCGGAACGGCTTGGTCTGATCGGCGCGTTGATCGGCATTCCGGGCTTTGCCGCGCTCATCCTGTCATCGGCCGGTGGCGGGCCGGTTCTGTTCCTTGCCGCGACGCTGGCCACCGGGCTCGGCGCGGGGCTCTTCGGCCACGCGACCCTGACCGCCAGCATCCGCTCGGCACCCCGCGAACAGATCGGTCTTGCCCTGGGCACCTGGGGCGCCGTCCAGGCGACCTCGGCGGGGCTTGGCATCGCGCTGGCCGGGATCGTCCGCGATCTGGTGGTCAGCCTGTCCTCGCAAGGGCAAATTGCAGCCCATGTGCCCTATAATCTCGTCTTTCTCATTGAAATGGTGTTCCTCGGCGTCGCGTGCGCTATTCTGTTGCCTGTGGCGCTTGGCGCGTCACGCATGACACGACAGGACGGCGCAGCACCGACGAGACATGTAACCGACCCCCACTCCAATCCAGCGGAGGCCTCATGACCAAAGTCATCACCCGGTATTTCGAAGATCCAGCACAGGCCCAGGCCGCGCGCCGAGCACTTCTGCGCCAGCGCGTGCCGGCCAATATCGTGCGGGTCTACACCAGCACCGATGGCCTTACCGACGACCTCATCAAGCGCCACGTGACCGATGCCACGGCCGAGGCCTACCGGTCGCGTGTCGAAAAGGGTGGGGCGGTTGTGCTGGTCGAGGCCGGCTACCGGCCGCTGAACGTCGCCGCCATCGCGCGCGAGGGTCTGGCCAGCATGGGGGCGGTGCCGCTCGGCAACCTGCCCGAAGAGATCTTTGTGCCCGATAGTCGCCCCGGCAAGCCGATGAACATCATGTCGGATCACCCCCGTTTCATGACGCGGGACCGGGATCCCGACAGCACCACCTATCACATGGCGAACTGGCCGATCCCGCTGATCAGCCGCCGCAAGCCCGCCGATAACTTCGCCTTCCCGCGTCATGCGCGGATGGCCGACTGGCCGATCCCGCTGACCGCCCGGCTGCAGCCGCGCGACGAATTTGCCTTTCCGCGCCATGCCCGGATGGCCAATCTGATCTTTCCGCTGACAATCCGGCGCAAGCCCTCCGACCGGTTCCTCTTTGCGCGTCACGCCCGGATGGCCAACTGGCCGATCGCGCTGACCAATCGCCGCAAGCCGTTTGACGCCTCGTTTTTCCCGCGCCATTCCCGCATGGCGAACTGGCCGTTCCCGCATCTGATCAACGGCAAGACGGGCACCAACGCGCTGATGCCCCGCGCGCCCCGAATGGCGAATTACCCGGTGCCGCTGCTGAGCAGTCGTGAACCCTTCGACAAATCTCTCATCCCGCGGCATGGGCGGATGGCGAACCTGCTCCTGCCGCTTCTGAGCCGCCGCAAGCCATTTGACAAATCCGCCTTCCCTAGGCACGCCCGGATGGCCAATTTCCTGCTGCCGCTGATTGTGCGGTCCGAACCGGGCTCGTCGAAGAAGGGCGGGTTCTCGCTGTCGCGGCTGATCGGCCTGCCGACACTCGCCCGCCGCTAGACCACAGGACTGACATCCGGCGGGCACCGTGCCCGCCGCTTGGTCCCGTGGCCTCACCGGGGACGGGGGCGCGCCATCCACGAAGTTTGGTTCCAGACGCACCTGTATTCGGGCGCGACGACGATCACGAATGCGCAGCCGGATGGCCGGAAATCGCCCAAATCGGCGCCGCCCGGTTTTGTACAAAACGGACAAACCCATATCCCGCGCATGTACAAAACGGACAAAACGCGGGATTTGCGATGGGGTCGGCCTCATGCGTCCTTCGCGTTGGCGTAGAGCCAGTCGAGCACCTGCTGCGCCTCTTCCCCCTGCAATCCGGCATTGGGGAACATCGATTGCGTGATGCTGTCCCATTCCTTTTTCGTGTGCCCCGCCGGGTCGCGCGGGATGTGGCACATGGTGCATTTCTCGTAGAAAAGCCGCTCGCCCGGATCCATGTTCGCCATGAATTCCGAGGCCACATCGCCCGCCCGTTCCAGCCCGAAAATCGCAGGGTCCAGCGTCACTTGCGTGTCATCAACGAATTGCGGTGCCTGATAGGCGAGGTTCGGACCTTCCACATCCTCGGCCTTGCGCAGCCAGGCCAGACAGGTATTCGCGGTCGTGGCCTGACTCAACTTGCTTGCCGCTCGTGAGCTTGTGAGCATGTTGATCGCTCCTGAATTGCAGCGGCCCTTGCTGTCAAAGGACAGCCACGCGCCTTCATAGAGCGACACCACGCCCGGCATGATCCCGTCATCCACCCGCGCCCCTGCGATCACCGCACCGCGATCATTCCAGAGTTCGACGAGGTCACCATCGGAAATCCCCCTTTTTTCAGCATCTTCGGCGCTGATCCGAACGAATTCCCGGTCCTCGATATTGAGCTCGTCGCGCAGGTCCGACTGGGCAAACTGGCTGTGGATCCGGTTATAGGGATGCGGGCCGACAACATGCACCATGCCCGGTTCAGGCGCGTTGCCGAGGTACTCGGCAGGCTCCAGCCAGGTCGGCATTGGCGGGCAATCGTCCAGCTCCATATCGGCGATTGTCTGACAGAAGATCTCGACCTTGCCACTGGCGGTCGCCAGAGGGTTGGCCTCGGGGTCCTCGACAAAGGCGCCATGGCGCGTCCAGGTGCGCTCCTCGGTAGGGATCGGTACGCGGGCGACGCCGGATTCCCAGAATTCCTCCCAGTCGACGACTTCGGAAGCCGTTGATTTATAATAACTATCCTCTAGGATTTCGAGAACGTCGCGCCCGTCCGAGAACTGCTCTTCAACGTTGAAGATCGCCGCGAGCCGCCGGAAGATTTCAAAATCATCGAGGCTTTCGCCGCGCGGCGGGATGACCTGCCGCATCGCATAGACCTTGTCCTTGGAATAGGTCCCGCCCGAGCTGATCTCGTTCTTCTCGACCGTCGTGCAGGCGGGCAGAACGATATCGGCAACCAGGGCCGAGGCGGTCCACCAGCAATCCTGAACGACAACGGTGTGCACCTTCTCCATCGCGCGCAAAAGCTCGTTGGTGTCTTGCTGGTGCGAGGCAAAATTGTTGCCCGCGTTGTAGATCATCTGCACATCCGGATAGCTGTAGGTCGTACCGTTTCGGGTGAATGGCTTGCCCGGGTTCAACAGCATCTCGTTGAGACGCGAGGCCGGGCAGATTCCCACCGTGTTGTTGCGACCCTGTGGCAGCCCGCCCGGCGCAATCGCATGGGAATAGAGCGCGCCGCCCTGGCCCCAATGCCAGGAAAATCCGATGCCGCCACCGGGCGATCCGAACTGACCCGTCATGCAGGAAAAGGCGACCATCGCCCAATAGGGCATCTCTCCGTGATGCGCGCGCTGGATTGACCAGGATCCCGCAAGCTGCGTGCGTTTGTCGGCGCAGGAGTCGGCCAGTGCACGGATCTTGTTGGCCGGGATGCCGGTGATTGCGGCCGCCCATTCCGGTGATTTTGCGACACCGTCTGTTTTGCCGTGCAGGTAGTCGACATAAGCCTCCCAGCCCACCGTGTACGTGTTGAGGAAATCGACGTCGTGTTTGCGTTTGGTCACCAGACTATGCGCCATGGCGAGAAACAGCGCGGTGTCGGTGTTGGGGATGATCTTGACCCACTCGGCATTCAGCCAGTCATCCGTTGTCGTGCGCTGTGGATTAATCGAGACAAACCGCACGCCAGCCGCGCGGATCGCTTCCCACCGCGGGAACATCGAATGGTCGGCGGTGCCGCCTTCGGCGCGACCGTTCTTGTGAGGATCGACGCCCACCAGGATCACCTGTTCGGTGTTCTGCAAAAGCTGCCACCACGAGGTCTGGCGGGAATAGACTTCCATATCGCCAACCACATGCGGCATCACCACTTGCGCAGCACCACCCGAGAAATCGCCCACCGTGACCGCCATGCCCCCGATCAGGTTGAAAAACCGCCCTTGCAGGACGTTCGGGGTCAGCACGCCGCCATGGGCCCAGGCCCCGTAGGAGGTTGAGAAAATCGCCTCGTTTCCGTGGCTTTCGATGGTGTCCAGAATGGCCTTTGAGGTCAGGCCAAGCGCGGTGCCCCAGTCCACGCGGACAAACGTGTCGCGGGCGCGCAGGCCGGGTTTTCGGTCTCCGTCGAGCCCGTCGAGATAGGATTTCCGCACATACGGATAAAGAACCCGCGTGGGCGAATAGGTCCGGCTGACGACGCCGCGTTCGATCAGCCCGGTCGGGCGCGGATCGAATTCGGTTCGCGGGATGGCCTTGATAAAGGCGTCATCCTCGACCATGGCCCAGAACGCCCCTGCCTGACCGGCATGGGGTATGAATTGGACGTTGCGGGCAGATTGCGCGGATATCCCGCGCGGGATAATGTTAGAGGCAAGAATTGCTGAAGAAGCGCGCAGAAAGGCGCGTCGATTGACGTTCATCCGATCACTCCTTGGCTGATGGTCGAAGTCTACACCGAAACGACTGATCCGACGACCGCAGCGGGTGCTTCAGCGACCAACCGCCGCGCTTGCGTAAGAAACTGAAAATACCGTTTGGATTGCCGGTTGACTCCTGAAGGCGTGATGTCTAACTCAGCGCCGTTGGCACTCGACATCGGTGAGTGCTAACGGCCTTTCCCCCGGGGAAAGGTACGGAGGAAACCTTTGAGCCCAAGGAGCTGCAAAGATGGCATTGAAACCGCTTCATGACCGCGTGCTGGTGCGTCGTGTGGAAAGCGACGAGAAGACGGCCGGCGGGCTGATCATTCCCGACAGCGCAAAAGAAAAGCCGAGCGAAGGCGAAGTCATGGCATGTGGCGAAGGCGCCCGTAAGGACAGTGGCGAGCTGATCCCGATGGCGGTCAAAGCCGGCGACAAGATCCTGTTCGGCAAATGGTCGGGCACCGAAGTCACGCTGGACGGCGAAGAGCTTCTGATGATGAAGGAAAGCGACATCATGGGGATCATCGAATAAGCCTGTCTGGCTTTTCGATCCGGCGGAACCTTCCGCCTTCCACCCGATCCCGGGTCGCAAGACATCCACACCTCTTAGGAGAAAGAACACATGGCTGCTAAGGACGTCAAATTCGACACTGATGCCCGCAACCGCATGCTGAACGGCGTGAACATCCTCGCCGATGCGGTTAAAGTCACCCTCGGCCCCAAGGGCCGCAACGTTGTCATCGACAAATCCTTTGGCGCACCGCGCATCACCAAGGATGGCGTGACCGTTGCCAAGGAAGTCGAACTGGAAGAC
>JBCCVT010000047.1:0-15020 GCA_039195015.1 Pseudomonadota bacterium
AAATACGTCCAATAAATGAGATGCGTCAGGTGACTAGAGCTGATCACCGGGTAACTGCCGGTTTCACAACCACGGGTGACCCCCAATGGCTTCGTCCAGCCGTCGTTTCTGCGCTCCAACTCAGTCTTTGTCGCGCTTCGAACCGTGACGGCCGCGCCGCACAAAAGCCTCTTCCAGCCGATCGGCGTAAGCCGACCGCGTCTCGGGCGACATCGCGCGGACCTGCTCCAGCCAATGAACATAAGACTGTGTCTGCCAATCCAGCATCCGATCACGTTCACCCTGAACAAGCGCCTCAACCGTCGCCAGATCCGGCGGGTCCGCGCGCAGCGCATCCGGTAGCCCGGCCACCAGACGCGCGCGGCTTTCCCGGCTCGTGCGGTTGATGTCACGCATCTTGGCCCGCATGTCGCGACGTTCTTCATCCGGTAGCACGCGGTAGATGATCACCCCGGCGGGTGGTCCGGTCCGGGGTGGCCCGTCCGGTCCAGTCACGCGCATCATCGTGCCCACAACGACGCCTGCGACCGCAAGGTTCACGGCCAGCGAGCCGATTAAAGCGACGCGCATCCAGAGCGGTGACCGCGGTTTCTGCAGCTCAGGAGCGGGGCTCATGTCTTGATCCGCCACGTCTCAGCCCTCCTCAATCTCAAGCGACGGCACCATCAAAATGCTGTCGGTCAGCCCATAATCCGTGCCTAGCAGCAAATCGGCCGGGTCAAACGTTCCGGAGGGCGGCGCAAAGCCGAACCAGATCCCGGCCATTGAGGCTGTCGCCAACCCCGCGACACCGGCCCAGCCGCCTGGTCCGATACGCATCTGATCCCAGAGATCCTTGAACCAACTGCTCGGCGCAGTCACCGGCACGTGTGACTGACGGCGCTGTTCCGTCTCGGCCTCATCCACCAGACGCGCTAGGAAATCCGGCGCGGGCTCGGCCGGCGTCCTGCGGGCGGCGTCGAACAACGCCTCGAGATCTTTGGTGTCACGGTCCATGTCAGTCATCGGCAAATCCCAATTCGTCACGGCGCCCCTTGAGGGCGGCCGCCAGCGCCCGTTTTCCCCGCGCCGTCAAGCTTTCAACCGCCTCGACGCTGATGTCCATTGCGGCCGCGATGTCAGGGTTCGGCCATTCTTCGATGTGCCGCAGAATCACCGCCTGCCGCTGCCGTTCGGGCAATGTCGCCAGCGCGCCTTGCAGCGCAGCGTTACGGCTCGAAGTCAGCATCGCATCACTCACGGATGGACTATCATCCGGCGGCTCCGCGATTGAGGCGATGTCCACTGTCCCGCCGCGCACCCGGCGCATCCGGTCGCGACAGAGGTTAAGTGCCACGCGGTAGAGCCAGGTGCTGACCTGCGCCTTTCCCGGCTGCCAGCTCGGCGCCATCCGCCACAGACGTAGCAGGCTTTCCTGCGTGACATCCTCGGCCTCGGCCCGATTGTTCAGCATCCGCATCGCCACCTTGTAAACCACCGGCGCCAGACGCGTGGTCAACACAGCCGCCGCCGAACGGTCTCCGGCGGCAAAGGCCGCCAGCAACCGGTCGTCGTCCGGCGCCTCGACGGCACCGGACGTTGCGCGCGACAGCGCGGTCAATGGAGGCGAGCCGTCCACCACGCCCGATCAGTTCGAACGCGACCGCTTGTCTGCTCGGTCGCGCACGCGATCGCGCGCCGTTTCGAACTCGTCCTCGGAAATCGTGCCGCTGTTGTCGGCATCGATCCGGTCGAACATCCGCCCCGCGCGGTCACGTCGCGGTGCCATTTCATCTTCGCTCAACGCCCCATCGCCATTTGCATCCAGCCGTTCAACAATCCGCTCCGCGCGATCGCGGGCATTGTCGCGCATATTCTGATCCAACTCTTCGACAGTGACTGAACCGTTGCTGTCCGCATCCAGCGACTGAAAACGGACCGAGCGGTGGTTCTGCAACTCCTGTTCGGTCAATTCGCCGTCTGCGTTGGCATCAAGCTCCGAGAAGCTTGGCATCGGTCCACGCGGTCCATGCGCCAGCGCTGCTCCAACAGACAAGATGACTGCTCCGCTGACGATCAGGGCCATAAAATTTGCGTTTTTCATTTTCTTTCCCTTATGCGCGAGCGACCCCATGCCGCCCGAGATATACATCAAACGCCACCATCCAAAATCTCCGTCGATTTTTTTTTACCCTCCAACAACGGGCGGGCGTGCGGGTCTTTGCGACATGGCGCCGCAACCCTCGATCACCCCTTTATACCCGGCACCGGACCCGCCATGTAAGACGGCGTTGCAGCGAAAGGCCGCCCCGATGACGCAATCGATCGAGTCCACCGCACACGAAGAGACCCAAACCGAAGAACAGCGCCCCCTCTGGCCAGCGCTTGCACGTGGATATCGGTGCAAATGCCCGAAATGCGGCAACGGACCGCTGTTGCGCGGTTATCTCAAGCTCAACACAACCTGCCCGGTCTGCCGCGAGGATCTGTCACCCGCGCGCGCCGATGATGGCCCGGCTTACCTTACCATCCTGATCGTCGGACACCTGATGGCCCCGCTTTTGCACTTTGCCTTCGTGACCTGGCGGCCCGACCCGCTGATCCTCTTCACGATCTTTGCGGTTGGATGCGTTGCCCTCTCCCTTTACCTTCTGCCAAGACTGAAGGGGGTGGTTGTCGGTTTTCAATGGGCGCGGCGCATGCACGGGTTCGGACAGACCGACTGATCACCCGGACGGACAGGGCGCAACGCTGCTCTGGAAAGGCGGGCATGACCATAGACAAAACAGCTATCCGCGATGCCGCGACCGTGATCGTCTTGCGCGACCGGGAAGGCGACCCGTCCGTTCTGATGGGTCAGCGCGGCAAGGCGGCGGCGTTTATGCCGAACAAGTTTGTCTTTCCCGGCGGTGCGGTGGATATTGAAGACGAGGTTGTGCCGCTGGCCGGTCCTCTGCCCGAGCCGTGTTTCACACGTCTTGCCGAAGACAGCATCGGGGTCAATCAAACCGCCCTCGCGGCAGCAGCCGTGCGCGAGCTGTGGGAAGAAACCGGACTGATCCTTGGGCAACGCGGGGACTGGGTCGACGCGCCTGCGGATTGGCAGAGCTTTGCCGCATCCGGCCACAAGCCCGATGCCCGAAACCTGCAATTTGTGTTCCGCGCGATCACGCCGCCGGGCCGACCGAGACGGTTCGACGCGCGTTTCTTTCTGCTCGATGCCAAGCATCTGTGCGGTGATGCGGATGATTTCAGTGCTGCATCTGATGAGCTTCAGCACCTGCAATGGGTCCCGATCCGCGAGGCACGCCAGTTCGATCTTCCGTTCATAACAGAAGTTGTGCTGGCCGAGGTCGCCGCACGCGTTGGCGACCGGTCGCCGCCGGATAGCGTGCCGTTTTTCAAGAACAATGATGAGGCAAGTCTGTTTCTGCGCCTGCGCGGCCGGGTTCTGCCCGGGACCGACTGAGCCGCCGGCCTCATCGCAGGTCTCGGTGCCTCAAATTGCCAAGACCAGAACGAGGATCGACAGCACCAGCATGCCCATACCCGCGATTTCACGGCCGGTGATCTCTTCGCGAAAAAACAGGGTCGAGGCCATGAGGCTAAATATCAGCTCAACTTGGCCCAGCGCTTTCACATAAGCCGCGTTCTGCAGTGTGAAGGCAAGGAACCAGCAGAAGGACCCGCCCATGCTGGTCAGCCCCACCCAAACCGATACCTTCCGCGACGCCCAGACGGCCGCCAGCTGCGCGCGGTCTCTCCAGGCGAGCCACAGCACCATACCCAACATCTGCGTTGTGGTGACAGCGGCCAAGGTCGTTGCGGCGCGCAGGATGGCGTCGCCTTGCCCGAGCTCCAGCGAAGCGCCACGGTAGCTGACCGCCGACACAGCAAACAAGACACCGGAGCTTAACCCCAGCAGGGACGCCCGGTTCGTCAGATGCCGCCACCAAGGCCCCGATCCGCCCGGCGTCTTCGACAGGACCAGGACGGCGGCGAGCCCGATCAGGATCGCGACCCACCCGCCCACGGTGATGCCGTCGCCCAGCACCGCCAGGCCAACCAGCGCGGTCTGGATCACCTCGGTCTTTTTGAACGTGATACCGACCGCAAAATTCCTTTGCTTGAAGAGCAAGACAACGCACACGGTCGCGAGGATCTGAGCCAAGCCGCCCGCCGTGACAAACAACCAAAATAGCGCCGTCATCGACGGCAAGCCTTGCTCGGTTGCCAGCAGATAGGCCAGAAGCGCAATCACGATCAACGGCGCCGAATAGGCAAAACGCGCAAAGGTCGCGCCGGCCGCTGACAGTGTCACGGCGCTCAGCGATTTCTGCAGCATAAAGCGCACCGTCTGAAACAGGGCGGCTGCAATCGTGATCGGGATCCAAAGGCTCATGGCGCCTTTGATGACGGGAAATCAGGACCTTGGCCAGAGCGGATGCGCCACCGGATCCTTCGCGCGCCAGAAATGTCGGCGGAAGAGCTCACCATAAGATCGGAACACATAGCCTTCATTGCAGGCCACATACCGATCCTTGCCGCGCGCATACATGCGAGGCAAATCGTACCAGGCCACATCTGGATGCATGTGGTGCACCACATGCAGATTGTTGTTTAGAAACAGAAGCGCCAGCGGTCCGCGGTCTTCGATGATCACAGTTCGCGCGCGGCTGCGTTCATGCGCCCGGTGTTCGGCAAAGGTGCGGATGCGCAGCAATGAAAGGCCCAGATAGGCCGAAACAAGATATGCCCAGACCGGCATTGGCGTCCAGATCACCCAGGTGATCACGATAGCTACTCCGACCGCATGCAGGGTCCAGGCCCGCAGGACCGCCCAGTCACCTCCCTTGGCACGTTGCCATTCATCATAGCAAAAGGTCAGCTGCCCAATCACCGGGCCGACCAGAATGCGTCCGGCCAGCGTGTTGTTCAACCGATAAAGCCACTGAGCCCAGGTGCGCATCCGCGACCACTTGGCCGGGTCAAGATAGTTTGTCTCGGGGTCGTCATAGGGGTCGGTCAGGTTGGAGTCCCGGTGATGCGCCAGATGCAAATCCCGAAACCGGGCGAACGGAATACAGAGGTTCAGCGACAGCGCCATGGCAGCCTCATTCGCCGTCTGGTTTGCAAACGGGTGGCCATGGATGGCCTCGTGTGTCAGCGAGGCGTGAAAGGCGATTGCGATGCCCAAAAGGATCACAGTGGTAAGGGGTGCTGTTGCCCACAGCAGAGCCGTCAAACCGGCCCAAGCTCCGTAACATCCCAAAATCAGCGAAACGGTTTTCCACTCTACCGGCCGCGCGCGGCGCTTCGCGGCCGCTCGTGCGATCGTTGTCATTCCGTACCTTTTTGAATTGTCCCAGTAAAACCGTGCCACAGGCAACCGGCACTGACCATTCGGATTAGAGTCAACAAAACTCACCGTCTGTGATAAAAATCTCGTGATGGTGGATATCGTCGACAAACGTGATCGCGCGGAACAGTTTCGGCAACGACTTGCTCGCGCAATGGACGATGCGCGGATGTCGCAAAGTGGGTTGGCGCGGCAGATCGGGGTCGACCGATCAACAATCTCGCAACTTCTGTCGGGGGACGGGCCACGCTTGCCAAACGCTCAGGTGGTCGGTGCTTGTGCTACCGCACTTGGCGTCTCCGCCGATTGGCTCCTGTCAATTTCGGACCGGCCTGAAAGCGCAGCAGACTTGCTATCGAACAGCCTGACACTGACCGAGGCGCCCCGCGCGCTGGTCGACGAACGCATCTTTGCGTGGCATCAGGAGGCCGCTGGCTACAAGATCCGCCATGTGCCTGCGGCATTGCCGGACATGCTCAAGACAACGGCGATGTTGGAGTGGGAATACAGCCCCCATCTGGGACGCACAACGACACAGGCCATCAACGCGTCGGCCGATCGGCTGGCCTGGATGCGCACAGCGCAATCGGATTACGAGATCGCAATCCCAAGTTTTGAACTGGTCAGTTTCGCACGCGGCACAGGATACTATCAGGGCCTGCCAGCCGAAATCCGCCGAGAGCAGCTCGACCGTTTCTTGGCCCTGAGCGAGCAACTCTATCCCCGCCTCCGGATCTACCTGTTCGACGCACAACGGCTTTATTCGGCACCGATCACTATCTTTGGCCCGCTTCTTTGTGTGTTTTATGCGGGCGGCCATTACATGGCTTTTCGCGATCGCGATCGTGTCGAAACCTTCAGCCGCCATTTCGATCAGCTTGTGCGCGAAGCCGACCTGACGGCGCGCTACCTTCCCACGCATTTGAGGCATCTCCGCGCGTCCGTGGATTAGACAAGCCGCGCATTTGTCTGCCCGTGACAAGGGCGCACGTGGCTTACTTTGCGGGTAAATCCAGAGCGTGCTGCCGACAAACCGCGAAGACATCCGCCAGATCGTCCGGTGACCGAAGCAGCTCATGCGGCAACGCCACATATTCACGCATCACGGAACCATATTGCGTCACCGGCCCGGTCCCGAACGCCTCCTGATAAGTCTGAATCGCATCCTTCGGCAGACGCAGACAGACGGTGCCCGCCTTGTCGAGGAAGCTGTACATATTGCCGTTGATCGACGTGTAGGGGTTGGCCTTGCCCTTAACCTCCGCATCAAAGAACCGCGCGACGAGAGCGCGGTAAACGTCGATGTTGGGAAGGCTGTCCGGCGCCATTTTCGACCCTTCGGCAAGTCGCGGCTTTACGATCGCATGAAAAATTCATAACATCTTGGTTATGAATTCACAACAGCTCGATCGTATCTTTTCGGCGCTCGCCGATCCCACGCGACGCGGTATTCTGGCCAGCCTGTCGATGGGCGCCCGGAATGTCCGGCAACTCACCGCCGATTTCGCCATCTCGCAACCCGCGATTTCGCGACATCTGCGGGTACTGGATCAGGCAGGTCTTGTTCGGCGCGAGAAACGCGGGCGCGAGACCGTTGTGAGCGCACAATCGGGATCTGCAGAAGAAGCCGCGAGCTGGCTCACCTATTACGTGCAATTCTGGCGCCAACACTTTGATGAAATGGACAGACTATTGCCTGAACGAGTGGAGAACAGAGATGCAGGTCGAGACTGAATTCGCCGACGGAGTGTTGACCGTGCGCCGGGACTTCCCACACGCAATTGACGAGGTTTTTGCGGCCTGGATCGATGCCGCGAAGACAACACATTGGTGGGGCTGCGCCAACACGACGCGCGTTGTATCTGAGGTCGAACCCAAGCTGGGCGGCAGATACAAGCACAGGATGACCATAGCCAAGGTCGGTGACTACGCGATCGACGGGCGCATCATCGAATACGCACCGCCGCACAAGCTTGCCTACACCATGCCGGCAACCGAATTCAGTTATGCAATGCGGGTGACTGTCACTTTCGAGGCTATCGCGGGCGGCACACGCGTCACACTGCAACAAACGCAGCTACCCGACGAACTGCAAGACGTTGTTGGTGCCGGGTGGACAGCTTCTTTCAACCGGCTGGCACGTTACTTTGACGGGGGCCGGCGGGTTGCCTGATGCCTGACGGCTCAGACTTCATGCGTGTCAAGATCCTCGGCCAAACCGCACTCACCCGGAAAAGCCTCGCGAAATGCCCCGACCGCTACAATGCGTCCAAGGTGTGTGTCGATCTCGGTTCGCAAACGTGTCAGCAGAACCGTTCGAACACCGACTGCCTTTGCCATTCCTCCAATCTCGTACGACGACGGCATCGGCGGGTCCCAATCCGGGTGCAAGCTTTGGACATCCAGACGGTAGCAACAGTGGATTAATAGATCCTCGCTGCGTGTGAGTTCGGTTTGATCGGCGCAAAGCCCCACGGCACCCGAATGGACGAACTTGCGCCCATTGCATTCGACCGCGAAGGCCATGCACTCAAGCGCAGGCTGAGCATCGGGCACCTCGTAAAACGTCAGGTTCCATCCCGGCCCGCGAAACGCGACGCCTGCGGTATTGTCTCCTGCACCTGGGAAGTGGGCCATGCACGTCTTGGCTTGGTGCTTGGATCGAGCCAAGTTCGACCCGGCGACCATTGCGTGCGCGCGTGCAGATCATGAGATAGCACTCCATCGCATCCGAAAAAGCCTTCTATCTTGGCGCGGATTGGGGCCGGTCCGAAGACTTTCAAAGATTCCGCTCCGTCGTCCTTTGCTGCATGCACCAAGCACGCGTATTCCGTCATGTGGTCAGGATGCAGATGCATGAAGAGTAGATTCGGGATTTCTTGAGGGAAGCAACCAGACCGGATGAAGATGTCAAACACTCCACCACCTCAGTAAAAGAGCGGCCACTGCGTGGCGATACCCAGCCAGCAACCGGATGACGTCCGCCTTGGGATGGGCTCAGGTGACCCCGATCCCAAAACCGTCAGTCTCATGTTTCCCCCCTTTACCAAACGCTCGAAATCGGTGGGCGCATCAAAAACTCCTAGCCTAGGGAAGCGTAGAGTATACCGCTTGGCGACCCATCGTTGCACGATCGAAGAAACCTCATCAGGTTCCATCCTTAGCCAGTTTCCAATGCCTCAAGAGGGACTTTGAGCAAGGTTTTCAACCCCAGCCTTAAGCGTCGACCGAAGCAGAGAACGTGACGCCATAAAGATCGTTCATTGCATGATAAACGACCGGCAAAATTATGATTTAACTTGGAAAACTTTCGCCCCTTCCGAAGCGCCAAAGTCGACTGACCATTCCGTTACAGCCCGCTAACCCGCTTTCGGATCAGGGTTCACAGTGTGCCCATCAACCGCGATCACCTGCCCGGAAACCAACTGGGCCGCATCCGAGGCCAGAAAAACCGCCATCCTGGCAATGTCTTCCGGTTCGACAAACCGGCCCATCGACATTCCCGCGCCGTAAGCCGCGTAAAGCGCGTCTCGCGTCATCCCCTTTGACTCCGCCTCGCGCAGAAGGACTTTTTCCATGCGCGGTCCCTCTACCGGACCGGGACAAATTGCGTTTGCCCGCACACCATGCATGCCCAGCTCCATCGCGAGCGTTTTCATCAAGCCGATCACCGCCCATTTGGCCGCGCAATACGGGGCGCGGTTTGGAAAGCCGTGCTGCCCTGCCGTTGAAGACGTGATCACGATTGCCCCTTCACCCGCTGCTTTCATGAGAGGCGCGGCCAGCTTTACAGCGATGAATGTCCCGTCCAGATTGACCGACAAGCAGGCTTTCCAATCCTTAAGGGAAATCGCATCAACCGGCGCTGTCGGCCCCGCAGTACCTGCGTTCGCGCACAGCACCTCTAGGCCTCCGGCTTCAGCAATTTCGTCAAAAATCGTCCGCATTGCATCTTCGTCGGAGACATCGACCTGGCGCGCGTGCCATCCTTCAGGCACATCACGCAGCGACACGGCGTCGACATCCGTGACCCACACCTCATGGCCTGCTTCAGCAAATCCAGAAGCCATCGCCCGCCCGATCCCCGAGGCCCCGGCCGTGATCAGAACCCGCTTCAACGCGGTTGCCCCACATGGCGGCCAGCACCTTCTGGCAAATCCAGGCCCGACTGAGCATCGACAAAGTACTCAAGCTTCTTGGCCATGTCGGCGGGCATGTCCGCCGGCCGCCGCGAGTCGAGGCTCACATGGATCAGCATATGCTCACCGGTCGCCAGAAGACGGTCTTTCGCAAACATCTCGTGCCACAGGCGCATCTTTTTGCCACCGCCGCTCAGAACCCGAGTACGCACCTCGATCCGATCGGCGAGATTTGCCTCGTCCAAATGCCGAATATGGGTTTCGGCAGTAAAGAAACTGCCGCCTCGCGCGATGTAGTCTTGATCGCAGCCAATAACCTCCATGAAACGGTCGGTCGCCTGCGCGAACGCGTCGAGGTAGCGGCTTTCGGTCATATGACCGTTGTAGTCGAGCCAATCGATCGGCACCGCCCGGCTTACGGTGACAAGTGGCGCGGCATAGTTGGTCACGGCATTCGCCGTTCGCACCATCCCGGCGCTCATGACGGCATCGTGCCGGTTCAAGACCGCTCCTGCGCCCCAATCCTGGCCCTTGAGCGCCCGCATCATCGCAACGAGATTGTCGTCGCGAATGCGCTCCAAAGCTCGGATTGAATGCTGCCCGGATTGCGCGTCTGACTGATCCGCGATCAGGTCGACAAGCTCATCGGTGAATTCCGGCACATCCATCAGCTTGGTCCAGGGCCATTTCAACGCCGGAGCGAACTGAGCCATGAAGTGCCGCATCCCGGCCTCTCCACCGGCCACGCGGTAGGTTTCGAACAATCCCATCTGCGCCCAGCGGATCCCGAACCCCATGCGGATCGCGTCATCGATCTCTTGTGTCGTCGCGATGCCATCCTTGACGAGCCAAAGCGCCTCGCGCCACACGGCCTCGAGGAACCGGTCAGCGATATGCGCATCGATCTCCTTGCGCACGTGCAAGGGATACATGCCGAGATCCGACAGATGGGCTTTGGCGCGTTGGATATGGGACGGGTCATTCGCATCGGTTGTCACCAACTCGACAAGCGGCAGCAGATAAACCGGGTTAAACGGATGCGCGACGACAATCTGTTCGGGTCTCGGGGCGTCTTCCTGCAACTGTGATGGTTTGAACCCGCTGGTCGAGGATCCAAGGACTGCCCGTGGCGCAGAATGCGCACAGATATCGGCATAGACTTTGTGTTTCAGATCCAACCGTTCGGGCACACTTTCCTGAACCCAGGCCGCACCCGAGACGGCCTCGGCCAAGGTCGAGCAAAAATCCAGCCGCCCTTCGGCAGGCATTGGACCATCGCTCAGGCCTGGCATCGACCGACGCGCATTATTCAACACGTCTCCGATCTTGCGCTCCGCCTCAGGGTCAGGGTCGAAAACCCGGACATCCCACCCGTTCAGCAGGAAGCGCGCGGCCCAGCCCCCACCGATAACCCCGCCGCCAATGATCGCTGCGACGCGGGTCATGACATCTTCCCATCGCGCGGACTGGATTTGACGCTGGCTTTTGGGTGCGTCGCAACTCTCCAAAAATCACCAGCGCACCGAACAACAGGATTGCGGTAACGCACTGACCGTCCACATCCGAACATCAAACCGGCGCTCGCTTTTGCAGACCGAGCTTTGCCCGCACCTCTTCCGGTCCGATGACCCGCGCGCCCATGTTCTCGATCAAGGTCACCGCGCGTTCGACCAACTGGTCGTTGCGCGCCAGAACACCTTTCTCGAGCCACAGGTTGTCTTCCAGTCCGACCCGCACGTTACCACCCGCCAGCACGGCAGCAGCCACATAGGCCATCTGGTTCCGACCCAGCGAAAACGCCGAAAACATCCAGTCCGAAGGCACGTTGTTCACCATCGCCATGAACGTGTTCAAGTCATCCGGTGCGCCCCATGGCACTCCCATGCAAAGCTGAACCAGCGCCGGGTCCTTCAGCACCCCGTCCGCCACAAGCTGTTTGGCATACCACAGATGCCCGGTGTCGAACGCTTCGATCTCAGGCATTACGCCCATCTCAGTCATCATCGAGCCCATTGCCCGCAACATGCCTGGCGTGTTGGTCATCACATAGTCGGCCTCGGCGAAATTCATCGTGCCGCAATCAAGCGTGCAAATCTCGGGTCGGCACTCGGCCACATGCGCCACCCGGTCCGCGGCACCGGCCATATCGGTGCCGCCTGCAAGAGGCAGGGGGGTTTGGGTGCCTCCAAACACCATGTCACCGCCCATCCCTGCGGTGAGGTTCAGCACCACATCGACCTCGGCGTCGCGGATCCGGTCGGTGACTTCGCGGTAATACGCAAGTTTGCGCGACGGCGAGCCAGTCTCAGGGTCTCGCACGTGACAGTGAACGATGGCCGCCCCTGCCTTGGCCGCCGCGATGGCGCTGTCGGCAATGTGTTTGGGCGATCGCGGTACATGTGGGCTCCGATCCTGCGTCCCGCCCGATCCGGTGACGGCGCAGGTGATGAAAACCTCGCGGTTCATTGTCAATGGCATGACACGCTCCCCAGTTGCTCCCATTGCAATTTGCACGACTCTGCCCCAGCCTCGCGCGACATACTTGCCGCAATGCGAATCGAACTTGCCGAAATCTGCGAAAAACATCCTCGAGCCAGACCCGTCCGCCCTCGCCACTAGCGTTCTGGTGATGGACGACTGCAACACGCTCAGCTTTGCCGCTGTCGTGGATCCGATGCGCGCCGCCAACCGGCTGGCCCGAACGCCCATGTTCGACTGGCGCTATGTGACAGCAGGTTCCGATCCGGCCAAGCTCACCAGCGGAATCACGGTTCCCGGCGTACCGCTTTCGCGGCTTGATCGAACCGACCTGCTGATCGTCGTTGCAGGGTTTCAACTCGCCCGCCATGCAGCACCCGGTCTTTTGGCTGGGCTCCGCCGGATCGCGGCAACCGGCGCCACGCTGGCTGGCATCGACGGAGGACCTTGGCTTCTTGCCGAAGCGGGGCTGCTTGACGGGCATCACGCAACCACGCACTGGGAGGATCTCGGAGCTTTTGCAGCCCGGTTCCCTTCGGTCGAGGTCGTGCCCGACCGGTTTCGCATCTCCGCCAACAAGATGACCAGCGGCGGTGCGACGCCAGCGATCGAGATGATGCTGCACGTCATCGCCGCAAGACAGGGTCCGCGATTTGCCGCGCAAGTGGCTGGCCTGTTTCTCTATGACCGGCCGTCTGCTCCTGCTCGACCGCAAAGCCGTTCTGGCGCGCCGTTGGCGCATTCGTCCCTGACCGATCACGCCAATCGTCTGATGGAGGAGACCCTGTCCGAACCGCTCCCCCTGAGTGAGATCGCCACGCGGCTCAGCACGACACCGCGCACGTTGCAGTGCCAATTCCGTTTACGTCTCGGTACGACGCCCCAGGATCACTACCTGCATCTGCGCTTAGCGGAGGCTCGCCGTCTTGTGACCGACACGGACATGCCGATCATGCAAGTGGCCCTTGCGACCGGCTTCACCTCGCAGTCGAGCTTTGCCCGCGCGTTCCGATCCGCGCATGGCACCGCCGCACGCGAGTTGCGGGGCGCGCGCGCGCCGCAGTCTTGATCCCGCTTGGCTTTTTGATCCGGGGTTTGAAGGTGCGATCTTCGATGGCATGGAAGGAAACAAGGAGGGACAAGTTCGTCGTGCGAGCACCCCGACCAGTGCGCTCCCCCGACGACGAAACTACGACGGCGGAACCAATTATGGTTCTCAAAAATAGCGGCGCGTCGAAATCGGGCGTGATATTTTCCGCCGAAGCGGTCAGCAGCCTCGAAGACAGAGCTTGCAAAAGTTTGGCCTTGAGTATGTGACCATCCAGCATCCCAACACCGTCGACGGCAGTCCTTTCGCCCCGCTATTCGTCCATGCTGGGGCTCCTGACCCGGCCCGACCCCACAAGTCGTCCCAGGCGCACTCGTCGAGTTGCATGCCTGCAGCAGTCTTGCGCCTCTTGCCACTGCCGGAATCCCGAGCACCTCCCGGTCGTTCAGCGCAATACGCGTTGCTCCACCTGGATTTGTATGCGGTATCGCTGCGCAAAACGGGCCAAACCGTAGGCCAGTAGCGACGGATCTGCGCATCTCAGCTCATGCCATGGTTCAGATCGGCTGAACCATATCGCGTGTCGCGCGTTCGAGCGCACTGACCCGCCCTTTTTCGCCGATGCGTCAGCAGGTCATGGACGGCTGTGAGGTGGTTTGGCAAGCTGGTGTCATACGCATCCGAACGAGGCGCCTTGTTATGCTGCGCACCGCCCTTTTGATCTTTCTTCTGACCGGTCAGACTGCCCTGGCGCAAGCTGCGATGACGGCCGAAGAGTTTGATCAATACACTCGCGGCAAGACGCTCTTTTACGGAGCAGACGGGGCAGCATATGGGGTCGAACGCTATCTTGAGGATCGGAGGGTGATCTGGTCTTTTCTGGATGGCGAATGCAAGAACGGGATGTGGTACGAAGACAACGGCCAGATCTGCTTTGTCTATGAAGACCGGTTCGATCCGCAATGCTGGACTTTCCTGCAAGGCCCCAATGGCCTGATTGCCCGGTTCATGAATGACCCCCAACAGACCGAGCTTTACGAGGCGCAGGATCTCGGCGACGAGATGCTGTGTTACGGCCCGGACGTGGGGGTCTGAGCAGCTTTTGCACCGCTTTTGATGGCCGGGGTCCTTTACCGGAATTCAGAACAAAGATCCCTGTTCCGGGTTAGGGCTCGTAGCTTTGCGAGGCGCCGGATCCGACCGCGTGGGACGGTCAAGCGAAAGGCGGCCATCCGCGAATTCGATCTCGAGCGTCTTGGCTTTTCCTGCGGCCACGCGTGTTGTCACAACCTGGTCGTCCCCGCGTACAACAGCATAGCCGCGGGCCAGGGTCGCTTTGTAGCTGAGGGTTTCGCGCATGCGATCGGTGGCTGCAATCTGGGTGCGCCAGCGCTCGATCTGGCCCGAGGCCGCGCGTGCCAGACGGGTCGATATACCGCGCAACTCGTCCGCACCGCGCTCGTGCCGGTCACGCAGTTTGTCCGGGTCGAGCCGCGACGACAGGCTCGCAAGCCGAGCCGTTTCGGTCCGGACCATCCGAGCCAATGTCGCAGGCCGAAGACTGCCCGACCGTTCGGCGAGCATGACCCGCCGCTTCTGTACCCCACTCAGAAGCGCGGTTGGCAAACGCGTCCCGGCCTGATCGAGCCGCTGCCGGGGACCATCGAGCAGCGTGTCGACGCGCGGCAACGCACGGGACAGATCGGTCAGGCGTTGGCGGCGCTGCGTGAGCCCGCTTGCCACGCCGCGCGTCAACCGTGCGCCCTGACTTTCAAGCCAACCGAGCAGATCGACGCGCACCGGCACGGCCAGTTCCGCCGCCGCCGTAGGGGTCGGCGCGCGCTTGTCGGAGGCATGGTCGATCAGCGTGGTGTCAGTCTCATGCCCAACGGCAGAGATCAGAGGGATATGGCTGTCTGCTGCAGCGCGCACGACAATTTCTTCGTTGAAACCCCATAGATCCTCAACCGAGCCACCACCGCGCGCCACGATCAACAGATCTGGACGCGGGAGCGTG
>JBCCVT010000048.1:0-14910 GCA_039195015.1 Pseudomonadota bacterium
GCCATTTTTGGGGGTTTTGGCATTAAGTCGCCTGTTTGGTATCGTTAACAGCGACTATCCCGCAGGCGCAGATGCTATTGCAAGCGCGTTGTTGCGCCTTGCACCAGTTCCACCGGAAGGCGGACCACAGGGTCCGGCGAAACGCCATTTATTCGGGCCAGGAGATTGCGCGCACCGGTGACGCCGATCAACCGGCGAGGCGTTCGAATAGTACTGAGCGGCACCGGAAGCACCGTCGTCACATCCAGCGCGTTGAACCCGACAAGACCGATATCGCGCGGGCTTTCAATGCCGCTCGCCATGCAAGCCATGAGCCCGCCAAAAGCCAAATGATCATTCAGATAGAACACGATATCCGGGCGTGGGTCCTGTTCAAGAAGGTCAAGCGTCCCGGCATGGCCCGCCAGGTAGGAGTTATCTTCGTCGACGCGCATTGCCATGACCGGGCCGTCAAACGCCAGCCGGAGACCCTCCAGCCGCTTGTCGGCGCGGGTATCCTGACCACGTGGCGCGCCGACAAATGCAGGCCGACGATATCCCAGCTTGCGTGCGGCGTGGCCGGCCACGAATCCCGCCTGCCGATGGTCGATGCCAACGCAAATATCGATCGGGTCATCCGTCACGTCCCAGATCTCCAGCGTCGGCACTTTGGACTGCCGAAGCGCGTCCGCGAGGTCGTGCATGTGGTCGACCCCGGTCAGCACAATGGCTGCCGGGCGCCAGGACAACAACCGTTTCACCCAATTCTGCTCTACGTGAAGGTCGTATTTCGTCGTATCCAGAACGGTCGCAAAACCCGCATTTTCAAAAGTGTTGCGCATGCCCGCCAGCATCGACGCAAAAACGTCGTTGTAGAGCGTGGGAAGCGAGATGCCGACGAGGTCGGAGTTCTCGGCCACGAGCGACCTTGCGTTGGAGTTCGGCAAGTAGTTCAGACGCTTTGCGATACGCAGGATCTCGGCGCGCTTCTGGCTTGAAACACCTTCGACGCCGCGCATGGCCCGCGACACGGTCATCAAACTGACATTGGCGGCCTTGGCCACATCCTTAAGACCAGTGCGTTGTGCCGCGCGGCGCATCATCTCTCGATAAGCCTCTGTTAAAAATAAGATAAATCGGATCAGTACGTTAACGTTAACGTCGTTTTGCACCTTAACCCATTTATTTGAGAGCGTCCATCTGCGATGTTATCGATAACTATCGGGAGGGGCGCGCAGGTGCCGGAAATCGTCTTTGACCAGGTGTCAAAAAGCTACGGAGCAGTTCAGGTCCTGCAGCCGTTGGATCTGTCGCTAAACGATAGCGAATTCACGGTACTCGTGGGTCCATCCGGCTGCGGCAAATCCACAACGCTCAGAATGCTTGCGGGGCTCGAAACGATCACATCCGGCGAGATCTATTTCGACGGCGCGCCGATCGGCCATCTGGAGCCGAAAGAACGCGACATCGCCATGGTGTTCCAAGATTACGCGCTTTACCCACATATGAACATCGCCCAGAATATGTCCTTCGCGCTGCGCCTTGCGAAGGTTGAAAAAAGCGAGATCAACAGCCGCGTGCAGCGCGTGGCTAAGATCCTGCACATTGATCATCTTCTGGCGCGAAAGCCAGCGGAGCTTTCTGGTGGCCAGCGTCAGCGGGTCGCGATGGGGCGCGCGATGGTGCGCGACGCCGGGACGTTCCTGTTTGACGAACCGCTGTCCAATCTCGATGCCAAGCTACGCGCCCGGATGCGTACTGAACTCGCCGAGATGCGCGATCAGATCGACAAGAACATGGTCTATGTCACCCATGACCAAGTCGAGGCGATGACACTGGGCGATCGGATCGTCGTGATGAGCGACGGCCTGATCCAACAACAGGGCACGCCCGAAGAACTATACAAATCGCCTCGCAATCGGTTCGTCGCCGGTTTCATTGGCAGCCCGACCATGAACTTCATGGACGGTGAACTGACCGAAGATGATGGAAAGATCTGGGTTCGCGGCGATGGGTTTCTGCTACCCATCGAGGACGAAACCGCCGCCCGGCTGGCTGCACACAAGACACGCGATGTCGCCATCGGACTTCGCCCCTCGTCCATTTCGAACGTCTTGAACGGTGGCGCACCGATCGAGCTGAAGATCGTGGTGTCGGAGTATCTCGGCGCGCAATCTGTCCTCGCCACACGTTGCGGCGAAAACGAACTGCTGGTCGAGATCGCCAGCACTGCACCGATCCGCCACGGCGGGACGCAAAGTTTTGAAGTCAAAACCGAAGAAATGATGATTTTCGACCGCGAGACGGGGCTGCGCCTCTGACCGCCACCAAAATGACAGGGAGGAAGTAATGCTGTCACTCAAAAGAACACTTGCGACAGCCGGAATTGCCCTAGCGGCGTCGATGGGGGTGGCACTGGCCAACCCGTATGAAGACTACGCAGGCGAAACTCTGGTGGTCAATTTCCCAGCCCATCCGCACTTCAACGCGGTGATGAAGATCCTGCCGGAATTCACCAAGGAAACTGGCATCGAGGTTGAGGTTGATCAACTGCCCTACCTCAAAATGCGCGAGCGTCAGACGCTGGAGCTCGGGCAGGACGAAGGCGACTATGACCTGATCGCTTATGTGGTCTTTTCCAAGGCCGACTACGTCTATGCCGACCAGCTCGAAAACCTCGCGCGCTACTTCATGAACCCCAAACTGGCCGACCCAAGTTATGACGCCGGCGATCTGATCGATGGCTACGTCTACAATATCGGCTTTGCAGGCGGTGAAAAAGGGTACCTGGAAGGCAAGACCGGGTCGCTGTTCGGGATACCCTATGGCTCGGAAACCTCGATCCTGGGCTACCGCACCGATATCTTCGAAAAACACGGGCTCGAGGTGCCCGAGACATATGACGAATTGCTGGAGATCGCGTGCAAGATCCCCGAGCTTGAGCCCGGCATGGGCGGTCTTTCTTCACGCGCCGCCTCGGGGCACCACGCAAGCCACGCGTTTCTCTTGCATCTCGCACCTCTCGGTGGGCGTGTCTTTGACGAAAACTGGAACCCAATCGTCAACAACGAAGCCGGAGTCGAGGCAGCCAACGCGCTGAAGCAGATCGTCGATTGCGGACCTGAAGGCGCCGCGAGCTTCGGATTTGGCGAGGCTTTGGGCTCGTTCCTGAACGGCGACACGGCGATGTTCCTCGACACCACAGTGGTCGCGGGTCAGATCAACGATCCATCGAAATCCAAAGTTGTCGGCAAGGTTGGTTGGGCAATGCATCCAATGGGCGTGCGCCGCGGTTCGCAAACCGGTGGCTTTGGCATCGGCATCCCAAAAAATGCCGAGAACAAGGAAGCCGCCTTCTTGCTGATGCAGTGGCTGACATCGAAAGAGGGCGACAAGTTGGTAGCCCTCGCGGGCGGCAACCCATCGCGGTTCTCGACCCACGCGGACGCAGACGTGAATGCCAAATTCCCGCATATGGCGACCTTCGGCGAGGCGCTTAAACATGCCGATCCCGACTGGCGCCCGATCATCCCCGTCTGGGGCAAGATCAATGCCGATCTGGGCACCACGCTTTCGAAGGTCCTGACCGAGGACCTCGACGTGCAGGAGGCGCTGGACGGCGTCGCCGAACGCACCAAGGTCGTGATGGAAGAGGCCGGGTACTACACCTGGCAGTAATCTGACCCAACGGGCTTGGCCGCCAGTCCGGCCAGGCCCAACCTGGTCCCCCGACACAGACGGACATCCGATGAAACTCGCCCGCGCAAACCGGCTGACACCTTACATGTTCATGGCCCCTGCCGGTGTCATCATGATCATCGCGCTGCTCTATCCGCTGGGCTACATGGTCTATGGCAGCTTCCGCGCCTGGGATCCCAGCCAGAACATTTCGGAGACCGAATTTGTCGGACTGAGGAACTACGTAAATCTGTGGTTCGACCCGAGTTTCCGCGAAAGCCTTGGCGTCACCCTCCGCTTTGCTATCAGTGTGGTCACGGTCGAGATGGTGCTGGGCGTCGGTTTGGCGCTGCTGCTTGATCGGAACATCCGTGGCATGTCGCTGCTGCGCACGCTTTTCATCCTGCCAATGATGATCGCGCCCGTGGTTGTCGGTCTGATGTGGCGCTACATGTACCACCCCACAGTTGGGACATTTAACCGGTTCCTCAAATCAATCGGCCTAGACGGGGTGGATTGGCTTGGACAACACGCGCTTTTATCCGTGATCATTGCCGATATCTGGCAATGGACGCCCTTCATCTTCATACTGACGCTGGCGGCACTGCAATCGCTGCCGCAATCCGCGCTTGAGGCCGCGCGGATCGATGGTGCCAGCGGATGGCAGCAGATCTGGCACATCAAGCTGCCGCTGATGATGCCCGTCCTGATCGTTACCTGCCTTCTGCGCCTGATCGATGCGTTCAAAGTGCTCGAGGTCATTCTGGTCATGACCGAAGGCGGCCCCGGCCTCAGCACCGAGATCCTGGCCTTGCGAATTTCACGTACCGCGACCGAGTTCCGCGAACTTGGTACGGCGGCCGCAATGTCGAATTACCTGCTCATGCTTCTGTTGCTGCTGACGGCGGCAATGTTCGCCTTCAACAAGATCCAGGCCCTGCGCGCCGCACGTTTGCGCGCCGCCGTGCAGGAGGAAGACTGATGGCTGACCGCGCATATGACAAACAGCATCCCGCGTTCTATGCCCTTCTCGTGGCGCTGATCTTCATGGCCGTCGGCCCGATTGTTCTGATGTTCACCAATTCTTTCAAACTGGATGTCGACATCATCTCGGGCACCGGCGGACTTTTGTTCCTGCCGACGATCCAGAATTATGAGACCGCGCTTTGTGACATTCTCTGGTACGAACTGGATCACCTCGATTTTTGTGCGCTGAAGTTTGGCGGCGCCTTTATCAACTCGTTGATCATCGCGCTTGTTTCGACCGCGCTGACGCTGGTTCTTGGATGCATGGCGGCGTACGCCTTGGTGCGGTTCGAGTTTATGGGCCGCGACGTCGCGTCCTTGACCACGCTGATGGTGCGGATGGTCCCGCCGGCAGTGCTGCTCGTTCCGGTCTTCGGCCTCTGGAACAACGAATTCTGCATTGGCAAGACGACGATCGTGGGTGAATTGATCCGGGACACCTTTGGCGGGCGTGGTGATGTGTGCCTGGCGGGTACCCATTCCGGGATCATCCTGATCTATGTGGCAATGAACCTGCCCTTTGTAATCTGGATCCTGCAAAGCTTCATCATCCAGGTTCCGCAGTCGCTTGAAGAAGCCGCCCGGATGGACGGTGCGGGTCCGTTTCAGGTGTTCTTCCTGGTGGTGCTGCCGATTATCAAACCCGGTCTCGCGGCGGCCGCGATCTTCACCTTCCGGATTGCGTGGAACGAATACCTGTTGGCCTCGGCGCTCAGCGACCGCGACACCAAGACCGTGCCGATCCTGATCGTGAACAACATGTCCGAATTCAATGTGGAGTGGGGGGTGATCATGGCGACCGGTATGCTTCTTGCCATTCCGCCGATCATCTTCACGCTGCTGGCCTCTCGGCAGATCATCACCGGCATGACCGCAGGCGCGGTCAAAGGCTAAAGGCCATGCTCGACTGGCTGCTGGCATCCATCGACCCCTCGCGAGGGCATGACGTCGGCTGGCATTTGTCTTGGCATGCGCGTCTGATGGTCGTGGCCTGGGCATTTCTCGTGCCGGCAGGAATCCTCGCCGCCCGGTTTTTCAAGATCTGGCCGGGTCAGGACTGGCCCGCACAGCTCGACAATCGCAACTGGTGGAAAGCCCACCGCGCCGCACAGTATCTCGGCGCGGTCTGCATGGTGGCGGGTCTGTGCCTGATCCTTGTGGCGGACCCGTCCGAGGACACGTTGCCGGGGCCGCATGCGATGATGGGATGGACAGTTCTGGCAATTGCCGCGCTGCAGATCTTCGGAGGCATTCTGCGCGGCAGCAAAGGCGGCCCGACCGAGCGGGACGCGACCGGAACGATGCGTGGCGACCATTTCGACATGACGCGACGCAGATTGCTCTTTGAGTATGCGCACAAGTCCTTGGGGTACCTCGCATTTTTCCTCTCGATTGCAACAGTGATCTCAGGGCTGTGGCAGTCAAACGCGCCGCGATGGATGTGGATCATGCTGTCGCTCTGGTGGGTAATCCTCGGCGGCGTATTTGTCGCCCTGCAGCGACGCGGCATGACGGTCGACACCTACCAGGCGATCTGGGGTGTTGATCCCGACCTGCCCGGCAACAAGCGTCGCCCGATCGGTTTTGGGATCCGCACTTTCGGACGATAACTTGGCGCGCTGCGACACGAAGCCTAGGCAAATCGCCTCCGCCTGCGTCTTACATGACTACTTCAGTCAAAGAGCGTCCGATCCGGCCCTTTGAAGAACTCCATCAGCGCCGCCTGATCTTCACCGCCCAATCCCGCGGCGGTCAGCATCCGATGGATCTCGGCGCAGAGCCCGGTCAGGGGCATCGCGGTCTGCGTCAGGCGCGCCAGATCCTGCGCGCCGTTCAGATCCTTGACCATGTTGTCGATCCGACCCGTGCGCCGGTAGTCTTTTGTCGCGAAGCGCGGCATGTATTCCTGCAGCAATGTGCTGTCCGCGCGACCGCCTTTCAGCGCTTGCGGCACCTTTGTTGCGTCGACGCCCGCATCAAGCGCGAGTTGCGTCGCCTCGGCGACGGCGAGAAACCCCAGACCGCAAAGCACCTGGTTGATCAGTTTCGTTGTTTGCCCCGCACCGGACGGCCCCATATGCGTATAGTTCGAGGCCACGTGTTTCAGCACGTTGTGGGCGTCGGCCACGTCCTTGGCGTCGCCTCCGGCCATTAATGTCAATTCACCGATCAAGGCTTTGGGCGCACCGCCGGACAGAGGACTGTCCACCCAGCGCAACCCGACCTCTTTCGCCTTGGCCGCGAGCGCCTTGGTCGCCTCGGGATCGATCGAAGACATATCAACGATCAGCGTGCCCGGCCGCGCGCCCTGCGCGACACCATCCGCACCGAACACCGCGGCCTCGACGATCCGAGGGGAATTGAGGCTTGTAATGACATAGTCGCTTTGGGCGGCCGCAGCTGCCGCCGATGCGGACGCGCTTGCGCCTTTGTCCACCAAGGCCTGCACGCGTTCGGCGTCCAGATCAAAGACGCTCAGATTGTTGCCCGTTTCGGCCAGACGGGTGCCGATCGCGCCCCCCATGGCCCCTGCCCCGATCAATGCCACCGATACGGTCATGCGGCGTCCTCCAATATGCGCGCCACCAACCCGTCGACGAGCTGCTCGAGCGGCTGGTCGATATCGACGGTGATGGCCCGTTCATCCGATTGCGGTGGCTCGAGCGTTTGCAGCTGGCTGTCCAAAAGCGAGACCGGCATGAAATGGCCCGGCCGCGTCGTCATGCGTTGCAACAAGACCTCGCGCGAGCCGCTGAGAAACAGAAATGAGACCGGCGCCCTGGCACCCGCCCGGATCATGTCGCGGTAGGTCCGCTTCAGCGCGGAACATCCGACGATGCAACTGTCTTGTGCTTCGGCCAAAAGCCGTCCGATCCGTTCAAGCCAGGGTGCACGATCGGCATCGGTCAGCGGCTCGCCCCGCGACATCTTTTCGATGTTCGCGCGCGGGTGCAAATCATCGCCATCGACATAGCGCGCGCCGATCCGGGCGGCGACAGCAGCACCAACCGTGGATTTGCCACAGCCAGCCGGTCCCATGATCACAAAACGTTGGTCTAAAGGCATGCGGTAATCCCGCCGTCCACAAACAACGTGTGCCCGTTGACGAAACTTGACGCATCCGAAGCCAGAAAGATTGCCGCGCCTACAAGCTCCTCGACGTTTCCCCAGCGGCCTGCCGGTGTCCGGTTTTCCAGCCAGGCGGAGAACTCAGGGTCGTTGACCAGCGCCGCGTTTAACGGTGTGTCGAAATAGCCCGGCGCGATGGCATTGCAGTTGAGACCGTGTTTCGCCCAATCCGTCGCCATGCCCTTGGTAAGGTTCGAAACGGCCCCCTTGGTGGCCGTGTAGGGCGCAATACCGGGACGGGCAAGCGCCGTCTGAACACTTGCAATGTTGATAATCTGGCCACAGCCACGCGTGATCATATGGCGCGCGCAGGCCTGGCCGACATGGAAAACGGTCGAAATGTTGGTCCGCAACAGAGTGTCGAACATGTCAGGGGGAAAATCCTGCAGCGGCGTACGGTGCTGCATGCCCGCGTTATTGATCAGGATGTCGATTGCGCCCGTCCCGCTTTCGAACCCGTCCACGGCGGCGGCAACGGCTGCACTGTCGGTGGCGTCGAAAGGCAACTCGTGCACCGTTGCGCCAAAGCCGCGCAACCGCTCTGCCGCCGCCGAAAGCTTGGCCACATCCCGCCCGTTCAGCACGATCGCTGCCCCCGCTTCGGCCAGACCTTTTGCCAGCGCGAACCCGATGCCTTGCGACGATCCGGTCACCAGGGCGGTCTTGCCGCCAAGATCAAACATCTCTGTGCCAGTGGCCATGCGCGGGGTTCCTCTCCGGTGATTGATTTGACTCGACAACCTGTCGCGGGATCATTTATGTTATCGATAACAAAACTTGTCAATACGAGATCCGAAATGCCCAAACCCGACATTCTCCAAGTAGGCCCCTACCCGGACTGGGATCAGGTTCCGCTCGACGAAGCCTTTGAGATGCATCGATATTACGAGGCCGATGACAAGGCCGCCTTCCTGGCAGAGGTCGGTGGACAGGTCCGCGGCATTGCAACCCGGGGCGAACGCGGCGCCGGGCGGGACATCATCGACGCCTGCCCGCAGCTCGAGATCATTTCGGTCTATGGCGTGGGATTTGACGCGGTGGATCTGGACGCCTGCCGCGAACGCGGGATCCGAGTGACAAACACCCCGGATGTCCTGACAAGCGACGTCGCAGATCTGGGTGTTGCGATGATGCTCTGCCATGCCCGGCGCATGGTCGGCGCCGAGACATGGGTCCGTGATGGCAGCTGGGCCAGCAAGGGGCTCTACCCTCTGACGCGTCGCGTGCATGGGGCAACTGCGGGCGTTCTGGGGCTCGGGCGGATCGGGTTCGAAGTGGCCAAGCGCCTCGTCGGATTTGACATGAACATCCTCTACTCCGACATTGCGCCAAAGGACTACGCTCCGGACTGGACCTTTGTCGCAGATCCGGTCGATCTCGCGCGGCAATCGGACTACCTGTTCGTCACACTCGCCGCCTCCGCTGACACCCGTCACATCGTCGGACGTGACGTGATCGCGGCACTTGGTGCGGATGGTATGGTCATCAACATCTCGCGCGCCTCGAATATCGACGAAGACGCCCTGCTCGATGCGCTTGAAACCGGCACGCTCGGGTCCGCCGCGCTCGACGTTTTCGAAGGCGAACCCCAGTTGAACGCCCGGTTTCTCGCGCTCGACAACGTTCTGCTCCAGCCACATCACGCATCCGGTACCATCGAGACCCGCAAAGCGATGGGCAAGCTCGTGCGCGATAATCTGAGCGCCCATTTCGCCGGTCGCGACCTGCTCACACCCGTGTTGTGAGGTGCCATGAAATCCATTGTCATTCATGCCGCCAGAGATCTCAGGATCGAGGATCGTACCGAACCGACGCCCGGCCCCGGACAGGTCCAGATCCGCATGGTCAAGGGCGGAATCTGCGGCTCCGACCTGCATTACTACAATCATGGCGGCTTTGGTTCCGTCCGATTGAAAGAGCCCATGATCCTGGGTCACGAGGTCGCCGGTCACATCACGGCGCTTGGACCCGGCGTGACCGGACTGCGCGAGGGCCAGTTGGTGGCGGTGTCGCCATCGCGCCCCTGTTACAACTGCAAATACTGTCAGCAGGCGCTCTATAATCAGTGTGAAAACATGCGGTTCTATGGCTCGGCGATGCCGTTTCCGCATATTCAGGGGGCGTTCCGCGAGGTGCTGGTGGCCGAGGCAAGCCAATGTGCTCCGGCCGATGGGCTCACGGCGGGCGAGGCGGCGATGGCCGAACCACTGGCGGTCTGCCTCCATGCGGCGCGCGGGGCCGGAGATCTTCTTGGCAAACGTGTGCTCGTGACGGGATGCGGACCTATCGGTCTGCTTTGTATCCTTGCGGCACGCCGGTCAGGCGCGGCCGAGATCGTGGCAACGGATCTTTCGGACTATACGCTGGGTCTGGCCGCGCAGAACGGCGCGGATGTGACGATCAATGTTGGCCAGGCACCCGATCAGCTGTCAGCCTACGAGGCCGGCAAGGGGTATTTCGACGTCCTCTTTGAATGCACAGGCGTGGCGCGTGCCCTGGCGGGCGGCATTGCAGCGTTGCGGCCACGCGGTGTCGTGATGCAATTGGGACTGGGCGGCGACATGGAGCTTCCCGTGCAGACCCTGACCGCAAAGGAAATCCAGCTGCGCGGGTCTTTCCGGTTCCACTCCGAGTTCTTTACCGGCGTCGAGCTGATGCAAAAGGGCCTGATCAATGTCGCACCCCTGATCTCCGAAACCGTCGCCTTGGACGAGGCCGAACGCGGGTTCTCGCTGGCCTCGGACCGCAGTCAAGCCATGAAGGTTCAGATCGACTTTCAGTCGTGACTGGCCCCGATCGCCACGAGTGCTGCGCGCGCGACATCCAGATCCTGATCCGGCGTGCCCGAGCCCACGCCAATCCCGCCGACCAGATGGCCGTCGACGCGGATCGGCAACCCACCGCCCAGGCCCGTTACCTCACCTCCGGTCGCGGCAGCGATGGCCGGGCGCACGGCCTCCGGAATCCCCGCCGATGGCGCCCCGATCGAGGCCGCGGTGCGCGCCTTGGATCGCGCGGATTTGCGGCTAAGGTATTTCGCGCCAGTCATCCGAATCTCACCCAAAAGCTCGCCACTCGCATCAACGATAACGATACATTGCGGCTGGCCGATCCGTTCGCCCTCGGCCACCGCCGCCCCAAGCATGGCCAGAACCGCCGAATGTGTCAGGATCAAGGTTGTCTGCGTCATCGCCATCGGCATCATCCATTCTGCGGCTGCGGGTTGACCGGCCATGATGGTATCGATAACACACTGAGTTGAAAAGCCCCGAGGTGCTCCATGTCATTCTTTGAAGCGTACGATCCGGTCTTCAACAGCTATGTCCTTGGCAATGCGCCTGTGAAACAATTGGCCACCGGTTTTGATTGGGTCGAGGGGCCGGTGTGGTTCGGCGATGCCGGATGCCTGCTGTTTTCCGACATCCCCAACAACCGCATCCACCGCTGGACACCCGAAGCGGGCGTTTCGATCTATCGCGAGCCATCGAACTATGCCAACGGGCACACACGCGACCGCGAAGGTCGCCTGATCTCCTGCGAACATGGCACACGCCGCGTGACGCGCACGGAACATGACGGCAGCATCACCGTGATCGCCGACAGCTTTGACGGGCAGCGCCTGAATTCACCCAATGACGTGGTGGTCAAATCGGATGGGTCGATCTGGTTTTCCGACCCCCATTACGGGATCAAAACGAATTACGAAGGCTTCGCGTCAGAGCAGGAGCTCCCCTGCAACCTCTACCGAGCAGACCCGGCGACCGGCCGGATCGATGCCATGGTAACGGATGGAAATTGCCCCAATGGGCTGGCCTTCTCGCCGGATGAAGCGAAACTTTACATGGCCGATACCGGACGCATGTTCGAAGACGATCCACAACATATTCGTGTGTTTGACGTCGGCGCGGATGGGACACTGAGCGGCGGCGCCGTCTTCCATACAATCTCACCAGGCTGTTCGGATGGCTTCCGACTCGACACCGAAGGCAACCTCTGGTCTTCGGCCGCCGACGGGGTGCATTGCATTGCCCCGTCGGGCGATCTGCTGGGCAAGATCCTGGTGCCAGAATTGGTGTCGAATGTCTGTTTTGGCGGCCGCGCCAAGCACGAGCTCTTCATAACTGCCACCACGTCCGTCTATCGCATCACACTCAACCGGCAAGGAGTACAACGCCCGTGAGCCAGTCACAAATCGGTCTGATCGGCCTGGGAACAATGGGGGCGATGCTGTCGCTGAACATCGCCGAAAAGGGATTTGCGATCTCGGTGTTTAACCGGACCAGCGCCAAGGTGGACGAATTCATGTCCGAGGCGGGCGATCTGGCGGCACGGATCACGCCAACGAAAACGCTCGAAGACCTGGTTGCTTCGATTGCCGAGCCACGCGCGATCATTCTGATGGTGCCGGCGGGTGACCCTGTGGATGAACAAATCGCGGCGCTCCGCCCACATCTTGGCAAAGACGATCTGATCATTGATGCCGGGAACGCGAATTTCCACGACACGAACCGGCGCGCGGCCGAGGCCGTGGCGGCAGGCTTGCCCTATCTGGGCATCGGCGTGTCCGGCGGGGAAGAGGGCGCGCGCCACGGCCCGTCGATCATGGGTGGTGGCGAACGCGCCCATTGGGACCGGGTCGCGCATATCCTCGCGGCCATCGCCGCCAAGTACGAGGACGAACCTTGCGCCACATGGATGGGACCGGGCGGCGCGGGTCATTTCGTCAAAACCGTCCACAACGGCATCGAATACGCCGATATGCAGCTCATCGCCGAAGCCTATGGTGTGATGCGGGACGGGTTGAAAATGGCGGCCGTGGATTGCGGCTCAGTGTTTGAGCATTGGAACGGCGGAACGCTGCAATCCTATCTCACCGAGATCTCGGGGATCGTCGCACAGGCGCAGGACCCGCAAACCGGCGCTCCGGTTTTAGACATCATCCTGGACCGTGCCGGACAGAAGGGCACCGGTCGCTGGACCGTAATCGAAAGCCAGCAGGTGGGCGCCCCCGTCCCGGTGATCGAGGCCGCAGTGGCCGCGCGCAACATGTCCGCCGCGCTGGAAGCACGTCGCGCGGGCGAGGACCTCTTCGGTGCCGCGCCGCAAGCCCTGACCGCAGGTGCCCTGTCGATGGACGAACTGGAATCGGCACTCATCGCAGGCAAGATCATGTGTTATGCGCAGGGTTTTGCCCTGCTCGACCGGGCGGCGGAAACCTACGGCTGGACGCTTCCCATGCCCGCGATTGCGCGGGTCTGGCGCGAAGGCTGCATCATCCGGTCGACCATGCTGAACGACATGGCGACAACCTTGGCCGATGACCCGACGCGCAACCTGATGTTTGCGCCCTTCTTTGCGGATCTGATGCGCCAGCATCACGGTGCCCTGCGCAAGGTGGTTGGCGTTGCTGTGGCGCATGGCCTGCCCGTCCCGGCCATGTCCGCCGCACTCAGCTATTTCGACACGATGCGGACGGCCCGATCGACCGCCAACATGATACAGGCCCAACGGGACTTTTTCGGCGCGCACAGTTTCGAACGCACCGATAGTCCCGGCGCGCATCACGGACCCTGGGGGTCGAACAGTTAAACCGGAAAGCCTCAAGCGAACAGCGCCAAACCTCTAATCCATGACGGGCGCTTGAGAGTCGAAAAGAGGGATAAATGCGACGGACAGAGTACGCCTCGCGTCCACGCCCTATCCGGTATCGCCCGAAACCCTGTGCCCCGAGGCCTCAAAGTATCGCGTCACGCAGCGCTGAACGTGCTGTTCGATCAGTGCGGTGGCACGGTCCGGCATCTCACCGAATTCAAGCCCCATGAACGCCTGCGAAACCAGCGTTTGCGGGATCGGCGCCGCATCGAACGTCGCGATCAGGCGGTCCAATGCCGCGGAAACCTGTTCGTCCGACCAATAGTACCGGATGCGATCGCTGTAGCTAAACCGCCTCAGGACCCACTGTTCAAATTCCGAGCCGCCGTAGTAATCACGCCAGTATTCGGGCCGGGCAATCATCCGATCCTCGATGATATCGCGGATGCGCGAAAGCTGATCGGGCAAAAGTTGGTCTTCGATCGACGCGAGCGCCCAAACAGCCTCCCGAAACCGAAACGTCAGTTCCGGGCCGACCTTCAGAAAGAAGAAATGGTTTTGGACCAGATCGCAGAGCGCAGCGTTTGACTGGTAATCCGTCGAATGCGCCTCGAAACTCAGCCCGTTTTCGGCCAGAATCGCCGCACTCAAGGGCCGGGCCTGTTCCGGAACAAACGGGTAAACCGACGTATGGCCGAAATCCACGCCAGGCTGCGTGACCACCGAGACAATCCGCGACCACGCAGCCTCAAGGCCCCGCGCCCGCCAGGCCTCGCGGTGAGTTTCGATGGTCTCCTGCAGACGCGCAACGGATGTCACGTCGAGCGCATCGGGTTCCTCGGTCTCGCCACCCGGGATAGGAACCTCGGTTCCGATGATGTAGACAAGCTTGTTTGGGTCAGGCGCGTGGGCTTCAGCCACCGTACAAAGATCGGCCGCACGGCCAGCAATCTGCGTAAAACTGGGCGCTGCCTCGCCGCCGCACGCCATGCTCGCATCAAGATGGATCTTGGTGAACCCGGCCTCGACATAGAGACGCACCAGCGTGCGTGCCTTGTCCATCGCAACGTCAAGGGCCTCTGATCTCCACGGGTTCGGGCCAAGATGATCACCGCCAAGAATTAGCTGGCCCATCGGAACACCGGCGTTGTCGGCAAGCCCCGTCAACCACGTCATGAAATCCTTGGGGGTCATGCCTGTATAGCCGCCGTACTGATTGACCTGATTGCATGTCGCTTCGATCACGGTTGGCGCTCCGGTCCGCGCCGCATGAGACAGGATGGCGCGAAGAACGTGTTCGTTGGCGGTACAGAAACAGGGCAGACCAACGGGCTCGCCAGCGCGATTGCGGGCGATCATATCGTGGACAAGGCTCATCTGGCGACGTCCCGGAATGCGCGATCGCCAAGAAACCGAGCTATCTCATCCGGGCTGGAGTTGCCTTCCATCGGACCACGGCGCGTGACGGCAATCGCGCCCGCAGCATTGGCCACGCGACCCGCTTCA
>JBCCVT010000049.1:0-14749 GCA_039195015.1 Pseudomonadota bacterium
CGCATGCGATCGCCCATGACCAATACCGGCTCGCGCGGCAGGGCCTGACTGATGCGGACCTGGCGCTGGCGCAGCTGAGGCTCCATCATACTGATCGACGAGGCCAGCGCATCGCCCATGTTTACAGGGGCCAGCGCGTCGCCGCCCTTGCGCGCATAAGATTTAAGCTGGCGGGTGATCGCGCCCATTCGCTCGATCAGATCGTCGATGCGACCAAAACTCGACAGCGCCTCTTCAGACCGGTTGCGGCGCAGCAAAAGCCGTGCGCCGGCAAGGTAGGTTTTCATTGCCGCGAGCGGCTGATTGAGCTCGTGGCTGACCGCGGCAGACATCTCGCCCAAAGCCGCGAGTTTCGAGCTCTGCGCCAGGCTTTGTTCGGTCACGGCGAGGGTCTCCTGAACCCGTTCACGTTCGGCAATTTCCCGCTGCAGCCTTGCATTTAGTGCGCGAAGCTCTGCCGACTCGCGCTGGAACCAGGCCATGCGCACAGCGGTCTTCCGACTGAGCACATAGAAGGCGAGCGCCAGCAAGATGGCAAATCCCATGATTTCAAGGGCAAGCACCCCGTTTACGCGTTCCCGGATCGAGTCATGCGGGGTATAACTGACGATGCGCCAGCCGCGAAAAGGGATGCGCGTTTCCGACCGGATCATTGCCTCGCCCTCGACATAGGCATCGGCCGAAAACGTGGTCCAGTCAGAGGTGGCGCGAAAGGCGCGTTCGATCACGCTTTGTGGTGTCTCGCGCGTCACGGCCACCTCTTCGCTCAGGCCGCGCCACAGCGGCGTGGTGGCGAGGATGATCGTGCCGGTGCTGTCCATGACCATCACGGCATCCGCGCTCAGCGCCCAAGTGCGTTCCGATTGCTGCAGGTCGACCTCGACCACGATCACGCCGAGCGTCGTTGACCCGCTTTCAAGCCGCCGCGAATAGGAAAAATGATACCCGCCGGATTCCCGTTCGAACACGGAAAAGATCGTGGTGTTGGCGCGCATTGATTCGATGAAATAAGGCTGCGACCGGTGGTTCGAGCCCAAAAGGTTCCGATCGGTCGCGGCCACAGTGCGGCCGGTTTCGTCCAGCAACATCAGCGACGCTGCCTTGGTCTCTTCCACAAAGGAAATAAGCCGCTGCGTCGACTGGCTGTAATCCTTGGAATTTAGCGCGCCGATCAGCGTCGGGTCGCGCGCCAGAAGCTGGGGGACTACAATGGCACTGCGCAGCTCCGACATGACCGACCCGGCGTAGAGTGTCAGAGTGATCTCTGCCGCGTTGCGCGTCGTCTGCGTGAACCGGTCGCTCAGCAAACGGTTGGTGATCCAGACCGTTGCGATTGCCACGCCCAGGAACGCAAGCAACGCCAGACGCACTCGCCAGGTGATTGGCCCTGACCTGGGCCAAGCCGAAGTGGCATGTGTTTGCGCGTTCTGCTCGGACATGGGGCGAAGCTACGCCGCCCAAGTCATTCACTCAAGTCATGCGGCCGTTAGCGCACCCGCCAATGCGCGAAAGAGCGCCGCCCCATCGGTGCCGCCATGGTCAGCATCCGCCGCCCGCTCGGGATGCGGCATCATCCCCAGCACCCGGCGGTTCTCGGACAGGATCCCTGCGATATCGGCAACCGATCCGTTGGGGTTATCGCGATAAGTGAAGGCCACGCGATCATCCGCTTTGAGCCGGGCGAGCGTGTCCTCATCGGCGAAATAGTTGCCGTCGTGATGGGCAATCGGCACACCGATCTGATCACCAGCGTTATAGCCTTGTGTAAAGGCGCTGGCGCTGGTTTCCACGGTCAAAGTCACCGTGCGGCAGATGTATTTCAACCCCGCGTTCCGCAGCAGCGCACCCGGCAGCAGGCCGGTTTCGGTCAGAACCTGGAACCCGTTGCAGACCCCCAGGACAAATCCGCCACGTTCGGCGTGGGACGCCACCGCCTGGCAGACCGGGGATTGCGCCGCGATCGCGCCGCAGCGCAGGTAATCGCCATAAGAAAACCCGCCCGGCACGCCCACAATATCGATGCCGTCGGGCAGAGAGGCATCCTTGTGCCAGACCATATCAACCGAGAAGCCTGCGGCCTTGAACGCCACGGCGAGGTCCCGGTCACAATTGGATCCGGGGAAGACGACGACTGCGGCGCGCATCAGACCACCTCGACTGTGTAGGATTCGATCACGGTGTTTGCCAAAAGCTTTTCACACATCTCGGTGACGGTTGCCTCGGTCACGTCATCGGCCAGGTCCAACTCGATGACCTTGCCCTGGCGTACGGCTTCAACCCCGTCAAATCCCATCGCACCCAGAGCATGCCGAACCGCTTCGCCTTGCGGGTCCAGAACACCCGTTTTGAGCATCACATGCACCCGTGCCTTCATCGCGCCCTCGTCTTACTAGTTGGCGGCCGCCGTGGCGGTCAGTTGATCAATGTCGGTTTGACCATCGTCGTGGTCTTGGGCATCACGCCCAATCGGCGTGCCACCTCGGAATAGGCATCTGTCAGATTGCCGAGATCGCGGCGGAATACATCCTTGTCGAGCTTATGGCCCGTTTCGATGTCCCAGAGTCGGCAACTGTCGGGGCTGATCTCATCAGCGACCAGCAAGCGCTGGAAATCGCCGTCATAGACGCGCCCGACCTCGATCTTGAAGTCGACAAGGCGGATCCCGACGCCCAGCATCAACCCGGACATGAAATCATTGACCCGAAGCGCGAGGCTCAGGACGTCATCCATGTCCTGCTGGCTGGCCCAGCCAAAGGCCGCGATATGTTCTTCGGTCACCAAAGGATCACCAAGCTCGTCGTCCTTCAGGCAGTATTCCACGATCGGGCGCGGCAGTTGCGTGCCTTCTTCGATGCCCAACCTCTCGGACAGCGTCCCCGCCGCAAAATTGCGCACAATCACCTCCAGAGGGATGATTTCGCAGCTTCGCACCAGTTGTTCGCGCATGTTCAAGCGGCGAAGGAAATGTGTCGGCACGCCAATCTGGTTCAGGCCGGTCATAAAGAATTCGCTGAGACGATTGTTCAGCACGCCCTTGCCTTCAATGACATCCTTTTTCTCGGCATTAAAGGCGGTGGCATCGTCCTTGAAATATTGCACGATCGTGCCCGGCTCGGGGCCTTCATAGAGGATCTTCGCTTTGCCTTCGTAGATTTTCTTGCGCCGTGCCATCCGCTGCCTTTCGCGACCCGTGGATCCGAACCCGCGCCGTATCCATGGCGCCCTCATAGTGCAAGGCCCGACCTCTCGCAAGACAATGGCCGACCGCAGTCTCAAAACCGTTGCTACCGCGGTGCTTGGCGGTCTTGTCTCTCGATTCTCGTTCTCCATATCAAGAGTGAACAGAAGACTTACAAGGGGATCCAACGGCAATGACGACATTTGACGACCGTGAGACAGCCTTCGAGGCAAAGTTTGCGCATGATGAAGAGATGCAGTTCAAAGCCGAGGCACGGCGGAACAAGCTGTTGGGGCTTTGGGCAGCGGATTTGATGGGCCTTTCCGGCGACGAGGCCGATGCCTATGCCAAGACCGTGGTTGCCGCCGATTTCGAAGAGCCGGGCCACGAAGACGTGGTGCGCAAAGTGGCCGGAGACCTGGGCGACAAGTCTGATCCCGATACAATCCGCGAGAAAATGACAGAATTGATGTCGACCGCGAAAAGCCAGATCCTCGACGAAGCAGGCTGACCACGAAACGCGCGGTGGAATACCCGCGCGCAACCAACTGTAATCCTGAATTTCTTCGGATCCTTCATAATCAATATGAAGGATTCGCATTTGCTTGGGCCGGGCGCGCATGACACATCACGCGCCTGGCCCTGCAACATGGTGCGCACGGGCCACTGGATCCAGGATATGCCGATGACCTCATTGTTTTTGGACCTGCTTGGCAGCCGCGACACGCTCCTTGCAGATGGCGCCACGGGCACGACCTTGTTTGCCATGGGTTTGCAATCAGGCGATGCGCCCGAACTGTGGAATACGGATGAGCCTGCGAAAATCAAGGCGCTCTATTCCGGCGCTGTCGAAGCCGGCAGCGATCTGTTCCTGACAAACTCCTTTGGCGGCAACGCCTCGCGCCTTCGGCTGCACGACGCGCACGGCCGCGTGGGCGAGCTGAACCGCGTTGCGGCCGAGATCGGTCGTGAGGTGGCCGACACCGCAGGGCGGCAAGTGATCGTCGCAGGGTCAGTGGGCCCCACCGGAGAGATCATGGAGCCAGTGGGCGAATTGACCCATGCGCTGGCCGTTGAGATGTTCCACGAGCAGGCGGATGCTCTGAAAGAAGGCGGCGTCGACGTGCTCTGGGTCGAAACCATCTCGGCACCCGAGGAGTATCGCGCCGCCGCCGAGGCCTTTGCCATGACCGGCCTGCCCTGGGTCGGCACGATGAGCTTTGACACGGCGGGTCGCACGATGATGGGCGTGACCTCATCCGATTTGGCGCAGCTGGTGGAAACCTTCGACAAACCGCCATCGGCTTATGGTGCAAATTGCGGGACCGGATCGTCGGACCTTTTGCGCACAGTGCTGGGCTTTTCCGCGCAAGGCACAGACCGCGCAATCGTGGCCAAGGGCAATGCCGGCATTCCCAAATATGTCGACGGCCACATCCACTATGACGGAACCCCCGAGCTTATGGCGGACTATGCCGTGCTCGCCCGCGACGCAGGGGCCAAGATCATCGGAGGGTGCTGCGGCACAACGCCCGACCATCTGCGGCGGATGCGCGAGGCGCTCGACACCCGGCCGCGGGGCGAAAAACCGACGCTCGACGAGATCTCAGGCCGCCTCGGCGCCTTCAGCTCGGCCTCGGACGGGACCGGAGACGACGCGCCCGAACGTCCGCAACGCAGACGCCGTCGTCGCGCCTGACCACTTTCCCTTACCCATCCCTTATCCATCCATGGATGGATTGTTCGCAGGTTATCCTGCGCCTAGTCTGACGTGGCTGCCTGTGCAGCGACAATGAGCGCAATGCGGGAAGGCATCCCGAGACGCTCCAGAATGGCGTGGACGTGGTCTTTGACGGTCGCAACGGAAATGGACAAGGCAGCGGCGATCTGCGGGTTGGACTTGCCCGCAACAATCAGCCGCGCGACCTCGGCCTGCCGAGGTGTCAACGGCGCCAACAGGCCTTCTTGCAACGGTTGTTCGCGCACCGTCACCAGAGGCGCTCCGATCCGGGCGCTGGCGTCCATATCGATCTTCAACTGCATGCCCGGTCGCGACAGGGGCGCAAGCACTTCGATGATCGATGTCGGGATGGCCGCGCGCGCCGGAGCGTTCAGGTCCTCCAGAACCTTACTCAGCGCGGTGACAAGCTGCGGATCCACTCCCATCTGAAAGGCTGCCTCCATGGCTGACATTCCCCTAAACATCACGAATTTCTTCCTTGCAATGCAAGCCGGACCTTCTGGCCTTGACCTGTTGGGCGCGCTTTTTGCCGAAGATGCGGAATACACCGAGCCCTTCTCGGGCAGTTCCGAACCCCATCGCGGGCGGGATGCGATCCTGCGCGCCTTTGCCGCCAGCCGGACCGATGACTTCGACGATGCGGTGATCACACTTGGTGACGTGGAGGTCGACGGTGACGTAATCACAGTGGGTTGGACCTGCATCTCGCGTGCGATCCCCGGCGGACGCGGCAGTGGCACAAACGTGTTCCGCATGGCCAACGGAAAGATCGTATTGCTGACGACCGCGTTGGATCAGGGTTGAGGAGATGGCGCGGAACGTGGACGCCGACATATGGCCTATGACGTACGACAATCCGATGAGGCCAGTGACCAGCGAGATACGCGACGTGGTTCTTCAAGCCCATTTTCGGGTGAGCGAGGCATTCAGTCGGCGGGCGCCGACACATATCAACAAGGGCAACGTCGCGATCTGCATTCCCACACGTAAGCGGTGTAACTCGCGCCCAACGCTTCAAAAAAGACTGAGCTGATCCCCCGTTTTTGGCGGTATGTGGAACAGATCGGTGCGCAATGGCCGAGCCTCTTCCGACAGGCCAAGCCTGTTGACCGCACGTTTGAACCTTTGCGCGATCATCTGGGCATATTCGCCCTCGCCCCGCATCCGGCGACCCCATTGCGGGTCATAGTCCCGGCCGCCATGCATCTCGCGTACACGCGCCATCACGCGACCGGCACGATCAGGCACATGTTCGGCCAGCCATTCCTGGAACAGCTCCGTCACCTCGCGCGGCAAACGCAGCATAATCCAGCTGGCGAGCGTTGCGCCGGCTTCAGCGCCCGCGCTCAAAAGTGCCTCAATCTCGTGATCTGTCAGCCCCGGCACCACGGGCGACGTCATGACCCGAACCGGCACACCCGCCCCCGTCAGCGCGCGGATCGTCGCGATACGTCGGGCCGGACCCGGAGCACGCGGCTCCATCCGGCGAGAGAGATCCGCGTCGAGCGTCGTCAGCGAAATACCCACGCGCACCAGACCTTTGGTGGCCATCGGCGCCAGGAGGTCGAGATCCCGTTCGATCAACGTCCCCTTTGTCACAATCGCGACCGGATGATCGAATGCAGACAGAACCTCAAGGCATCGACGCATGATCTGATGGTCGCGCTCGATAGGCTGGTAAGGATCAGTGTTCGTCCCGATCGCGATGGTCGCGACCCGGTAGCGACGCGCGCTCAACTCACGTTGCAGAACCTCCGGCGCTTCAGGCCGCGCCACCAGTCGCGTTTCGAAATCCAAACCGGCCGACAGGCCCAACCAGGCATGGCTCGGTCGTGCAAAACAGTAGATACATCCATGTTCGCACCCCCGATAGGGATTGATCGACCGGTCAAACGACAAATCCGGAGAGCGGTTGTAGGAAATGATGCTGCGCGGCTTTTCAACACTGACTTCGGTCGTGATCCTTGGGGCATCCTCGGGCAAATCCCAGCCGTCCGACTCCGCCCGACGCGCCAGATCATAGCGACCTGACGCATTGCTCACCGCACCCCGGGCCCGTCTGCGTTCGGCCGCGATATGATCCGTATCCGACATAAGATCCAAAATAGAACAAAAGAAGAACAATAACAACAAAACCCATGATCTTCAGGTGAAATCCGCATCTGGATTGCCCTGAAATTGCCGTCATAAGTCGGTAGAGACGCGGGCGATGTCGCAATTCTTGCAGCCAGTTCGCGGCGAATTGGCGCAGAAACAGGTAACACAGGGACGCATCCGGGCACAGTCCCCGGCCCAGATAAGGAACGCACCGATGTCGGAAGAAGACGAAATCATTCTGTCGGAACTCGATGATGAAGAGCTGGTCCAACAGATGTTCGACGACCTCTATGACGGTCTCAAGGAAGAGATCGAAGAGGGCGTGCAAATCCTTCTCGACCGTGGCTGGCTACCCTACCGGATCCTGACCGAAGCGCTTGTTGGCGGCATGACGATCGTCGGCGCCGACTTCCGCGACGGGATACTCTTTGTGCCCGAGGTGCTTCTGGCCGCCAACGCGATGAAAGGCGGCATGGCGATCCTGAAACCGCTGCTGGCCGAAACCGGAGCCCCGCGCGTAGGCAAGATGGTTATCGGCACGGTAAAGGGCGACATCCACGACATCGGCAAGAACCTCGTGTCGATGATGATGGAGGGCGCCGGGTTCGAAGTGGTCGACCTGGGTATCAACAATCCGGTCGAAAACTACCTCGAAGCGCTGGAAAAGGAAGAGCCGGACATTCTTGGCATGTCCGCTCTGCTGACCACCACGATGCCTTACATGAAAGTCGTCATCGACACGCTGGTCGAACAAGGCAAGCGCGATGACTACATCGTTCTGGTGGGCGGAGCGCCCCTGAACGAGGAATTTGGCAAGGCGATTGGCGCCGATGCGTATTGCCGGGATGCTGCTGTCGCGGTGGAAACGGCGAAGGAATTCGTGGGCCGCAAGCACAACCAGCTTGCCGCGGGCTGAGCCTGGACGCAGAAGGTGTCCATCGGGGCGGGCATATGCCGGGTTCCTCTGTTGTTTTGCCAGCGCAATCCCCGGATTGTTCATGAGGAGGACAGCTGATGCCCATGGAACGCTTGGTTTTGATCCTGATTTGCGTCGTCGCGGCGGCGGGTGTAACTGTTTGGCTGGGCGGCATGCTGGCGGCCGCGCTGAACGTTGGCGCCTTGATTATGATGATCTTGCCTCTGGCGCTCATCCTGAGTTTGTTCGCTTGGGTCGTGCGTGACCGCCTCGAGAGCCCAAAGGACGATCACTATGACCTTGCCAACAGGTGATCTGCTGATCCAGACAAACGAAACGCTCTTTGATCGCGACGTCCTTCATGCGATTGGGACTGCGCGGGGATCGACCGTGCTGGCGGGGCGTACAGGGTTGGATATCACGGCGGCGCTCCGCAACCTGGTGCACGGCGCGACGAAGCGACATGTGGCCTTTCTGACTGGCCCAAGCGAACAGCCATTGCACCACACGATTTCCGAGGCTCTCAAGAAAGACGACAGCGCGGTCGTTACGACCCGAATAGCGCCATCGAGCGTCAAGAATGCCGGTTTCGAGCCAGAGTTCTACGGCACGCAGGCGCGCCTTCGATGATCACCGACACTGAGCTCACCCAACGCGGGCTTGCCGTAAAGGGCGCAGGAAAAATCCTGCTGATCGCTTGCGGTGCGCTGGCGCGCGAGATCCTCGCTCTGATCCGCATGAACGGATGGCAGCACATGACCCTGACGTGCCTGCCGGCAATCTACCACATCCATCCCGACAAGATCCCCGCAGCTGTCGAAGCGGCCGTCAACGAACACCGGGACGACTATGACGAGGTCTTTGTGGTCTATGCCGACTGCGGAACCGGAGGCTTGTTGCAGTCGATGTGCGAACGACTGGGTGTAAAGATGGTGGCCGGCCCACATTGTTACTCCTTCTTTGAAGGAAATGAGCGCTTTGCCGAGATTGCCGAAGATGAATTCACCGCGTTCTACCTGACCGATTTCCTGGTCCGGCAATTCGATGCCTTTGTCTGGAAACCCATGGGGTTGGACCGCTACCCCGAGCTGCGCGATACCTATTTCGGCCATTACACCAAACTGGTCTATCAGGCCCAAACCGACGACTCGTCCCTGACCGAACGCGCCCGGCACTGCGCCGACCGCCTCGGTCTGGCCTTTGAACGGCGGTTCACAGGATATGGCGACCTGGCAGCGACGCTGAACGATTTGGCACGCTGAAAGCAATCCCCGTCTTGGCGGCGATGCAAGGCAACCATCGCAACTTCTTGGTCATTCAGGACCGCAAGAGCAAGCTGACCGATCACACCCCAGCGACGCGCTTGCCTTCATGATCAAGGTCATCCTGGGTTCCGCGCAAGCGGCCGCGCTGATCGGAACCCCACGATCCGAGACCGACCCGATCCCGGTCGAGACGCTCGGAGGCAGCATAGGCGGCACGATGATCGATCTGGGCTTCTAGCACTCGGGCTTCCGGTGTTCTCCAACCCATGCATGCGAGTTGCCCGGCGATGGTCGCCGGTTTTGGTCGTCCTCAAGCGCGGATTGAACTGGATCGCTTGTTTTGGCGAGCCTCGGATCGCAACCGCTCATTTTCGGCAGGCGACCATCCTTGCAAAATGCGACTTTCGCCAAAAGCTTTTTTTTGTTGGCCGCGGGCTTTGCCTTCTCCACCACCAGGGGATTGATACCGTTGCTCGGACGCGAGGCCCCGTTGCGACGGTCGCCAGACGCTAGACGCGCCCGCATCTTGAACAGCGGAATGATCCTTATCGCCGGCCTCTTCGTAGTCAGTCTGCGCGTCGAACGGATCACAGGCAAAGTGCGTCAAATCGGACTTCGGACCGTGCCGTCAGGCGCAGCAGTCCAACAGCTCTCCGACGGGTTCCGTGATGGCCAAAGCAATTTGCCCGATGACAACGCGCCCCGGCAAACCTCAGAAGCTGCGGGTCTGGATGCCCGCCAATACCTGACGCACCCAATTCCGCTTCTTTCTGGTCCAAAGCACGTCGGGGTGTATTGGCCGCAGGCCAAGAGGGGCAGCGCCCCTCAAGCGATCACTCAGGCCGCTTCGCGCGCCACTGAGCGGATGCGCTCGATCATGGCCCGAAGTCCGTTCGACCTCTGCGCCGACAGATGATCATTGAGGCCAAGCCGCGTCATCTGCTCCCGCGCGTCGACCGCGGCCACCTCATCCGGCGTCAAGCCATTGTAAAGCGCCCGCAACACGGCGATCAGCCCACGCACGATCATCGCGTCGCTGTCCCCGTCAAACCGGAAGGCGCCGTTTTCGATCTTTGGGTGCAACCAGACCTGACTTGCGCAGCCATCCACTTTCGTGGCGGGCACCTTGAATGCCTCATCCAAAGGCGGCATGGCGCGGCCCTTGTCGATCACGTAACGATACCGGTCTTCCCAGTCTTCCAGGAACTCGAAATCCTCGACAATCTCTTCGAATGCGGCGCTCGCCATGATCGGGCCCTCAGGTGCTTCTCCTCGTGACGTATGCCGCCGCCCCGGCGCTGTCCAGACCCGGGTTCGTGCTTTTCAACCGCTCCGGGATGCGCTAACCCCAATGGACAAAACGAACCAAGACCCGGGCAAAAACGATGCGCGCACAGGCAATTTGCGGACTTCTTGTGGCCACATTGGTCATTGGCGGCTGTTCGGCCTGGCGGGATTCGCGGGTCAACCCGTCGAACTGGTTTGGCGGCAGCCGCAGCGTACCGGCGCAAACCGACGGCACGGGTGAGCTCAATCCGCTGATCCCGACGCGTGGTCGTTTCGCGCGCCAGCCGGTCGTATTCAACGGAGTGCTCGTGAACGAGGTGACCGACTTGCGGATCGAGGCCACCAATAGTGGCGCAATCGTCTATGCAGAAGGTCTCGGAGCACGTGAAGGCGGCTATGACGCACGGCTGACCCCGATCAATCCCGAAAACCCCGTGGACGAAAACGGCGTGCTCGCCTACCGCTTCGAACTGCTCTACCCCGAAGCCGCCACCCGCGCCGGGACATCCGCCACCCGCAAGGTGCCCGTGGCGCGCAGCTTGTCGGTTCAGGATCTCGAGGCGGTGCGCGTGATCCGCGTAACCGGTGCGACCAACGCCCGGGAATCCCGCCGACGCTGACGCGTGGTGACCACCGTCCCGCGCCCGGGGGGCGCAGCTTCAGATATCTATGATCGAAACCGACTGGCCATTGGCGGCCAGCGCGATGCGCCCGTCGCAAAGACGCAGCGCGTCATCACCAAACACTTCACGCCGCCATCCCGACAGGGCTGGCACATCCCGCATCCCCGCCGCAATCGCATCGAGATCGGCGCTTGGCGCGATCAGCTTTGCAGCCACGCCCGCACTTTCGGTCTTGGCCTTCAAGAGCACCCGCAACAGATCCGCCAATGCCGGGTTCACCTGAAGCTTCTCGCGTCCCGCCTCGGGCTGCGGTAGGTCCGTCTTTGGGCAGTCAACCCCAGCCGCCACGGCCGCCAGTATACCATCCGCGATCGGTCCCTTCCGGGCCTCACGCAAAAGCAGGCGCGACTGTCCCAGATCCGAGATCGACGCAGGTTTGGTCGAGGCGAGTTCAACCAGAGCGTCATCCTTGAACACGCGGTTGCGTGGCACGTTGTTGGTCTGGGCGTAGGTTTCGCGAAATGCGGCCAGCTCGCGGACAATCGCAAGGAACCGGGGTGCGTTCGACCGGGTGCGCACCTTGCGCCAGGCCTCGCGCGGTTCAACGTCGTAGGTTCCCGCTGTTGTCAGGGCCTGCAGCTCTTCCGCGACCCAGCGATCTCGACCCGTTTTGTCCAGCTCGGCCGCGAGATATTCGTAAATTTGGCGCAGATGCGTGACATCCGCCAGCGCATAGCTTTGCTGCGCCTTGCTCAGCGGCCGTCGTGACCAGTCGGTAAAGCGCGATGTCTTGTCGAGCGGCTTCTTGACGACTTTCCGCACCAGTGTCTCGTATCCGACCTGTTCACCGAACCCGCAGACCATGGCCGCCACTTGTGTGTCAAAGAGCGGCTCGGGAAACACCTTGGCATCAACCCAGAAGATTTCGAGATCCTGTCGCGCGGCATGAAACACCTTGATCACATTCCGGTCGCGAAAGAGTTCGTAGAGCGGCTCCAGCGACAGATCCTCAGCCAGTGGATCGACCAGCACAGCCGAATTTTCGTCGTCCTCACCCTCCACTGGCACAGCCAGCTGCACCAGGCAAAGCTTTGAAAAATATGTGCGCTCGCGCAGAAACTCGGTATCGACGGTGACGTAGGGGTGGGATTGTGCCGCCTTGCAAAACGCGGCCAGGTCTTCGGTGGTGCTGAGCGTTCTCATTCTTGCTTTTCTTTTCTGATCACGTCCGAACCGCTGGTGTTTTGGGGCGCGTTCCGTGGCGTCCAGTCATAGAACATCCACTTTGGAATGCAAAGCCGCGTTCGCCAAGGCGTTTTTCAATCCGGGGACGTGAGTGTGACCGGCTTGCGATCTCCGCTCGCAAAACGTTCGAGCACTGCCGGATAGAGCTTGTGCTCCATCTCAAGCACGCGCGCCGCCAGAGTGTCCGTGGTGTCATCGGCCCGCACAGTGAGGCGCGCCTGCCCCAGGATCGGCCCGTCGTCGAGCGCCGGCGTGACCTGATGCACAGTGCAGCCATGGACGCTGTCTCCAGCGGCCAGCGCGCGCGCATGGGTGTTGAGCCCCTTGTACTTGGGCAGCAGCGACGGGTGGATGTTGAGCATACGGCCCGCCCATTGCGCGACAAAGCGCGCAGTGAGAACGCGCATGAACCCTGCGAGGCAGATGATGTCGGGGGCCGCGTCCTGCAAAGGTTTGCTGAGCTCCGTCTCAAACGCCAGGCGGTCGCCAGCGAATGGTCGGTGATCCACAGCGGCCACCAAGATACCGCGCGCCGCGGCCCGCGCCAGACCACCTGCATGCGGATCGTTCGACAGCACAAGAACCGGTCGTGCGGGATGATTGTCCGTCATGCTGTCGGCAAGCGCCATCATGTTCGATCCACCTCCGGATATCAGGATCGCAACGCGCTTTTTTGCGGTCACAGAAGCGACCCGCCATATTGGACCCCTGCCGTATCGGTCACATGGCCGATCGAGAAGACCGTTTCACCGGCCTCGGTCAGCACGACGCGCACGGCTTCTGCCTGCGAGGCCTCGGCCACGACAACCATGCCGATCCCGCAATTGAAGGTCTTGAGCAGCTCGGACTCGGCCATTCCGCCGGTCTCGGCAAGCCATCGGAAGACCGGTGGTAACGTCCAGGCCGACAGATCCACCCGGGCGCCCTGCCCGTCTGCCAGCACGCGCGGCAGATTCTCGGTCAGCCCGCCGCCTGTGATATGAGCGAGCGCGTGCACACCGCCGCCCCTTATCGCTGCCAGCACAGGCTTCACATAAAGTCGGGTGGACCGCAGCAGATCCGCACCAAGAGAGGTATCCGACCACGGACAGGCATCGTCCCAGGAAAGACCGGCGATCTCCACCAGTTTGCGGACAAGGGAATATCCGTTCGAATGAACACCATCGCTGGCAAGCCCCAGCAGAACATCGCCCGGTGCCACGCCATTTGGCAGTTCCGCGCCGCGCTCCATCGCGCCAACCGCAAAACCGGCCAGGTCAAAATCACCCGGCGGATAAATCCCCGGCATCTCGGCTGTCTCACCACCGATCAACGCGGCCCCCGCCCCCTTGCAACCGTCGGCAATACCCTCGACGATCCGGGCGGCGGTTTCGGTCTCAAGCTTGCCGGTGGCGAAGTAATCCAGAAAGAAGAGCGGCTCGGCGCCCTGACAGACCAGATCGTTAACACACATCGCAACAAGGTCGACGCCCACGGTGTCCACGTGGCCCGTGTCGATGGCGATGCGCAGTTTGGTACCCACACCATCGGTCGCGGCCACCAGGATTGGATCAGAGTAACCAGCGGCCCTAAGGTCAAAGAGCGCGCCGAACCCGCCGAGACCCGACATCACCCCGGGTCGTTTGGTCTGCGCAGCGGCCGGCTTGATCCGGTCGACCAGAGCGTTCCCGGCATCAATGTCGACGCCCGCATCCGCATAGGTCACGCCATTGCGCCCGCGATCAGTAGTCGAACTCATCCTGTCATCCCCGGCAGCTTCGGGGGCCATACCCCGCACTGCGCCGGGGGTTAGTCGATTGCGCGGTGGCTTGCAACGCCCCTGCACAACCGGGGCTTGACGCTGCCCACCATCGTGGTACCCACACGGCATGGCGGGCCTGTAGCTCAATTGGTTAGAGCAGAGCGCTCATAACGCTTTGGTTGCGGGTTCAAGTCCTGCCGGGCCTACCAAATTCTCAAAAAATAACGACTTATGTTCACAGTGGGAATGCCGAAAACCCGCCCAAATCCGTGAACGTCTAGTAGGTTTTTCCCACTTTCGGAAAGATCGACCGCTAGTCGCTCAAACACCCCACCCCAAAACTCCGAACCTGTAACGCGCTGCGGGACACACTGTCATGCAATGGAGGAGACATGACGGTTCACGTTGATAACATGAAAGCCGGGTTTGGCCGCATGAAGATATGCCACATTATGGCTGACACGACCGAAGAACTTTTAGCCAAAGCAGACAAAAATGTTGTGGCAAGAAATTGGATACAAGACGCCGAAACAGTTCACGAGCATTTCGATATCGCGCAATCGAAGCGCGCTCTAGCTGTGCAGTTTGGTGCGGTCGAGTTTCGAATGCGGGACATAGGTGTGCCGATCCGAAAGAAACGCGGCGATGGGTTCGAC
>JBCCVT010000050.1:0-14738 GCA_039195015.1 Pseudomonadota bacterium
CGAGTTCACTTGAGCGACGCGATGAAAGTGTTCACGTCGTCGAGCGACACGTATTCGACCTCTTCGATCCCGCCTTCCGAGAAGGACCAGACAACCGCCGGGGCCGAGACGTCACCGTTGGCGTCAAAGCTCACATTGCCCGTCGCGCCCTGGTAAAGCACCGTGCCGCCGCCTGCGAGCACCTCCTTGGCGGTCTCGAATCCCGCCGTATCCGCAGCGACCGGTGTCCCGGTGGGATCGGTCACGCGCGCCACCGCTGCTGCAATGTCCGCTCCATTGGCGTCCTTGCCTGCCGCTTCCATCGCCAGAAGCGCGATCATCGCCGCGTCAAAGCTGTTGGCGAGGCCGGGGCCCGTGGGTTCGGCACCGAACTTGGCCTCATAGGCGGCGCGGAAGGCATCGGCGCTTGCCACGCGAGGCGAGGCTGTGTCCGTTCCAAGCGCCGCGCCCAGATATTGCAGGCCGACATTGTCCTTGAACTCATCTGATTTGAGCGAATTCGCCAGGATCATGTTCTGGGTCCCACCGAGAGACAGCCATTCACGCACCGCCGAAGTGCCCTCATTGGGATAAAGCGCGAGGTAAAGCGCCTCGGGCTGGCTTGCGAGCGCTTCGGTCACCTCGGCGCGATAGCTCGGCTGTGCATCGTTGATCGCCACGCGCGCGGTCACGGTCAGACCGGCGGCCTCGAAATCCGCGGCGATCAGGCGGTCCATGTCCTGACCCCAGTCGTCGTTCTTGTAAAGGATCGCAACGGACGAGTAGCCCTTGTCCCGAGCGATCTTGGCGCCCATCGCCGATTGTACGGCCGTGGTGGCAAAGGTGCGGAACCACAGACCGTTGGTCTTGCCGTCCGCCGCCAGATTGGTGAAAGCGGTCGAAGAGGAGCAGCACGACATCTGCATCACCCCCGCCGGGACAGTGACCGAATTCAGGATCGGCATCGACACGCCCGACGACACTGCGCCCAAAAGCACCTTTACGCCTTCAAGATCGACCAGGGCCTTGGCCGCGTCGACCCCGACCTTGGGATCAACCTGGGTGTCGCGCAGCACCATTTCGATCGCGCAGCCCCCGGCACCGCCGGCCGCGTTCACCTGATCAACCGCGAACTGGGCGACCTCGGCAATGGGCCGGCCCCAATCCACGGATGTGGGCAACGCCGCTCCGATCTTGGTGGTGCAGTCTTGCGCATGGGCCGATGATCCGATCGCCGCCATACCCGCAGCCAGCGCCGCTCCGATAATGAGCTTTTTCATAATGTCCTCTCTGTTTGCGTGGTGTCCCGGCTTGCCCCGGGTTGAGAAACGACGAGCCGCTCGGGCAGCAGACCTTGTGGCCTCCAAAGCAGCATGCCGACAATGACCATGCCGATCAGGATAAACTGGATCGACCCGGTATAAAGCTGCGCCTCGACTGGCGCGAAACGGGCGAGCGCCCAGCCCGAAAAGGTCCAGGCGCCCCAGATCAGGAAGGTTCCGAACACGGCACCCGCATTGTTGCCCGCCCCGCCCACGATCAGCATGGCCCAGATCTGGAATGTCAGGATCGGCAGTACATCCTGCGGGCTGACAAAGGCGTAGAACGTGCCGTACAGCCCACCCGCCAGCCCGATCAGAACCGAGCCAGTAACAAAAGCCAAAAGGCGCACGCGGTCAGGGGATTTCCCCAGCGACCGGGCGGCGGTTTCATCCTCTCGGATCGCCCGCAACAGACGACCGAAAGGCGATTGCGTGAGCCGTTCGAGGAAGATGTAGCTCAGCACGAGCGCGATCAGGACCGCGATGAGAAAGATGAGATTGTAAAGAAATCCGTCGCCAAGAGCCTGGTGCAGCGGTCGTTCAAACCCTCGGATCCCTTGGGCGCCGCCGGTCACCGCATGGGCGTTGCGCATCACATTTTCAAACGTGACCGCGACCCCGAACGTCGCGATCGCCAGATAGTCATGCCGCAGTTTCAACGTCAGGCGTCCGACCACCCAGGCGAGGATTCCCGCGAACACCATGCCCCCTGCGAGGGCCACAAGGTAGGGCAGGCCGAACCCTCCGATATGAGTGGCCTGAGATGTGCCGCCAAGGATCAGAGTGCCGTAAGCGCCCGCACCGAAAGAGGCCACGACACCTCCGTTAAAAAGGCCGGTATTGCCCCATTGCAGGTTCAATCCCAGTACCGCGATGGCAAGGATCGCCGCGACGGTCGAGAAAAACACCAGATAGGAGAGCACACCGATCATGCGCGCGCCTCGCCAAAGAGCCCGTGCGGGCGCAGGGCCAGAACTGCCAGGATCATAAGAAACGGCACGGATGGACTGTAGCCCGAGGGCAGGATGACCAGTGCGAGGTTCGATGCGATCCCGACCACGAAGCCGCCTGTGACCGCGCCATAGACGCTTCCGATGCCGCCGACGATGGTTGCCGCGAAGATCGGTAGGACGAGGTCACGTCCCATCACCGGCGTGATCTGAAAACTGAGCCCATAGAAAACGCCCGCCACCGCCGCGAGCCCTCCGGCCAGGATCCAGACCGCAGCGATGACCCTGCGGAGGTTCACCCCGTGGACCTGTGCAAGGGTCGGGTTCTCTGCTACCGCGCGCAGCGAAAATCCAAAGAGCGTACGCGAAAGGATCAGATGCAGCGCGAGCATCAGCACTAGTGCGGCGACCAGCACAAAGACCTGATCGGGTTTGACCAGCAAAAGCGGGTCGCGCGACAGGACGACTGCAAACGCGATATCCTTCGAATATAGCTGGGGCGACAAGCCAAAAACCAAACCAACCGCGTTCCGGATGATCAGCGCCATTCCGAACGAGGCGAAGACCATCGACAGCTCTCCGCCTTTTTCGCGGACGCGTTTGAACACCAGCCGGTCGATCAGTACTGCCGAAAGCCCGGTCACCGCCATCGCAACGATGATGGAAAGAACCAGTGCCAGCGTCAGCGACAGCGTGCCGATCTTCTGGCTCATGACCGGCAGCAGCGACCCAAAGATCCCGTCAAACACCAAGGCACAGTAAGCGCCCAGAGACAGCAGCTCGGCATGCGAGAAATTGGCAAAGCGCAAGATGTTCATAACCATGGTCAGGCCGATGGCACCCAGCGACAGGAAGGAACCGACCAGGATACCGTCGACGAGGTTCTGGATCATACTGGCTCCCGTCGTTCACCGCCCAGAAACACCCGCCCAATGGCCGGATCGGCCAGCAGTTCCTTGGCCGGACCGTCAAGCTGATTGCGGCCTTCGGTCAAGACGTAAGCCTGATCGGCACGCCGCAGGGCCTGTTTCACGTTCTGCTCGACCAGCACAATCGCCGCGCCCTGCGCGGTCAGCCCGACCGCGTGATCCAGCACGTCTTCGGCGGCCCTCGGCGACAGTCCCGCCGAGGGCTCGTCCATCAGGATCAGCTTTGGCTGCGCGGCCAGGGCCATCGCCACGGCGAGAAACTGTCGCTGCCCGCCGGACAGGGCCCCGGCCTTCTGCGCCCGTTTGTCGGCAAGCGGCGGAAACTGGTCGAAAAGCGCCTGTGTCAGGGCCTCACGATCAGGGCTCTGTTTCAGCGCCAGCGTGAGGTTTTCCTGCACGGTCAGGGATTTGAAGACATTGTCCGATTGCGGCACGTAGGCGATGCCATGTTGACCCAGCCGATCCGGGCTCAGACCCGTGATCTCAACACCGTCGAGCCTTATCGAGCCGCTTGAAATCGGCAAAAGCCCGGCGATCGCCTTGATAAGGGTCGACTTGCCAGCGCCGTTCGGGCCGATGATCGCGGTCATCTGTGACCGGGCAGCACGCAGCGACACCTTTTTCAGGATCGGAAGATCCGGCACATACCCGGCGGTGAGGTCATCGATGGACAGAAGCGCATCAGGCATCGACCGGCGTTCCCAGATAGGCGTCAAGCAGTAGCGGGCTGGATTGCGCCTCGCGCGCCGTGCCCTGAAAAACAACCCGCCCCTGCGCCATCGCGATGATCGGATCGCAATGGCCCATCACAAAGTCCATGTCATGTTCGATGATCACGAAACTTGTGCCGGCGCGGTTGAGCTCCTTGATCTTATCGATCAGCACCTCGGTCAGGGCCGGGTTCACCCCTGCCGCCGGTTCGTCAAGCAGAATGACCTTCGGGTCACCCATCAGCACCCGGGCAAGTTCCAGCAGCTTCATCTGCCCGCCCGAGATCTTGCCTGCCGGATGATCCGCAAGCGGCAAGAGCGTCACAAAGTCCAGCACTTCGAGCGCGCGGGCGCGGATCCGCGCCTCCTGCCGCGCTGTGCGCGCGCGCGCAAAGACCGGCCAGAACAGGCTTTCACCACCTTGGTCCGGCGGGCTGAGCATCACGTTTTCCAGCACGCTCATCCGTTTGAACGGTCGGGGGATCTGAAAGGTGCGCGCCAGCCCAGAGGTAAAACGCTGTTCCGGCGGCATCCGCGAGATGTCTTGCCCCAAGAGGTCGACACGGCCCGTCTCCGGACGCAGCTCGCCCGCCAGCAGGTTGAAGAGCGTGGTCTTGCCCGCGCCGTTCGGGCCGATCAGACCAGTCATGTCCCCCGCCCCGAAGCTCAGTGACACCTCGTCAACGGCGCGTAACTCGCCAAAGCTGTGCGTCAGCGCATGGGTTTCCAGAACCGCCTCAGCCATGGACGGCATCATCTGGGCGAGTGTTTAGGTTGTACTTCATGATGCGACCATGGCGTCCGGACCGGTCTCGCTCCAGCGCAAAGACAGATCCTTGCGGACCGGGCGCCGTATCAAGCAGCGCAGCGATGCGCGCAATGTCTTCGGCATCTAGCTCGAAACCGAAAACTTGCAGGGTTTTGGGCAAATGGCGGGCATAGCGGGCGCCGACGATTGCCGCGCCCACCTGAGGCTGGTTCAGCACCCATTTGGTGGCGACCGCGCTGAGCGAAACACCGTGTTTGTCCCCGATCGATCGCAGCTGAGCGAGCAGATCCTGAAACCGAAACCAGGAGCCAAATTCGTCAATCATGAGCCGATACTTAACCAGCGACCGGTTCTTGAACGCATATCCGGGGTCAGGCCGGCCCAACCAGCTGTCTGTCAGGAACCCTCCGGCAAGCGTTCCGTAGCAAAGCAGTTTCGCCCCGTTCGCCCTGCACCAGGGTGCAAGGGTCTGCGCCGGCCGCCGGTCCAGCAGGGAATACTGCACTTGTGCCGAAACGACGGGACCAATTTCGTGAAACGCAGCTGTTTCGAGGGCATCCCAGTTGGTTGTCCCCAGATGCGCGATCTTTCCTTTGTCTTTGCAGGCCTGCAATACGCCAAAGGCTTTCAACGGATCGCCCAATTCCATGTCCCACCAGTAGAACTGGACAAGGTGCAGGCGGTCGATCTGCAACCGTTGCAGCGACCGGTCTATGATCGCCTCTACCTCGGCATCGGTCAGATCGCCGAGCCGTTCGAGGTCGGGCACAAGTTTCGTGTGCACCTGCACGCGGTCCGCCACCTCGGAACCGCGACGGCGCTTGAGATCGGCGATGAAACTGCCGATCAGCTCTTCGACGCCGGTATAGATGTCGGCGCAATCAAAGGTCGTGATGCCCGTGTCGAGGAATTCCTCCATATCGGTGACGGCGACGGCAGGATCGACCTCTCCATGATCACCGGCCAGTTGCCAGCCGCCCTTGATCACCCGCGAGATGTCATAGCCCGGCGCAAGCGGCGTGGTCTCGACGGGCGTATTCATTCGCTGTCCTTCTGCCAATAGGGCGCCTCGCGAGCCTCGGGCAATCCAGTGGTTTCGGCGTGGCGGAACCAGCGTTTGCCGAGGCGCGTGATCCGGAACCGCCCGCCGCAATGGGGATCGGGGCAGGCCACCTCGGCGTCGGTGCTCATCCAGTCCGCGGGATCCGTGTCGCGTTGCTTGGCGGGCAAGAGCGGCAACAGCGCGGCGAGCGCGTACATCGAAACACGCTGACCCGCTGCAAAGACCAGGGTTTCACCTTCGACGGTAAAGGCCTCCCCCTCGATATGGCGACAAACTGGGGTGCGCCCGTCCAGCACTGTTTCGACCTTGAGGTCATAAAGCCAGAACCCGTCGGCCGCGGATCCGGTTTCGCGGCTGCTGTCCACCATGATCAGGCGTCCCCTGGTTTGTCCTCGAAAATTCATTGTCATGTGATCTGTGATATTTTATTCAACATCCGTGATACACGTTGTCAATCTTTTCCCAGCCACTGCATCCAGAGCGCCGCGATGAGCGAACCGAAGATCGCAAGGATTGATCAATCCAAACTGCGAGAAAGCGTCTATGACGCGTTGCGCGATGCGTTCACACGCGGGGCGTTTTCGCCGGGCGAGGTGCTCAGCCTGCGGGTGTTGGCAGAACATCTGGGCACCTCGATCACACCGGTGCGCGAGGCCGTGCGGCGTCTGGTGGCCGAGGGCGCGCTCATTGACACGCCAAGCCGCACGCTTGCCGTGCCACCCTTTGATGCTGCACGGATCCGCGAACTAAAGGCAGCGCGGCTCGCGCTCGAGACCATCCTGCTTGAGCAGGCTTTTGATCATCTTGATGCCGAGGCCGTTGCCGAGCTTGACGCGCGCATCGCGGAACCGCGTCGCGAGACGGGCGTGCCGGATCTGAAACAGAACCACGATTTCCACTTTGCCATCTACCGCCGTGCAGAGTCCGAGGTCATCCTGCCTCTGGTCGAAGCTCTGTGGCTGCAATATGGCGCGTTTCTCAATCTGGTTGTGCGCGAAGAGGCCGCGACCGAGATGGAGGAGCACGAGTTTCACAAGCAGATCGTCGCGGCATTGCGGACCCGTGATCTGCCAGCCGCCAAGGCGGCGTTGGCGGCGGATATCGAACGCAGCTTCAGCATTCTGATGACCGAAGCCTGATGACCCTGCCGATGCCTGACCATCCGCCGCGTCGTATGCTTGGCGACGCGCTTGAGATCAGCCAGATCCTCACCGGGCTCTGGCAGGTTGCCGACCTTGAAAAGGCCGGGGCGCTGATCGATCCCGAAGCCGGGGCCGACGATCTGCAGGCTTATGTGGATGCCGGGTTCACGACCTTTGACATGGCCGACCATTATGGCAGCGCCGAACTGATCGCGGGCGCGCTCTTGCAGCGCACCGGGACAAAAGCCCAGATGATGACGAAATGGTGCCCGCCACCGGGTAGGATGTCCGCAGAAATCGTGCGCGCGGGCGTGCAGGAGCGGCTCGACCGCTTGCGGACGGACCGGATCGATCTGCTGCAATTTCACTGGTGGAGCTTTGAAAACCCTGCGTGGCTCGACGCGTTGCACGAGATGGCGCGGTTGAAGGACGAGGGGCTCATCGGCGCTCTCGGCGTAACCAATTTCGACGCGGCGCATCTGCGGCTGGCGGTGGCGGATGGCATCCCGCTGGTCAGCAATCAGGTGTCGTTTTCAATGCTCGACCGCCGTGCGACCGGGCCGTTAAGCGAATTCTGCGCAGCCTCCGGGGTGCGGTTGCTGGCCTATGGCACCCTGTGCGGCGGGTTCCTGTCCGACCGCTGGCTTGGCAAATCCGAACCCGATGCAATATCTGACTGGTCGAAGATGAAATACAAACGTTTCATCGATGTGGCCGGTGGATGGTCGGCGTTGCAAATGGTTCTGCGCGCCGCGCATGAGGTGGCGCGGAAACATGCGGCGTCCATCGCCAATGTGGCCACGGCCTGGGTCCTGGCCCAACCCGCTGTCGCCGGGGTCATCATCGGTGCGCGCCTTGGGGAACGAGACCACATTGCCGACAACGCCAAGCTATTTGCGCTCGAGCTCGATGCCGAGGATCTTGAGCGGCTGGACCATGCCTTTGCCGAAACCCCACCCGTCCCCGGCGATTGCGGGGATGAATACCGCCGTCCGCCCTTTCTCACCGCGTCAGGTGACCTGAGCGATCATCTGGCCGAGATCCCGCCCGCCTTTGCGCCAAGCCGCTTGGATCACAGGCCGGATGCGCAGCGCGTCCTGACCGGATCGGATTGGGAGGAGATCGCAGGCTATTGCCGCGCGCAGAGGATCGGCGATCGGATCCTTGTTTCGGGCACCACCGCCGTTGTGGGACGCGCGCGGGCGGTGGCTGCCGGGGATGCGGGGGCTCAGACCACGTTCATCCTCGACAAGATTCTGGCGGCGGTCTCTGCGCTCGGCGGCCGCGCCGAGGATATCGTGCGCACCAGCATCTACATTGTCGACGCGAAGGATGTTGAAGAGATATCGCGCGCACATGGTCGTGTCTTTGGCGATATCAAACCCGCCAATACCCTTGTGGTCGTGTCCGGGCTGATCGGGGATCACCGGGTCGAGATCGAAGCCGAGGCCCTGGTCTGATCGCACCCGTCTCGCGTCACGCCCCGCGCGCCGCGCGCCCACCTGGAGCGATCGTTTCCGCATCGATCCACGCGATGTAATCGGTATTGGCCCGCACGATATCGGTCGCGACAATGCTGGGCGTTTCGTAAGGGTGCAATGCGCGCACCGCCTCGGCCACCTCAGGAAACAGAGCCTTGCGCGTCTTGACCAGCAGAGGGATTTCGGTTGCGGTCTCGATTTTGCCTTTCCAGAAGTACCGGCTTTGGATCGCGGGATAGATGTTGGCGCAGGCGACCAGCCGCTGGTCCATCAACCCGGCGGCGATCGTCTCGGCAACTTCGGGCGACGGACAGTTGATCGTAATGGCAATGCTCATGAACGGGCCCTCCGGGTTCACCGCCTCAACTTAAGCGCCCGGAACCGATGGGCAATCGATCCGTACGCGCATACCCTGCGGCATGGCGGAAGGGCGCGGGTCTGCCAGGAACCCGTAGCTCAGATCATTTTTTTGCCTTGGCGTGACGTCTGCACCTGTTAGGCGTAAGGCATGGAGCATTTTACGACCACGCCAGATCAGGCATCCGCGATCGTGCGGCACCTAAACGACGTGCCGTTTCCCAGCGTCGATGCGGACCGGCCCGCGACGCTTTTGGCCCGATGCGCGCGGGCGTCCGAGACGCCGCTGGTCCGCTCAACCAAGCTGGCCGCACTCGCCGGTGTCGACGCGGTCCATGTCAAGGACGAACGGGGCCGCATGGGCCTTGGCAGCTTCAAGGCACTCGGCGCGGCATATGTGATCGCCCGCGATGCCGAGGCTGGCGTTGCCAAAGACCGAACCTACGTCACTGCCAGTGCCGGCAATCATGGTCTGTCCGTTGCCGCAGGGGCCAGCGCGTTCGGGACGCGCGCGATTGTCTACCTCGCCGAAACCGTGCCCGAGGCCTTCGCCGCCCGCCTGCGCGCCATCGGCGCAGATGTGCGCCGCGCGGGCGCGACCTATGAGGACAGCATGGATGCCGCGGCGCGGGACGCGCTGTCGCATGGATGGGTGCTTTTGTCCGACAGCTCATGGGAGGGCTATGTCGAGCGACCGCATACTTTGATGGAAGGCTACCTGGTTCTGATGCAGGAAACGGTCGCTCAGATCGGAGCTGCGCCAAGCCACATCTTCCTTCAGGCCGGTGTCGGAGGCCTCGCAGGTGCGGCGGCTGCCTATGCGCGCAAGGCCTGGGGGACCGGGCCGCGGATCGTGGTTGTCGAGCCCGAAGTCGCACCTGCGCTTTTTGCCTCGGTCCGGGCCAGAACGCCGCAGGCCACAACAGGTCCGGTGTCGGCCATGGGGCGGCTTGATTGCAAGGAGCCGTCCTGGATTGCGCTCAAGGGTCTCGCGCGCGACGCAACCGACTTCATGCTGATCAGCGAAGCAGAAGGCGACCGTGGGGCGACCGCCTGTGCGGATGCAGGGCTCGCCTCGACCCCGTCCGGGGCGGCGGGGGTTGCGGGGCTTTTGACCGCCGTGCGCGCTCCTTCGGCTTTTGGCCTCAATGCCAAATCGCGCGTCCTCGTGATCCTGAGCGAGGAGGCGACCGGATGAGCGCGCCGGAGCGAGGGTTTGCACAGGCTGAATTCCACGCCCGCACACGTCGCGCGCAAGATCTGATGCGCCGCGCGGATCTGTCCGCCTTGCTGCTGACCACTGAACCGGAAATCCGGTACTACACCGGCTTTCTGACGCGTTTTTGGGAAAGTCCGACGCGGCCCTGGTTCGTTGTGGTTCCCGCAGATGCTGCGCCGGTGGCGGTGATCCCCGCGATCGGAGCACATCTGATGGCGCAGACATGGATCCGTGACATTCGCACTTGGGCTGCACCGGACTACACCGATGATGGCATCGGGCTTTTGGCCGAGACACTTGCGCAGTTTGTGCCCGCGCGCGGGGCGATCGGGCTCGCGGATGAACTGGAAAGCCACGTACGCATGCCGCTTGCCAATCTGGAGCATCTGCGGCGCGAGATCGGCACGCGGCGCATCGTCGGCGACCGGGGCATTACAGCGACCGCGCGTCTTTGCAAATCCGATGCCGAGATCGCCAAGATCCGGCACGCGGCGGATATCGCCGACCGTGCCTTTGACCGGGTGGGCGAGATCTGCGCGCCAGGCACGCCACTTTCGACCGTGTTCCGGCGGTTTCAGATGCTTTGCCTAGACGAAGGTGCCGATTGGGTGCCCTACCTTGCGGGGGCCGCGGCGCCTGGCGGCTATGGCGATGTGATCTCGCCCGCAACGGATGTACCGGTGGCCGAAGGCGATGTTCTGATGCTGGACACCGGCGTGATCTGGGATGGGTATTTCTGCGACTTCGACCGGAATTTCGCCATCGGTGTCCCGGGGCAGGCGGTCCTGTCGGCCCACCGCCAGTTGATTGATGCGACCGCGGCAGCGTTTGAAACAGCACGACCTGGGCAGACCATGGCGGATCTTTTTCACGCGATGGCACCGATCCTTGGCCTTGGGTCCGGGGGCGGCCGGCTGGGCCACGGGCTTGGGATGCAGCTGACCGAAGGCCCGTCCATCATTCCTGCCGACCACACCGAACTCGCCCCCGGCATGGTCCTGACAATTGAACCCTGCGTTGCGCTCCCAGATGGAAAGATCATGGTGCATGAGGAAAACATTGTGATCCGCGCGGACGGGCCAGAATACCTGTCAACGCCGCAGGAGCGGGAGATACGACGATTGTGCTGACGTTTCCCTTTGAAATGGAACAGAAACTCGGCCCGCAGATCGGGCTGATCGTCCTGCAATCGGACGAGAGCATCGAACGGGACATGCGCCGCCTGATGCCGAACATGGTCGAGCTCCTGGTGTCTCGGGTGCCATCGGGCACGCATGTGACGCCGGACAGCCTCGCCGCGATGGAGGCGGAACTGAAACACGCCGCCGCGCTCTTCCCCCAAACTGCGCGGTTTCGCGCGGTGGGCTATGGTTGCACGTCTGGCACCGCGCAGATCGGCGCCAAGAACGTTTCCGCAGCTATCCGGTCGGGTCTTGTCGCAGATGCGGTGACTGATCCCGTTACAGCCTTGATCGCGGCCTGCCGCCAATTGAGCGCCCGGCGGATCGGTCTTCTGAGCCCTTACATCGAAAGCGTGTCGGCCCGATTGCGCGAGGTGCTGAGCAGCGCGGGCATCGCCGTTTGCGCCTTCGCCAGCTTTGAGGAGAGTGCTGAAGACCGTGTCGCCCGGATTACCGCCCAATCGATTTTGGCCGCTGCGTCGAAATTGGCCAAAATGGAAAGAATGGACGCGCTGTTTATCTCCTGCACCAACCTGCGCACACTTGACGTGATCGACAGGATCGAAGCCGAAACCGGCCTGCCGGTTTTTTCGAGCAATCAGGTGCTTGCATGGCATCTGCTTCGGCTCTCCGGGACTGTTGCCGCACCTGCCGCGCCAGGCCGACTTTGGACAGAATCTGCACCAGCCTGAAGGCGACACAAAAACGGCGTGTCTGCAGATGTTCCGATTGGGTCACCAAGGACAATCAATCTGAACGCGCATACCGTCTGCCAAGGTGGATCGTGCGCCCGGTGGCCTACGGCTTCCCGCCTCAGATGGTGGTCGCAATCAGGAAGATCGTGCGCCCCGGGCTTGAGGATCATTTCTGCCGCAAGCTGCTTGGCCCGCCGATTGGTGTGGACATCCGCCACACCAACAATGCGCACGCGGATCAGTACACCACTCTCCGAACAAATCGATTGATCCTCGCGGTGCGGCAATCCGGGCAAAACGGCGTGGTTTTTAGTGGGGCTCGGGCGACAAGTAAAACGCCGGAGGTATTCACCCCCGGCGGCAGTCAAGACTAGGCCTGCAAAAGGCTTCGGTTCGATCAGATCAGATCGCCGTAGATCACGAACGAAAAGTCGACATCGGCGGCCACGCCGTTCACGGCCCCGGCAAACTTGATCTGCCCACCCTGAACAACGCTGACTTTGATATCGGCCCCGTCGCCATTTGTCAGCGGCGTGATCGTCGGAACCGGGGCGCTGTCGGACGCAAAGGGCGTGACAAAGCTCACCGTGACCTGCCCGTCTGCATCTGTCACCTCGTGGATTGCCGAGGCCACGTTGAACTCATTCACCAGCGTGGGCACGCCGCCCGACCAACGGATCACCCCCATCGCCTTGGGCGTGTTCATCGCCTGCACGATCCCGGCGTTTGGCATCGACAGTTGCAGTGCGCTCGCCGGCGCGTCCTCGCCAACGGTCATCTCCTGTTCGTTGATCCGAACCGTCGCCCGATCTGCAAAGAGCGCGATTTCGTTCAGTGTCGGCAGGTTGTTGGCACCCACGCCCGCAGCCACGTGCGGAGACCGCAGCGCAACCTTCTCGCCGCCATTCACTCCCCAGCTTGGCGTCTCGTCAAAAGTGCCGATCTCTGCCCAGCCGCGCGCCGATCCCGGACCGCCCAGCGGAATATCCGCCTGTGTCGGTTGTGACCGGCCACGTCCGTCGCGAATGATCGTCACCCGTGACGGCTGATAGGTGTCGCCGATCCAGACCTGCTCCTTGAGCCGCGCAAAGCTGAAATTGATGTTGAACCCTGCATCAAGCTTCACGAAGTTGTAGTTGCCACCGATGAAAAACAGATCGTTCACCGATTGTGTGCTCGAGGTCGATTCGACCAGTAAATCCCAGCCTTTGAGCCAGATCTTGCCCTGCGCTTCGTCAGCGACAAAAGTAAGGTCGACGTCGAACTCAGTGGGCGAAATCACGTCAAGCACGATGAAATCGTTGCCGTCATAATTGACCGTTCCGTTCAGTCCCAGATCATTGAAACCGGGTACCAGCTCGTGCGGGGTCGTCGTGGTGATGCGGATGTTGCCTGGGCGATCGGGGCTTTCAACGATGCCGGCAATGTCATATTGCCGTCCGCCGCGCACGGCCGAGGTCGCTGTGACCTGACCGTAATAGCACTCGACCGCAGCGCTGCCTGAGCTGCCATAGACATAGATGTTCGACCAGCCGCCATTGGGGTCGCTGTTGCCTGTGCCCGCACCGGTAAAACGGCAGTTCGACAGTTTCAACTCGCCCGAGGCCCCGTTCTGGATCAGGCAGTACCAGCGGGCCGAAGTCGAGTTGACATTGGTGTAGCTGTCGCCGTTACACGATACGATGCGCACGTTGTTGTCGCATTTGTAGATCTCGCTATCGGCCACCTTGGTCTGGACCGAGGCGGTGTGCAGGACACCGTCCACCTTGTCGCGAATGACCAGTCGGGACAGCAGATTGCCGTTTGCATTGCCCGCGATCTCGACACCCGTGGCGGTCGCGCCGATCAACCGCAGATCCGAGATCGTGCACTCGATGGACCCGTCCAGTCGAAGGTCGATCTTGTTGAGAACCGAGGCCTGCCCATCGCCATAGATCGTGCCGCCCGTGGTCGAGGTTTCCAGAACAAGCCCGTCGGTGGACCTGTACTGCCCGGCCGGGAAGTAGAACGCCAACTGGCCATTGGCCGGGTTCTGGTTGCCCTTGGCCGCCGTCAGGCTCTGCCAATAGGCCCAGGCCGCCGCAATCTCGGCAGTCTGATCGGTTGCATCGGCCTTGGCACCCCAATGCAGCGGCGACACGGTGCCCTGCGGGATCAAACCAGGCAGGTCCGGAATGACGGTTGCGCCGGTCTCATAGACATACTGCATGCGCCCGTCGTTGAAGACTTCGCCATCGTCCGGCGTTCGGGCCGGAGCAGCCATATAGGCCACCAGAGTATCCCGGTTGCGGAACGTGCGCCCGACCTCGTCGCCGATCTGCACAACCGGACGCCACGCCGACCATGTGCCTGCATTCGAGAGGCCGCGCATATAGGTCCGCCCGGTGATCGCGTCCGTTGCCAGCTGCGCGCCGCCCCCGCTGGCGCCGCCACGCAGCACAAGAACGGTGCCCTGAAAGCCGTCGACCGGATAATTGCGCGCCACCGTGGCCTCCGCTCCGGTGGGTTGCGCCCAGAACCCGGACTCGGTCACACTGTCCAGATCGCGCATGCCCAGATCCGGACAATCCGCGCCCAGACCAAAGGCGCCCACGGTCATCAATTTGCCCGGGTTCGCGTCGTCCGTCGTTGCCTGCACCGCGGCGCCGCGCAACGCGCCGCTCGCCGCATCGACGACCATGGCTTCGGTCCACGAGGCACCGTCGGGCGAGACCTTGACGCTCAGGTCGCGTTGACCCGCCAACCCGATCTCGGCCTGGCCGGTGAAGTCCGATTGAAAGAGCAGCGACGCCGTATCGGATTCGTTGGCCTTGTTGATCTTCAACTGGTGATCGGCGCCGTCATGGCTCAGCAGCGTGGCCGGGCTGCGCACCGCCAACCGGTTCGTCGCATCCGTGGTTGTGCCGATGCCAAGGCTCGACAGACCGTCCTGGCTCAGGGA
>JBCCVT010000051.1:0-14712 GCA_039195015.1 Pseudomonadota bacterium
CCGACGGGTGATGGAGAACCTGTCGATCGTGCTGCAGGGTGTCGGGCTGGATCTGAGCCACGTGGTCCAGATGCGCGCCTATCTGACGGCGTTCGATCGTGATTATGCGACCTTCAACGACACATACCAAAGCTACTTCCCCGCCGATCGCCGCCCCGCACGCACGACCGTGGGGGTAACGGCCTTGGCGGTCGGCGCGTTGGTGGAGATCGACTGCATCGCGCGGAGGCCGCAATGACGGCGCGCTGGCATATCGACCGGACCGAGACGTCGCTGACGTTGATGCGGCATCGGCCCGCCCGGTTCGACCTCTCGGCGGAAACGCAGCTTCCCTTGGCCGATATGCTGAGTATGGCTCATCAGATCCGGCAGGATGTGTGGCGCGTGCTGCAACGGGTGCGTGGGTTCTCTCCGGTCATCCACATCTTGCGCGACGGAGCCGGTTTGCATGTTCTGGCGGGCGGCCGTGCTCACGCGCCGATCCCGGCGAACGCGCCGATGCGTGTTCAGGCAGTGCTCAATGACCCTGCCAACCGGTCGCGTTGGATAGCGCATGCCAACCGATCGCGGGGCCGGCCATGACCCAACTTTGGAAAAACCAGGCCTTTGCCATTTCCCATGCGGACAGCGGCAGCTTTGTGGGACAAGGGCTGCGGGCCTTCTTTGAATACCGCGACCTCGGCATTCGCGACGCGACCCGGGGCAAGTACGGCGCACATGTGATCCGCGCGGTTCCCGGGATGGAGAGCCCTGGTGCCTGGCACAGTCATGACCTCGACTTCCAGATGGTCTATGTCACTCAGGGCTGGGTGGTCTTTGAATACGAAGACACCGGCAAGCATGTTTTGCGCGCCGGTTCCTGCGTGCTTCAGCCCCCCGGTATTCGGCACCGCGAGGTCCGGCATTCCGATGATATGGAGCTGATCGAGATCATCTCTCCGGCGGAGTTTGACACCCGGGACGAATCTGCGCCATGATCCCGCGCATTGTCATAGAACCCGTGCGCAAGCGATGCGCGCGATTTGCAGCCCCGGCGGGAGGAGCCCGGATTAATTGGGGCCGGGGCTGCGCCATGACATTACTGATGATTGCCCCGATGATTGCGTCCAGCGACGTTCAGGCGTCATCGGTCGAGGTGCCCTCGGGCCTTCCCGTCACGTTGCACGAAGTCCTGATCGATGAACAGCCGGGGGAGGTCTGGCTTCGGTTTCGCTTTGTTGTCCCCGATCTTGCGGGGCAAGACGGCGTCGACGCAGAACAGGCCGCTGGAGATATGGATCATCTCTGCGACACGGTCGCGTTGCCTTACATGCAGCAATTCGACCTCAGTCCGGCGCAGATTGTCATCTCGCTGTCGGACCGGGTTGTCGAATTCGGCACGACAGAACCGGACGCCACCCAAGTGTTCGAACTTTATGCGCCCGGCGACGGCGCCTGCGTGTGGGAGGGCCTTTGATGCGCGTAACTCCACCGATGGGCCAAATGGGGCGTGGGCAACATGCGACACATTCCGCCGATCCACGTGCTGTCCAGTACCAAGGGAAAACTTCTTCTGTTAAGGGTGCGACAGGCTGCGAGAAGGCAGCCGTTTGTTCAAGGCAGGGGCAGGCGCAGCCGTCAGGGCGCGCGGGTCACGTAAGTAAAGTCAGGAGACAGAAATGTCGCGGAGTATCAAATTGGTCGCAATCCTTGGTCTGGTTGCATCTGTCGCAGCATGTGCAAGCCAGCAGGAAGAAGAGTTCGTGGTGGTTGAGCCCGAACCGATTTCGACCGAGCCGACCTTTACCGGCAAGTTCAAGTAACGGATCGGCGGGGCGGCCCAAAAAGGCCGTCCCCAATCAGTTTATTTCAGTTTTGCGTGGTGCGCACGTTGGGCGAGGGCACCATCCATGCTGAAACACCGGGGGTTTCCCGGACGTCTCCCGGGCACCGACTATCAGTTTACGATCCGACGCGCCAATCCACGCGGGGTCACGCCTTTGACCGCGCGGGAACGCTTTTCTGATCGCAAACCGGCGGACCGCCGCGCAGACCTCGCCTTTCTGCAAGCACTCATCGAACATTTTGGTGACGCCCCCTTTGAACGGGGCAACCTCGATGCCGGCCGGTTGAGCTGGTTTTTTGGTCGCGAGATCGTGCCAGCCGAAGATCCCTTTGATTCTGAGAGTTACGAGGCGTTGCTCAAGATTGATACTTCGGTTGCGCGTCAAACTTTTCCCGAGGCGTTTGGTGCGCGGGGATCGGCATGATTTTGCACCGGGTTGAGCGATATAGGCGGGATCCAGCCCAAAGTTGTGTTTGCGCATGCAAACCCTTGGCTCTGGTGACGCGCATTGGCAGCTTGGTGTCTGCAAGCGATGCCCGTGATCGGGTAAAGCTGGCAGACCACCTATTCCGTACCCCTTCCCTGTACGGGCAGGCAATCCGCTCCGGATCAGACCTGCCCGTACTTTTTTTTCCTCAAAAATGGCAGCTTCCCGCCGGACGCCGTGGTTCCGTCTTGTTTGCCGGGGTCAGATGCGATTCAATTCGCGCATCGGGCAAATGGAAAAAGAAGGAATTAACAGGATGTATAGCATTCGAATCTTCTGCGCCGGTGCTTTGCTGGCAGGTCTTGCGGCCTGTGGCGACACGATCGGCGAACAGGCCGTTATCGGCGGTGCCGCAGGCGCGGGCACAGCCGCGGTTCTGGACGGAAACCTGCTCACCGGGGCCGCAGTCGGCGCCGCGGGCAACGTCCTTTATTGCCAGCAGAACCCGGGCGACTGTAACTGACAGGCCGCGTCGTAGCGCGACGCGACACCGAAATCTAACGCATGACACCGTGGCGGATCGGCAGATCCGACGCGGTGTTTTGCGTTTTGAACCAGCCAAGATCAAGGACGCAGCATGTTCGACAAAATACTGATTGCCAACCGCGGCGAGATCGCCTGCCGGGTCATCAAGACCGCGCGCACGATGGGAATCGCAACGGTTGCGATCTATTCGGATGCCGACAAGCAGGCGCTGCATGTTCGGATGGCCGATGAGGCGGTGCATATCGGCCCGCCGCCGGCCAATCAGTCCTACATCGTGATCGACAATGTTATGGATGCCATCCGCAAGTCCGGCGCACAGGCCGTGCATCCGGGCTATGGCTTTCTGTCTGAAAACGCCCGTTTTGCCGAGGCGCTTGATGCCGAAAACATCGCCTTTATCGGTCCTCCAAAACCGGCGATCGAAGCGATGGGGGACAAGATCACCTCGAAGAAGATTGCTCAGGAAGCGGGAGTGTCCACCGTACCCGGCTACATGGGGCTGATTGAAGATGCCGATGAGGCGGTGAAGATTTCAACCGAGATCGGCTATCCGGTGATGATCAAGGCCAGCGCCGGCGGCGGCGGCAAGGGCATGCGGATTGCATGGGATGACGCAGAGGCGCGCGAAGGCTTCCAGTCGTCCAAGAACGAGGCCGCGTCGAGCTTTGGCGACGATCGGATCTTTATCGAAAAATTTGTCACCCAGCCGCGCCACATCGAAATCCAGGTTCTGTACGATGCCCATGGCAACGGTATCTACCTCGGCGAACGCGAATGCTCGATCCAGCGCCGCAACCAGAAAGTGGTCGAAGAGGCTCCCTCGCCGTTTCTGGACGAGGCAACACGTCGGGCGATGGGCGAACAGGCGGTCTCGCTGGCCAAGGCGGTGGGCTACACCAGCGCCGGCACCGTTGAATTTATCGTCGACGGGCAGAAGAACTTCTATTTCCTCGAAATGAACACGCGCCTGCAGGTTGAGCATCCAGTGACCGAACTGATCACCGGCGTCGACCTCGTGGAGCAAATGATCCGCGTGGCTGCGGGCCAGCCGCTTTCGATCACGCAGGATGATGTGACGTTGACCGGCTGGGCGATCGAAAATCGGCTGTATGCGGAAGATCCCTATCGCAATTTTCTGCCTTCGATCGGTCGCCTGACGCGCTATCGGCCGCCAGCCGAACAGGCGGCCGGGCCGCTTGTTACGGCCGGCAAATGGCAGGGCGATGCCCCGGAGGCTGACATGGCCGTCCGCAACGATACCGGCGTCTTTGAAGGCGGCGAAATCAGCATGTATTACGACCCGATGATCGCCAAGCTCTGCACCTGGGCGCCGACCCGTGGCGAGGCGATCGAGGCGATGCGCATTGCTCTGGATGGGTTCGAGGTCGAAGGGATTGGGCACAACCTGCCATTCCTAAGCGCAGTGATGGATCACCCGAAGTTTGTCTCGGGTGACATGACCACGGCTTTTATCGCCGAAGAATACCCGGACGGGTTCTCGGGCGCGACGCTTGGGCACGAGGATCTTCAACGGATCGCCGCCTCCTGCGCGGCCATGCATCGCGTTGCCGAGATCCGGCGGACGCGCGTATCGGGCCGTATGGACAATCACGAACGCAAAGTCGGCACTGACTGGGTGGTGACGCTCCAGGACGCGCGGTTTGAGGTGGTGACCGACGCCGACCCGGATGGTGCGACCGTGCATTTTGCCGATGGCGCGCGGCACCGGATCGTCAGCGACTGGACGCCAGGCGACAGCCTCGCCCGGATCGACGTGGACGGCGTCCCGCTGGTGCTGAAGGTGGGAAAGATTTCCGGCGGATTCCGCGTGCGGTCGCGCGGTGCGGATATCAAGGTGCATGTTCGCACGCCGCGGCAGGCGGAACTCGCTGAACTGATGCCCGAGAAACTGCCACCCGATACCTCGAAACTGCTGCTCTGCCCGATGCCCGGGCTGATCGTGAAGGTCGATGTCGAGATCGGGCAGGAGGTGCAGGAAGGCCAGGCGCTCTGCACCGTCGAGGCGATGAAGATGGAAAACATCCTGCGCGCCGAACGCAAAGGTACCGTGTCGAAGATCAACGCCGGTGCGGGCGACAGCCTTGCCGTCGATGATGTGATTATGGAGTTCGAATAGGCGCTTGCTGCAAGAGGAGTGGATAGGTCCTGCGATCATCGCCGCGCTGATTGCGGGCGTTTTCAGCCTGCTGGGCTGGGTCATGGCCGGCAGCCGCGAACGCGCCTCGGAACGTCGGCGGCGTGCGGAGCGGCGGGTGGATGTTCAGACAGCGCTCAAGGCCGAAATCCAGCACTATGTCGACATCCTCGAGAACCCAAAATTTGATCCTGACAAAGTGTGGGAGGTCGTCGTGAGCGAGATGGAGGAGAATGAGGACTACGTGCCTTTGATCCCGTCCGAGCGCAACGACACGCTTTTTCGCGCGATTCTACCCGAGATCCACGTTCTGCCCGAGCCGGTGATAAAACCCGTTGTGCGGTACTACAATCAGGTCTTCGCGATAGAGGCGATGATTGCCGATCTCAGGGGTGGCGGCTTTGCCACAGCCGAACAGGACCAGCGGATCAAGATGTATACGGATTACATCTCACTCAAGCTTGGAGCATTGGATCAGGGGCGCGAAGCACTGGACGCGTTGGCGCGCAGTCTCGCGGACGTCAATAGCCCGGGCGCGGCCCGGTCTGGCCTGCGATAGGACGGGGGGCTTTTGGTGTATTCGACATCTCAAACGTTCCTTCCGTACCCGGCCAATATAGGGCGTGGCTTGCTTTTTTGCAAACGTGGCACTTGCTATCCGTCGCCGCGGCGTTCGCGGATTTCCTGTTGCCGCATGGGCATTTTGTCGATGGTCCGGCCCAGTTCGCGCACGCTGTACGGGAAGGGTTTGCGTAGCTTTACGCCTCCGTCCTTGCCAATCAGCACCAGTTGGAAACCACGCGGACGCAGTTTCTGCCGGATGGGGGATCGCGCCGACGGGTCTGTATCGGTCAGGACAACAACATCCCGATCCACCAGAGCGTCCATATCCGTCCGCAGCCGTTCGATCTGTTCACTGTATCTTGGGTCGGCTGGCGTGTCCGCGAACACGATAACCGGGCGATTTGTCCATAAAAATTGGTTCAAATCGGTGTCGCCGACCGGTTGGATCATCGCCGTATCGGCGGCCGGGCCTGCCTCCTGTGCGATCGCGTATGCGGGCATTAATGCTGCCAAAACAAGGGGTAACCAGCGTGTCATTGTGCCTCCAGTCGATCCACATATAGGCGGAATGGACATGTTTGCGAACCGTAATGGAGCCCTAAACACCCAAATTTTAACGTTAACACCCTCGGTAGTGGTTTTGATCGATCCTGAGCGCCAATCCGGAAGGGCAATTTCTTTGTTGCGCCCCGACACGAAAGGCAGACCAGGCCATGCAAGTAACCCTGCATATCGGCGCGCATCGCTGTGCGACCACGACGTTTCAGCACTACATGCGTCACAATGCCGACCGGCTCACCGAGGCTGGGATCGGATTCTGGGGGCCACGTCGTACCCGCAGCGGGCTTTTTGCCGGCATCGTCTCGGCTCTGCCGGGACGACCGCGCGACGCCGCGTTCCGGCGTGGGGCTGGGCGTGTACAGTTGAACTTGGCAAAGGCGGTGGGTTCGGGCCTGAATACACTGATTGTCAGCGACGAGAACATGATCGGGTCGACCCGCAGCAATCTGCGGGCAGCCTGCCTCTATCCCGGCATCGGCGAGCGTATGGCGCGCTATCACGAGGCATTTGGCGGACTGGTAACCGACGTTGTCCTGAACATCCGCTCGCAAGAGACCTACTGGACGTCGGCGCTCGGCTATGCGCTCACACGTGGGCGCGGTGTTCCAGGATCCGAGGAGCTGGACGAGTTGACGGTCGCGCCGCGCAGTTGGCGGGATGTGATCACAGACCTGGCCTGCGCGGTACCGAATACGCGGATCTGGGTCTCTCCTTTCGAAACCTTTGCCGGTCGTCCCGAGGCGCAGCTGGAGCTGATGACGGGCACGCCCGCGCCGCAAACCCATGCCCGGGACTGGCTCAATGCGACGCCACCGCTGCCGAACTTGCGCGACGCTGTGACCGATGCCGATCGGGCCCGCCTGCCGGAGGGCGACGGACGCTGGCGCCCGTTCGCGACCGAACAGGCCGCGGTTCTGCGCGAATCTTATGCCGACGATCTGATGTGGCTGTCCGCCGGTGCGGATGGCCTGGCCTGGATGGCCGCCGAAACGCCAATAACAGGAGCGGGACAAACCGCGCCGGGACGCGATATGACAAGAGGAAGAACGCATGACAGCCAAGACGGACGAATGGCGCGCGCTCGCTGAAGCCGAGCTGCGGGGCCGCCCGGTCGAGGATCTGACCTGGACGACCCTGGAAGGCATCAAGGTCAAACCAGTTTACACCGAAGACGATTTAGCGGGCGTGGCGCATCTGGGAACGGTTCCCGGCGCCGCGCCCTTCACACGTGGTGTCAAGGCGACGATGTATGCCGGACGCCCCTGGACGATCCGGCAATATGCCGGTTTCTCAACTGCCGAGGAATCGAACGCGTTCTACCGGCGCGGTCTTGCAGCGGGTCAGCAGGGCGTCTCGGTTGCCTTCGATCTGGCCACCCATCGCGGTTACGACAGCGACCACCCGCGCGTCGTCGGCGATGTCGGCAAGGCGGGCGTTGCGATCGACAGTGTCGAGGACATGAAAATCCTGTTCGATGGCATCCCGCTCGACAAGGTCAGCGTCTCGATGACGATGAACGGCGCGGTAATCCCAGTTCTCGCGAGTTTCATCGTGGCAGGAGAAGAGCAGGGGCACGACAAATCGGTACTCTCGGGCACGATCCAGAACGACATTCTCAAGGAGTTCATGGTTCGCAACACCTATATCTATCCGCCCGAGCCTTCGATGCGGATCATTGCGGACATCATCGAATACACCAGTGCCGAGATGCCCAAGTTCAATTCGATCTCGATCTCGGGCTATCATATGCAGGAGGCGGGCGCGAACCTCGTGCAAGAGCTTGCCTACACGCTGGCCGACGGTCGGGAATACGTGCGGGCCGCGATCGCGCGCGGCATGGATGTGGACAAGTTCGCCGGTCGGCTGTCGTTCTTCTTTGCCATTGGCATGAACTTTTTCATGGAGGCCGCCAAGCTGCGTGCCGCACGTTTGCTGTGGCACCGGATCATGTCGGAGTTCGCACCGAAGAACCCCAAGTCGCTGATGCTGCGCACTCATTGCCAGACAAGCGGCGTCAGCCTGCAAGAGCAGGACCCGTACAACAATGTCGTGCGCACTGCCTACGAGGCAATGGCCGCAGCACTCGGCGGCACGCAATCTCTGCACACCAATGCTCTGGATGAGGCGATTGCCCTGCCCACCGATTTCTCGGCCCGGATCGCCCGGAACACGCAGCTGATCCTGCAGGAAGAGACCGGGATCACCAATGTCGTGGATCCGCTGGCCGGGTCCTACTATGTCGAAAGCCTTACTGATCAGCTGGCGACCCAAGCCTGGGCGCTAATCGAAGAGGTTGAGGCGATGGGCGGCATGACCAAGGCGGTGGCCAGCGGCATGCCGAAACTGCGCATCGAAGAAACGGCGGCGACCCGGCAGGCAATGATTGACCGCGGGGACGAAGTGATCGTCGGGGTCAATAAGTACCGGCTGCCAAAGGAAGATGAGATCGACATCCTCGAGATTGACAACACCGCCGTGCGCGCGGCGCAGGTGGCACGGCTGGAAAAAATCAGGGCCGAGCGGGATGAAGCCGCGTGCCAGGCCGCGCTGGAGGCGTTGACACAACAGGCAAGCGGCGGGGGCAACCTGCTTGCAGCCGCAGTCGAGGCAGCGCGGCTACGCGCATCCGTGGGAGAGATCAGCATGGCGATGGAAAAGGCGTTCGGGCGGCATCGAGCCGAGGTGAAAACACTGGCCGGGGTCTATGGCGCCGCCTATGAGGGCGACGAAGGCTTTGCGGCGATCCAGAGTTCGGTCGACGCTTTTGCCGAGACCGAAGGCCGTCGCCCGCGCATGCTTGTCGTGAAGATGGGTCAGGACGGGCACGACCGGGGTGCAAAGGTGATCGCGACGGCCTTTGCCGATATCGGCTTTGACGTCGATGTGGGGCCGCTGTTTCAGACACCCGAAGAGGCCGCTCAAGATGCCATCGACAACGACGTCCATGTTGTCGGCATTTCAAGTCAGGCGGCAGGCCATAAGACGCTGGCGCCGCAGCTTGTTGCCGCTTTGAAGGAGGCCGGGGCCGAGGACATTATCGTGATCTGCGGCGGCGTCATCCCGCAGCAGGACTACGCTTTCCTTCACGAAAACGGGGTCAAGGCGATCTTTGGTCCGGGAACGAATATTCCCGATGCAGCGCAAGACATCCTGAAACTGATCCGGTCCGCGCGCGCCGCGTGAGCGGACGCGAGCGGACCGCGTGCAGTTTGGTGACCGGCGCGATCTGACCATCGGCGCGGGCCTGCTGGTGACGGAGTTTGAGGGCGAGGCAAAGGCCATGCCCTCGTGTTCCTTGGATCGGGGCTTGATTGGCCTGTCATGACTACGTCGCTAGCCCAGCAGCGTTTCTAGGAGCAAGCGATTACCGACAGCGACGCGGTTTCTGATCACCCTTGCGCCGCTCCATGTATTTGGCGTTCCCGCGATCTTCCTACCGAAGGTCGTGGCTGCGATCGTGCGCGGTCTTTGGATACGGGCCTGACCGAGACTTACTCGGCTGGCGCGGGTTCGGCCTTTTCAGCGGTGCTGCGCGCCGATGCAAGCATCAGCGCCGCGTAGCCCACAATCCCTGACACGATTGACCCAGATAGAACGCCCATCCGGACCTGGTTCATCATCTCCGGGTCCGAAAAGCTCAGCCCGCCAATAAAGAGCGACATGGTAAAGCCGACACCCGCCAAACAGGCGATGCCATAGATGTGCAGGTAATTTGCGCCGTGGGGCAGCTGCGCCAAACCCGATTTGACCATCACCCAAGTCAGCCCGAAAACGCCGATTTGCTTGCCGAGGATAAGACCAAGTGCAATCCCCAGCGGCAGAGGAGCCAGCAGGTCAGAGAGTGACAAACCGTCAAGCACGACACCGGCGTTGGCGAAGGCAAAGATCGGGATGATCAGGTACAGCACGTAGGGTGCGAGACCGTGTTCCAGCGAATGCAGCGGGCTTTTGCCCCACTTGTCTTTGAGCGGGATGCAGAAGGCGGTGACCACCCCTGCCAGCGTCGCATGGACCCCGGATTTCAGAACGAAGTACCACATGATCGCACCCAGCAAGAGCGCCGGCGCAATCCGGTGTGCGCGGTTCAGGTTCAACGCGATCAGGCACGAGAGCGGGATCAAGGCGGCAAAGAGGTAATCGACCTTCAGGTCAGCCGTATAGAACAGAGCGATGATCAGGATCGCTCCGAGGTCGTCAAGTATTGCAAGGGTCAGCAAGAAGACCTTGAGCGAAGATGGGGCACGGCTGCCCACAAGCGCCAGAATGCCAAGCGCGAAAGCGATGTCGGTGGCCGCTGGAATGGCCCAGCCTGAAATCGACGGCAGCCCCCAGTTCAGCCATGCGAAGACCAATGCCGGGACCGCCATGCCTCCGACAGCGGCGACACCCGGAAGCATCACGTCGCGCGGATTTTTCAGCTTGCCTTCGAGCAACTCGCGTTTGAGCTCGAGCCCAATCAGAAAGAAGAAGATCGCCATTAACCCGTCATTGATCCAGAGGATCGCGGGCTTTGACAGACCTTCATCATTCACAAGGATGGACAGTTTGGCGTTCAGAAACGAGTCATAGAAAGGCGCGAGCGCGGAATTGGCCACGATCATCGCCAGCACGGCCGATGCCATGAGGAGAATGCCGCCGGATGCCTCGTGGTTCATGAATTTGTCGATGGCGCGCAGCAGCATTTATGTCCTCATCTGTTGACCTTGCAGTTCCAATCGCAGGTGGGGTGTTCCGCCCCCGGTTCAAGGCCAGCATGACCCAAAACGCTTGGAATTTCTCGGATTCTATCGGTAACGAGCTAGCTCAGGTCTTGGCGGGGGCAACTGTATGGAACTGGATCACATCGCGGTGGGCGGCGCGACGCTGGATGAGGCGGTCGCATATGTCGAGGATGCCTTGGGTGTGCCCTTGCAGCCCGGCGGCAGACATGCGCAATTTAGCACGCATAATCGGCTCTTGGGTCTTGCAGATGGGCTCTACCTCGAAGCGATCGCGATTGACCCCGAGGCACCGCCGCCTGTGCAACCACGCTGGTTCGGTCTGGATCATTTGTCTGGTGCGCCGCGGCTGGTCAGTTGGATCTGCAGAACGCCGGACCTGACGGCGGCTTTGCAGGATCTGCCCGACAGCGCAGGCTTTCCGGTGCCGCTCGCGCGCGGAGATCTGCGCTGGCATATGGCCGTGCCTGCAGACGGGGTCTTGCCTTATGACGGGATATTCCCGGCTTTGATCGAATGGCATGGCGATCTGCATCCGTCAGCGATGTTGCCTGGGCAGGGTTGTGCGCTGCATCGTTTGGTGATCAGTCATCCATGCGCCAACGACCTGGTTGAACTGCTGCCTGATTTGCGCGCGCCGCTTGTGCAATTTGAACCGGGCGCGCCCGGATTGATGGCCGAGATCGAGACCCCGCATGGTCTCAGGACGTTGACATGACGTCGGTGCGCGTGGCTGTGGCGGAAGATGCCCGACAGATTGCCAAGATCTGGAACTGCATGATCACAGACACGCTTGTTACCTTCACAACGGATCTGAAATCCGAAGAGGCGATTATCGCCGACATCACAACGCGAACGCCTGCCTATCTGGTCGCCGAGCATTCGGGTGTGGTTGTCGGCTTTGCAACTTACGCACAGTTTCGCGGCGGTACAGGCTATGCGGCAACTGTCGAGAACACCGTGATGCTGACCCCGCTTGCGCGCGGGATGGGGATTGGGCGCATCCTGATGACTGAGCTTCAACAGATCGCCCGCGATGCCGGTCACCATGTCATGGTGGCGGGTATCAGCGGCGCGAACCCAGCCGCCATCCGGTTTCACGCCGCGCTTGGCTTTGTGCGCGTGGCACATCTGCCTGAAGTCGGGCGCAAATGGGGGCGGTGGCTCGATCTCATTTTGATGCAGAAAACCCTCTGATCGCGCCTGACACCCCCGAAGCCCCGCGATAAGGTGCGCCCATGTCGATCTGGAGCCGCATTGCTGATGCCATCAGTGCACTGACCTCGGGCGAAAGCCTGACGGCGGTATTCGAACGCCTGCGCACGCCGCCAGAGCGCAGTGTTGCATTTGCGATCGCCGTCATTGCCCTGGGCGCAAAGATGGCGAAGGCCGACGGATTGGTCACCCGCGATGAGGTTACAGCTTTTCGCGAGGTGTTTCAGATCGCGCGCGCCGATGAGGCTGGCGCGGCGCGCGTCTTTAACCTAGCCCGCCAGGACGTTGCCGGGTTTGAAGACTACGCAAGGTCGATCCGGGGTATGTTTGATGACGACCCCCAGACCCTGCGCGACCTGATGGAGGGGCTCTTCCACATCGCCATGGCCGATGGCTTCTATCACCCGAACGAGGACAAGTTCCTCGAGCAGGTGGCCGAGATATTCGGGTTGGAAGGCCCTGAATTCCGAGCGCTCCGCACCCGTTTCGTCCCCGATGCACCGCCGGATCCTTACAGCATCCTGGGCGTCACTGCGGACATGTCGATTGATGAGGTGCGCCGGGTCTGGCGCAAACTGGTTCGCGACACCCATCCCGACGCGATGATCGCGCGTGGCGTGCCGGAAGAGGCGGTGCGCTTGGCCGAAAAGCGCATGATCGACATCAACCGCGCCTGGGACGAGATCAACGAGGCGCACAGGTAGCCTGATGCGGTTGGCAACATACAATGTCGAATGGTTTGCCAACCTTTTCGACAAGAACGATGCGCTTCTGCTGGACGCTGACGAGTCCGGGCGACACGGTGTGACGCGGTCGGAGCAGGCCCATGCGCTGGCCTTTGTTTTCACGGCGATCGATGCCGATGCGGTAATGATCGTCGAAGCACCGAACACAGGTCGTCGGCAGAACACGGCGCGTGCGCTCGAAGGCTTTGCTGCGCAATTCGACCTGCGAACGAGCGACTGCATCACCGGCTATACCAACGACACGCATCAGGAAATCGCGCTACTTTATGACCCGGCGGTCCTGTCGGCAGCGCATCGTCCCGGCAGTAGTCCCGACGCGCCCCGGTTCGACCGGGATTTCCAGATCGACCTCGACATCGATGCGACGCGCGACACGGTGACATTCTCGAAGCCGCCGTTGGAGCTGTTGGTCAGAACGCAAACGGGCGTTGAGTTACGGCTGATCGGCGCGCATCTGAAATCGAAGGCACCGCACGGCGCCCGCACCCGCGATGCCATCATGCGCACCGCAATCGCGAACCGTCGCAAGCAGCTGGCGCAGGCAATTTGGCTGCGCGCGCGGATTGACGATTTGCTGGCTGACGGGGACAGCGTGATTGTCCTGGGCGATCTAAATGACGGGCCGGGTCTGGATGAGTTCGAAGGTCTCTTCGGTCGCTCCTCGGTCGAGATCGTCATGGGGGAAGGTCTTTATGATCCACATGCGCGCGAGACGCTGTTGCAACCGCTCAGTACGGGGTACAGCACGTCGCGATTTCTGATCCGTGGCCAGAACCGTTTCCTGAACGCATTGCTAGATTACATCATGATCTCGCACGATCTGATGAGCCGTCGCCCGGCCTGGCGCATCTGGCATCCCTTCGACGATGCCGAGATATGGGCAGACCCTGATCTGAGCCGCGCCCTTTTGACCGCTTCGGATCATTTTCCAGTGTCACTGGACATTGACATATGACGCTCAACAGCGCGGCGCAGCCAGTGTATACTATCCCCATGCGTATGATCTTGCCTCTTGTCTTGACGGTTGCGTTAATGTCGCCGGCGCTGGCGCAGGAGACGCCCGAACCTCCGCCGGACGATGACGCGCAGGGGCTGATGCAACGCGGGTTTGAGTTGTTTCTCGACGGTCTGCGGGACGAAATGGCGCCCTCGCTCGAGGAGATGGAAGACCTCGCCCGCCGCTTTGGTCCTTCGATGAGCGCCTTTCTTGAGCAGATGGGTCCAGCCCTGGCCCGGCTCATGGATCGCGTTGACGACTGGACGCGCTACGAGGTCCCTGAAATGCTGCCGAACGGCGACATCATTATCAGGCGCAAACCGGACCTGCCGGAGAAAAAACCGCCCTTCCCAGGTACATCAGACGACGAAGACCCCATCGAGATTTGATACCTCACGTGCTTCGCCGATGGTAGTGGACAATATCCTCTTGCTGCATGGGCGAAACTTGATCGCTGGGCATCGGTCGGTGATGTGAAGGCTGCCGCAAAGGAAGATACGACAGATTAAACGGTATCCAGCGCGCCATAACTTCCGTGCCCTCCAAAAGCACGGCAACTTCGGTCGCCGAGGCAAGACCATTGGTCAGGATCGTGTCGCCCTTTTCGGTCCTGATTGAATAGACGAAAAAGGTCTCGTCCAGCTCGGTTGCATCGAGACGAGCGATTGAATGGCCGCTTTCAAGGCAGGCGGCAGTCCGAACCTGCTGGTCAATCACCAGGCAGTGGTCAGATGCCACTCACACATCCTGACGCGGAAGCCCCGCGCGCAACGCGCCCATGCGGATCCGGATCGGTACGTATGCGCAATCCCTGTTGGTCACGAAACGTTGCCGATGGATGTCGGCTATCGTCGCTTTTACGTTAGGTACTGTCGACACTGTATACCCCACCCGCCACCGCTCCGCCGTGCAAACACCGACAGACGGCGCGATCCCAGTACCGGCACAGACAGAAAAA
>JBCCVT010000052.1:0-14486 GCA_039195015.1 Pseudomonadota bacterium
CTATTTCGTGTTCGGTATCCTCGGCGGGTCGGTCTGGAGCCGGATCGACACGATCGATGTGCAGCATGGCCGGATCGATGTGCCCGAACGTGTTCTGTCCGCAGCGGACACTGGGCTCGTGGTGGCTTCCCCCGTCGCGCCGGGCACGCGCGTATCCGCAGGTGACATCCTGGTTGAAATCCGTGATTACAAGAGAGACGCCGACGTTGAACGCGCGCGGCTTGAGGTCGCGCGGGCAGAGGCAGCGCATCACGAGGTGCTGACCGCCGTTCTGGATCTGGAACGCGCGATGGCACCGGAGACCGCGCTGAAACTGCGCATGGCCAAGGCCGCCTTGCACCACATGACCTTTTTCCGCACCACATCCTTCGAAGATGTCCGCCTGCAATGGGCGGACCTGCGCCGCGTCGACCCAGAGGCAGCCAAGTCGCTGGATCCCGCTAGCCTGACGCTCGACCGGTTGTATCGCTTGCTATCGGTGCGCGAGACCGAACTGACCTCGGCGCGCGACGTGCTCTACCAGACAGCGCACGACGCCAACGCGTTGAGCCTGCGCGCACCAACGGATGGCGTTGTGCGCGAGGTTGTCGCCACCCCCGGCAGCGCGGTCCGCGGCGGCGCGAGCCTGGTGGTCATGGAAACCGACGCTGCGCCAAACGCTGTTGGTTGGGCCTCGGAGCGCCTGGCCGAAACGCTCTATGTCGGGATGCCGGCCACAATCGGCTACAATCTCGGCGGTGAAAAGATAAGCGCAACAGGGGAGATCTTCGACCTGACAGCGGGCGAGGATCCAACCCGCCCCGGTGAGTTCGGGATCATTGTGACGGTCGCAACCGAGAGGTTCGACAACGCCAGGACGCGGCGGATCTTGCGGTCGGGCGCTCCGGTCAACCTGGCGGCCGAGAAACAGCTGGCTGGCCGCGCAATCGCATCGGCCGACCGCATTCTGCAATCGGCGATCGCGCGCAGGGATGCTGTGTTCGCATTTCTGCGCCGCAGGCCGCAGGCCGAAACGATGGCCTCCGACACCAGATAGGAGCGCGCCATGTTTGCCCCTGAAACCGACTATGCCTTTGACAAGGACCTAACCGTTCGCCTGCGTGCGCTCAAAGGCCCGCGCCCACGTGGGTTGTCGCGCTGGAGCTTCGGCCAGATGGCATTTCTTTTCCTTCTGGTCTCGACGCTATTCTGGCTGCTTCTGAACACGGCCAACCGGTTTCTCGAGCCCGGTGTCGTGCGGATCACGTTCGTCCTGGGGATACTGGGTTTCTGGCGGTTTGGCTGGTGGTTCACCCATGCCGTCAGGGCCGAGATCTATGCCCGCTTGAAATGGCCGGGGATGCGCCGGCGTGCGACCGAGCTTTGGCGGCAAGGCTGGCGCCCACGTCGTCTGCATATCCAGATGACCACATATTTCGAGGAACCAGCCATTACCAAACGCGTAATCGGATCGATCCTCAGCCAGATCCGGCGCGAACAAATCCCGACGACTCTCTACATCGGAACCGGCTCGGCCTATGACGAGCTGATCATTCGGGAGTTCGTCGAAACTCACGCCCAGGACATTCCCGACGAGTTGGCAAAGCTCGTCTTCCTGCGCCAGAATCAACCGGGAAAACGCATGGCGATCGGAATGATCCTGCGCGCGATCAACCGCCATGGCGTGAAGGACGACGACCTGGTCATCTTCATGGATGGCGACGCGCTTTATGGCGATGACGTTATGGAAAAGACGCTGAGCATGTTCGGCGCCGACCCCGATCTGCAGGCACTGACCACCGACGAAGAGGTCATCTGTTACGGTCCTCTCTGGATCCAAAGCTGGTTGAACATGCGGTTTGCCCAGCGGCGCCTGGCGATGCAAAGCCACGCGCTGTCCGATCAGGTGTTGACACTGACAGGTCGCATGTCGGTGTTCCGTGCCAAGCACATGGTGAGCCACCGGTTCATCCGCACGATCGAGGCAGACCACCTCGATCACTGGCTTTGGGGCCGCTTTCGTTTCCTGTCCGGCGATGACAAATCGACCTGGTACTACATGCTTACCCGCCGCGCAAAGATGACCTATGTGCCGGACGCGACCGTCTACACGATCGAGGTGATCAAGGAAAACGGCCTCGAGCGGATGGTGCAGAACTTTCGCCGCTGGTCCGGCAACATGTTGCGCAACGGTGCGCGCGCCATCGCCTTGGGTCCTTTCGTGGTCAAACCGTTCATCTGGTGGTGCGTGGTCGACCAGAGGATCGCGATGTGGACGATGCTCGTCAGCCCGGCGATGGCCATTCTCGCCTCGGCCCATGATGGGACATACATCTATTCTTGCGTCACTTGGGTGATGTTCTCGCGTCTCGTTCTGTGCCTCTTTCTCTTCCGCTACAGCTGCACGATCGACATGAGCTGGCCATTCATTCTGTATTTCAACCAGATCATCAATGCGTCGGTGAAGGTTTTCATGATCTTCCATCTGAGTAAGCAGAAATGGTCGAATCGCGGTAACCAATCCGCGGGTGCGGGCGAAGGTCTTGTCGCAACGCTTCAGAACGTGACCGCGAAGTTCCAGCTTGTGACGGCGGTGTCCGGATTTTTCCTTTGCGTTGCGGTCTACGTCGGGCTGATCCCGAACCCGTTTTTCTAAGGATCTATCCGTTCGGATAGGTGGGCGGCCGAATGGTTGCACGCACCCTGCCTCTGGACAGGAGAGGCCGCTAAAACAACAGGATATCACTAGATCATCGCAATGGGCCAAGTGCCCGACATGGAGAAAACCGATGATCTACCCCGTTATCCTCGCCGGCGGATCCGGCACGCGCCTTTGGCCATTGTCGCGCAAAAGCTACCCCAAACAATTCACCCAGATCACAGGTGACAGCAGCCTGTTTCAACAAACGATAAACCGCCTCGCCGCCCCGGATTTCGGCGCGCCGATCGTCATGACCGGGGCCGACTTTCGGTTCATTGTCGCCGAACAGCTTGCTGCGGAAGAGGTCGAAAACGCAGAGATCGTGATTGAGCCGGAAGGACGGAACACGGCACCCGCAATCCTGACCGCCGCGCTGCGGTTGGAGAACAAGCCCGACGCGCTCATGCTGGTCGCCCCATCCGATCACATCGTGACGGACGAGGCTGCATTCCTGCGCGCGGTCCGTGCTGCGGTCCTTGCCGCTGACGAGGGCGCCATCACCACGTTCGGCATCCGACCGGATCGTCCCGAGACCGGATATGGCTATCTCGAAACCAAGGCCGCCGCACGCGGCGAACATGTGCTGCCGCTTACCCGTTTCGTCGAAAAGCCTGATCAGGCCACCGCCGAGCGCATGGTGGCCGATGGCAATTTCCTCTGGAATGCCGGCATCTTTCTGTTTCGGGTCGATGTTATCCTGCGCGCCTTTGAAACGCACGCGCCCGAGATCATCGGGCCCTGCCGTGCGGCTCTTGCGCTTGCACGGACCGATCTGGATTTCACACGGCTCGACGCCGACGCCTACGCACGGGCCACGGATATCTCGATTGACTATGCGGTCATGGAAAAACACGACGCGCTTTCGGTCGTGCCAATGGATGCGGGATGGTCTGACCTTGGCGGATGGACGTCTGTCTGGAACGTAGAAAGCCGCGATGCGAAAGGCAATGCCCTCAGCGCTTCGGCAACCGCAATCGATTGTACCGACACGCTGTTGCGCAGCGCCGATCCGGATATCGAGATCGTGGGTCTCGGGCTCGACGGCATCGCCGCAATTGCCACCCGCGACGCCGTGCTGGTCGCCGACATGCGCGACACAGAAAAGATGCGCCAGGTGGTGGCGACCCTGAAAGACAAAGGCGCAAAACAGGCCGAGGAATTCCAGCGCTGCCACCGCCCCTGGGGGTATTATGAGACGCTTACGCTCGGCGACCGGTTCCAGGTCAAACGGATCATGGTGCAGCCTGGCGCGCAACTCAGCTTGCAAAGCCACGTCCATCGGGCGGAACACTGGGTGGTCGTTGAAGGGTCCGCCAAAGTGACGATCGGCGAGACCGTGACACTGCTGTCTGAGAACGAAAGCACCTACATCCCTCTTGGGGAAATCCATCGCCTTGAGAACCCAGGCAAGGTGCCGCTCCATCTCATTGAAGTGCAGTCCGGCGCGTATCTCGGCGAGGACGATATCGTTCGCTACGAAGACATCTACGACCGAGCGGAGAAGGCTGACGCGGCATAGATCCCTCCGGCCCAGCCCTCCGTAAACTTGCCCCGCGAGCTTTGTCTCGCGGGGTCCTTTTTTTGGGCGTACTGAAAGCAGTGGGCCGCCTAGCCATAAGGATAGATCTGCTGACCCTAGGGGATGCAGCCTATCCTTTCCCCAAAAACAACACGAGCTTTCAATTAGTTACCCAGGGTGCAGGAAAAAATTCTGCCACAAGGACATCTCAGATGATGGATATGACTGCCCTGGATCCGCGTCTTGCCACGCCGATCGTTCGCCCCCTTCCAACAACCAAGCCCGCCGTCAGTGTCGTCGGTCTGGGCTATGTCGGAGCGGTCTCGACCGCCTGTCTTGCAAGCCTCGGTCATCGTGTTGTGGGCGTCGATATCGACGCAGACAAATGCGACCAGATTGCGCGCGGGCACTCCCCGATTCACGAAAAGGATCTTGGCAGACTGCTCTCCGAAGGCGTCGAGAACGATCTGATTTCAACCACAGATGATCTGGCCTGGGCAGTGCGCGATACGGACATCACCTTTGTGTCGGTCGGCACGCCTACGGCCGAAGATGGAGGCTGCGATTACAGCGCCATCAAGGCGGCCGCGCGCAGCATCGGCGTGGGCATCGCGCAAAAGGATGCGTTCCATATCGTTGTGATGCGCTGTTCAATACCGCCTGGAACCACTTTGGGGGTCATGGCCCCGATCATCGCAAAGATATCGGGCAAGACGCTGGGCAAGGATTTCGGCGTTGCCTTCAACCCGGAGTTTCTGCGCGAAGGCGTGGCAGTCGCGGATTTCTACGCCCCACCGAAAACCGTGATCGGCGCAACGGATGCCAAGACAGCACGCATCGTGTCGCGGATGTTCGACCCGGTCGACGACAACGTCATCACCACCTCGATCGAAACCGCCGAGATGGTGAAGTACGTCGACAATGTCTGGCACGCGGCCAAAGTCTGCTTTGCCAATGAGGTCGGCCGTCTGTGCAAGCCGCTTGGCGTCGATAGTCATGACGTGATGGACATCTTTGTCCAGGACACCAAGCTGAATCTGAGTCCCTACTACCTCAAGCCGGGCTTTGCTTATGGTGGTTCTTGCCTGCCCAAAGAGGTGCGAGCGGTCACGCATATCGGTGCTCAGAACGGCGTCGACATTCCGATGATTCAAGCGCTCGGGCAGTCGAACGACGCGCAGATTGCGCGCGCCGCGGAGATGGCACTGGAGACCGGCGCGCGCAAGGTTGCGGTTCTCGGAGCCGCATTCAAACCCGGTACCGACGACCTGCGCGAAAGCCCGATCCTCGAGGTAATCGCCACCCTTTGTGACGCTGGTATCGAGGTTGGCGTCCACGACACGGCGATCACAGCCGAGACGAACATCGAAGGTCAGCTTGCCTATGTCCGTCATGGCAGCCCTGGCCTGCAACGGCTTGCACGGGACCTGCGCGGCATGCTGAGCGACGATCTTCAGGCAATCGTGGACGATGCCGACACCATAATCGTGTGCCACCCCCACGCGATCTATGGCGATGTCCTCAGCCGCGTCGAAGGCAAGAACGTAATCGACCTCGTCCGCCTTGGGGCAGACGTCCAGGACACCACCCGCCTTGACGGCATCGGATGGTGATCACCCTCGGCGGTCCCCAGGACCGCCGTTTTTTCACTCAGGAGCAATCAATATGCCAAACCTTATTGGTGGAACGGGCGTGAATGACACGCTGATCGGTTCCGTAAACCCGGACATCGTCGTCGGACTGGCCGGCGACGATGTCATCACCGGCGACGGTGAGAACGACAGCCTGTTCGGCGACTACACTGATCCCAACCTCTTTGACGGCACGTCCGAGATTAGCACGTTTTCGGGCTATGCCGAAACCGGCGACTGGACCGTGACCGACCTGGATGCCGGGCACCAAGAAATGACCCAAACGGTCCAGACCGAAATCGGCGGAGTCTATGCGATATCGTTCTCGCTGGCCGCGAACTTTGCCGCCGGACGAACAAACGCGGCGATCGAAGTGTTCATCGACGGCACATTGGCTACAACCGTTTCGACGGATAGCGGCGCCTTTTCGGACTATACGCTGCAATTCACCGCAACTGATAGCGACGCCGAGATCACTTTCCGATCAATCGACACAGGCGAGAACGCGCAAGTCATCAACACCGATGGTCCGGCATTCTACACTGAAACGCCCATGGTGATCGGTGGTGAGACGCACACCGTCGCTGCCTTTGCCGATGGTCAGTCAAACCTCTACCAGGTGCTAAACGGCACACTTTATGTCTACGACACACAAACCAACACCTACGAGAAAGCAGGCTCGGACGGGACGGTGAATGTCAATTCAATGGGGTTCAACACGGAAGACAACCTGCTTTACGCGATTGCCGTGGGCAATGGAGTGGATTCCCTCGGCAACACGGTCCGCAACTCCGACCTCGTCATGTTTGACGCCAGGGGTGACAGCTACCGCATCGGCGAAACCCCTTACCGGTCCTGGACGGGCGATTTCGACGATCAGGGCAACCTTTGGTCATTCGAGGCCGACATGGACCGGGTTGCGGTCATCGACGTCGACACGCTCGATGCCGATGGCAACCCCGTCACAACGATCTACAAATTCGACAGCAATGCAATCACCGTCAAGTACTACGATCTGGCATTTGACGCCTCAACGCAGACGTTTCGTGGTGTCACTCGACCCGCTTACGAAGGCGCAGCCACGTCGCTGCTGATCGTCGACATCTCCAACGGCGCGCCGGAGTTTTCGACGATCGACGTGACCCGCACGGTCATCAACGGCGTGATCCACGATGGCGTTCCACTTATGACTTTCGGAGCGGCGATTTACGACGCCGATGGAAATCTCTACGTGGGCGGCAACGGCGGCGACCACGATATGGACAACGCCACTGGAACGTCCGGCGCGATCTACCGGGTCGTGATCGACGAACAGGCGAATGAGGCCGCGCTGGTCCTGATGGCCGATGCGCCCAAATCGTACTCCAACGATGGGGCGGCGGATCCGACCGCCGAAAGCCCATTTGCTGATATCGACCTCGACAGCAGCGTCCTGCTCCGCGATCTGAACCTCGTGGCGACGGTCGAAGGTGACCTGACCTATGACGACGATCTGAGTGGCGGGGGCGGCGCGGACACCGTGTCGGGCGGAATCGGTGACGACACAGCCTTTGGTGGCAGCGCTGGCGACACACTGAACGGCGACGATGGCGACGACGTCATCTATGGCGGATCCGGTGGGTCAGGCAGCGGCATCATCTCGGTCTACGATGACGCGGGCAACCGGTTCGACCAGTTCGGCAATCCGCTGGCTGAGGATAACGACGTCATCTCGGGCGGCAACGGCAGCGACCATCTGTCCGGCTCTGCCGGTCATGACATGCTGGATGGTGGACAGGGCGAAGACACGCTCCGGGGAGGATCCGGCAACGACACACTCTACGGCGGATCCGAGAACGACATGATGACCGGGGGTCGCGAAAACGATCACCTTTACGGTCAGACTGGCGAAGACCTTCTGCGTGGTGGATCCGGGGATGACGTCCTCGACGGTGGCAACGCGGCGGACGTTTTAAAAGGTGGCAGTGGTAGCGATACTTTGACCGGAGGCGCGGGGGATGATGACCTGCAGGGCGGCACCGCGAGCGACGTGCTCGATGGCGGCGCCGACAACGACACGCTCAAAGGTGTCTCGGGCTCTGACCATCTGTCCGGCGGTTCGGGGGCAGACAGCCTCGATGGCGGTTCGGGCAACGATACGCTGGACGGCGGCACGGGACGCGACCGACTGAAGGGCGGCTCGGGCAATGACGTGATGAACGGCAATGCCGGTCATGACTATCTGAACGGCCACACCGGAAACGACACGCTGGACGGCGGGGAAGGACGCGATGTGCTCTATCTCGGCGCTGGCGACGACGTTGCAACAGGCGGGGAAAATGCGGATCGCTTTGTGTTTCGGGCCGAGGATCTCGATGGATCGTCGGACGTCATCACAGACTTTTCGGCAGAGGACGGCGATCGCATCGACCTGCGCCAGCTACAGGTGCTTGAAGACGGTGAAACCGCCGCGGACTGGCTGGCGGCCCACGCGGCTCTGACCGCCACAGGCGGCGTTGACGTTGACCTGGGCGCGGACACGAATCTGCGCCTTCAAAACCTCGGCTTCGCCGAAGCCACCCAGATTGATGGTCTCCTGGATAGTTTCCTCTTCTAAAGGGAGCCTCAATGGGGAGGCCGGTCAAAACAGGCCGGCCTCTTTCGCGATCATTGCGGCTTGCGTGCGATTCTTCGCGTCTAACTTGCGGCACGTGGTCTTTACATGCAGCTTGATCGTCACTTCCTGCAGGTCCAGCTCGCGCGCAATTTCCTTGTTCGACAACCCCCGACACAAGCCACTGAGGACCTCCAGCTCGCGTTGACTGAGCCCCTTGGCGATCGCGTTTTCGGGCTCAGGTTCGGGCTCGGTCATGAACTTGACGGGCACAAAGGTTTCTCCGGCAGCCATGAACCGTACGGCGTTGACAAGTGACTTCGCGCCCATGGTTTTCGGAAGGAACCCGATGGCGCCGGCATCAAGCGCCTCTTGCGCGATGGCCTTTGGCGCGATGCCGGACATGATGGCCACGGGTCGCCCGTCGCCCGCGTCCTTGGCCTTGGACAGGCCCTCCAGCCCGTTCATCCCCGGCATCGAATAGTCCAGAAGAATGAGGTCAAACAGCGTCTCGCGGGCGGCCTCGCAGGCCGCTTCCAGGTCGCCCACAGCCGTCACCTGAATGTCCGGCTCATTCTCCATGAACGCAGACAGCGTGTCCCGGACAAGGTCGTGATCATCTGCGATAAGTACCTTCATGCGCCTCGCTCTTTCTTGATCCGTGCATGTTCCGCGACGGTCTGAGAAATCTGCCTCAGGTCCGGCGGCTTGGCAAACACTGCCTTAACGGCAGCTGTCGACAATCGGGGGTCGGCCAACCTGCGCGACAGGGCCGTCAGGATCAGCACCGGTAGATCTGGCGCGTCCTGCGCGATCGCTTCCACAAGGTCACCGCCATTCATCGCCCCCATGTTATAGTCCGAGATAACCAATGACCACGCGTCGGGATCATCGCGCACGCTTTCGACTGCAAGATCTGGGTCGTTCACCACCGCCACCTCGGCACCCTGCCGTTCGAGATACGAGCCCACAACATCGGCGACGTCCTCTTCGTCATCAACGATCAGAATCAACGTGCCGGCCAGACTGGCCGGTGCAGCGCTTGTAGTCACGTGCGACTTAGGATCGCCATTGTCGCCCAATGGCCAAAAAATGCTAAACCGGGTGCCCTGGTCCAGCTCGGTGGTCACCGACACAGCACCATCGTTGCTGATCACCATCGATGCAACGGTTGCCAGCCCCAGCCCCGAGCCTTGCGCCCCTTTGGTTGAGAAATACGGATCGAAAATCTTGTCCAGATGCTCTGCTGGTATCCCCGGGCCATTGTCTTCGACATAAAGCTCGGCATAGCGGCGCGACGGGTCGAAGCGTCCAAGGATCGGCTGCGCGGATTGAGTATCGCCAACGGTGTTCAAACCGATGGTCAGTGTCCCGCCCGCAGCGCCAAGCGCATCCTGCGCGTTCAGCATGATGTTCAACGCGATCCGTGTGGCTTCGGTCGGGCTGCCAAGGATGTGAACCGGCGCATCGCCCGTTTTCGTGACAAGCCGCACACCGACACCCAGATTGACCGACAATAGTTCGACCGCGGACTTTACTGCGTGGCGCAGGTCGAATTCCGCAATATCACCTGTATCACGTCCAAGATCCAGCAGTCGGTTCACCAGATACGCGGCCTGCGTGCCCGCGGTGGAGATCCGGTCGGCGTGGCCACGCACCTTGTCGCTCACACCGTCATCGCCGATGATCAACGTGGCCGAGCCGGTTATGGCCGAGAGCAGATTGTTGAAATCATGCGCAAGCCCCGCCGCCATTTGCGAGAGGATCTGTTGGCGGCGCGCCTGATCCAACTGCTCGGCCAGCTCGTACTGCTTGTTCTGGTTTGCGCGCTGTTCTGTGACGTCGCGGATGATGATGATCACGCCGACCTGATCCACACGGCGCAGCACAACGTCGTGCCACCGGCGGGTCTCATCAACTGGTCCCAGAACGAGACGCTGGTTGGCCTGACCTTCGGTCTGTAGTGTTTGCGTGACGGTTGCGATCCGCTCGGCCGAGTTGTCGCGGAGATAGCGTGCCGACCAAGGCCGACCGATCAGATTGATATCCGACGTGACGCCGAAAATGCCGCAGAGGCTTGGATTCGCGTAGACAACCCGCCCGTCATCATCCGCAATTGCGATCCCGTCCGGCGCGTTTTCGATCGCCGCGACCCGACCGCGCAAGGTGAGCTCGGCCGATTTCATAGGCGTTATATCGGTCGTTGATGCCACGAGCCCGCCATCGGCGGTATCCTGCACCCGCAAAAACAAGGTCCGCCCGTCGGGCAAGCGCAGCTCCTGCTGTGCGCCATCCATCGAAATCGCCCTGAGATCGAGCGACGCGATGTCGGGTGCTTCGGCCAGAACCGTGGTCGGGATGCTCGCGACATGGGCAGCAACGTTGGCCATGAATGTCGTGCCGGGTCGCCAATCGACACCGGGCGCTGGCAGAATCTGACCAAACCGGTCGTTGCTGAAAAGAACTGTCATCGCCGCATCCACAAGAAGAAAGCCGTCATCTGTGTGCGACAAGGCCTCGAACATCCTTCGCCGGTTCGTTTCACTTTCCTGCTGTGCCCGGACACGATCGGATACGTCCGTCTGCGTCGCGACCAGGTAGTCAGCCTGGCCATCCGATCCAAGTACAGGGAACAAAGACAACTCGTTCCAGAACCTGCTCCCGTCCTTGCGCTTGTTGCGCAGAACATATGTGCCGGTCCCATTGTCGCGCACTGTCTGGCGCAAGGCTGTCCTTGCACTGGATGTCGGGTCTTCATCGCTCAGAAAACGGCAGTTCTGTCCAAGCACTTCGTCGCTCGAATAACCCGAGATCGTTTCGAAGGCCTTGTTGACAAAGACCAGCGGGCGGCTTTGAACCCGCGCATCGGCGATCGCAAAGCCCGACGACGATCCGTCGATCACCGCCGCGAGAAGCCGGTTACGTGACTGCAACTCGAGCGCCTTGAGGCTTTGGCCTGCCAGCGTGGAGATCTGCACGAGAACCTGCCGGTCGCCCTTAGTGAAACGAGCCCGATCTGCATGAAGCGCGATGATCGCACCCTTTGTTTCGCCATCCCCCAGCGTGATCGGTGCGGACAACAAACTGCGAAACGCTTGGTCGCCCGAAAAAACCGTCCAGGGATCGACCACCGTCACATCGGCGAGATTGCGTGGTTTTTTGAAGATCGGCAGATGTGTCTGCGCGGCCTGTGAAAACACCGCATGGGACGCCTCAAGAACCTCGATCCTCGCGTCGGACCCGCCAAAAATTCCCACCGCATCCGCGCGCAGCACCTCTTGGGTGGATTCGACCAGAAGCGAGACCGCCTCGGACGTCGTCTCTGCCGATTTCAAGGTGTTCAGAATGTCGAAAAGCGCATTTGCCTCTTCGAGCAAACGCGCCTCTCGGTTCCGAAGATCCTGCAGTTCGACAAGGGCTTCGCGTAATCTTTCGTCGTCAGGCATCTCGCGCGATCAGGTTGGGCGACTGGGTCCCGAGAAGACTAAGCACGAGATCATGAGGTTTCCATGCCTGTTTCCGCCACCGACGACGCGGCCCTGTTCGCCGAAGGAAAAATGCGTCAGGAAAGGGGCGTCACCAAGCGCTGATCGTGTGCCGTCCAGAACCACATTCATCCTGTCGCGAATGCTGAGCATGCACCCTCCGCAATAGACCATCAGCGCGCCGGCGATCTCTGCGCCCGGCCGTGGCAGGGATTGGCGAGCCACCCGTTCGGCGCGTTCGGCCAGAGCCTCGGAAGTGCCCGTCATCTGCGTCACGATCTCGCCCTCGTCCAGGTCGGCAAAAAGGTCGATGGACCCGTCGCTGTTCGCGATGGCGGGGTGCGCAAGCAAGTAATTGGCGATGTCCTGAAATCGCGAAACCTCCCGCCCGAGTGGCCAGAGTGTTGCCGTGGACAGTATGTTCTCGGCCGTCCCGGCGGCGGGCGTGGCAAAGGTTGTGTCCGTCCATTCGTCATAGACCTCCATCGCCGGACGCCCGCCGATCTCGATCAGCCGACGCCCGTCGACCTTGGTTACCGTTCCGGTGTGCTGCGTTGGCGCGTAGCCGTTCAGATAGGCAAAAGTGACTTCGGTCGACGGGAAGAGGGCCGATACGACCACGGCCTGATCCCCTGCCTCTTCCGACGTCATGACGTACCAGTCGCCGCTGACCGAGTTGTCGGCGGCACTGCCTCCGATGATTGGAACTTCGGCGCCGATTACGTCTTCTATGCCGGAGAGAACCTCTTCTTCCTGGCCCGGCGTAGCCGTCACCCAGATGACATCCGGGATTTCGCCGGCGCGTCCGGCATCCTCAAGCGCTGCTTTGGTGGCCAGACGGGCGGCGTCACGCGCGTTGCCGGTGACGCTCCGGAAACCCGTCCCGTAATCGCCATCGGGATCACTGATCGCAAACAGAGCCAATCCAGACCCGTCTTGCGTGAGATCCCCAGCATTCGTCATCGCACCGAGGCACGAGGTTGCCGCGTGCACCGCCGCGGCACCAAGCGATGCCAATTCGTTTTTGACCGCATCGGGCTGATGCGTCGCATTCACGGCCGCAAAGACAAAGCTGGGATCTGGGCAGGTCGCCAGAATCTCGTTGCGAAGATCGGCGAACGCCGCGACGGTGTCGGTTTTGGTACTGCCGAGTGTGTGTATCTGCATGAGAGGCTATCCTTTGGGATATTGTATACGGCCTCTGGCCTGCCGCTTCACGGTCCCATGCGGATAACCGACTATCCGAAAGGATAGTCAGGCGGGATACGCCTCGGGCAGCATGTATCCGACCAGGCCGCCATATGTCTCGGCCCACGCCGTCTGCGACTCGGCGTCAAAGTCATGCCCAAGGATCGACGCCATCGCTTCGATCAGACAAGCACCGACAAGATCGTAATGCGCGGGTTCAACCCCGTAGGACACATGCCGTATAGCCAGATTTCGCGCAGCCGGAAGCAGTTCGTCCGCGTCGTCCAGGTGATCGACGATGAAGTTCAGCGTATCGATCAGCTTGGTTCCCTGCGCGTCCATGTCGTTCTTGAAGAGCGGCTGCGTCTCTGGCGATTTCTGAAAGAGCAACGTGTAAAACCGGCTCGCCAAAGCCTCGCGATGGACGATCGCCTTGGCCCAAGTCTCTCTGACGTGGTCGGTTCTGTTCATTCAAGGCGCCCTGTCCTGTGTTCGGGAGAGCGTATCCCGATTTCGCGCGACGACGCCAGCGGATTGCGCGAAAGGGCGGCCCGGGACCAAATATACACATCGGAAAAGAGCACTGGCAAAGGTGACAGTTGCGCTGCTACCAGGACCGATTTGGCCAGGCAACCGACCCCGCATACGGCGGGAATTGGCCGGAGATCCCAACGCCAGATGGTTTTGACGCGCAAAATTGGGTACAATTGCCCAACGCGTGTTTTAACAGGCGCAACGAAATCCGAGCAGAAAACAGGGACTGAGGCGGCGCCGTTGCGCCGTTTTGACGTATTGTTTTTGCAAGGGTTTCAGTTTTGATTTTAAGGCGCGCGTTCGGCAAGAAACCCTCTGGTATCAGTGTATCGACCAGAGGTGCCGCGCCATGAGCGGGGCGTTTCGTTTCCACGCAATCTCAAGCCTCGGCGACAAGGTGCCGGATGGCATCCACCTGCTATGGTCTCCGCCCTACCCCACCGGTCACGCGATTGAAGGGTACAGAATCCAGCGACGCGACTCCCAGCGCGAAGCCGAAGAGGTTTGTTTCACACTCAGCCCCTTCGAGCTGGACCGCGCGCGCCGACAGGGATTTCTGCGCATTACAGAAGGTGACCTCTGGATCGGCCCACATGATCCACAAACGCCCGACAACCCGCCTTGGGTGCTCAGGGTCGAGATCAATGACCCGGCCCCGGTCGTCACAATCACGTCCCCCAATGGTATCGCCGCCTTTGCCGCAACGGGTGGAAAAGTGTCGGATGCTCAGCTCTTTTCCAGTGGCACCTGCCGTCTTCGAGGTCACGACATCGCAACGCTCTGGATCGTCGTCGCGGATTTGGCCAACGCAGTGACGATATGCAGAGATGTCGTATTCGAGACTGGATGGGAGGAC
>JBCCVT010000053.1:0-14397 GCA_039195015.1 Pseudomonadota bacterium
CGCCTCAAGATCCGCCTCGCAGCCTGCGCTGCGCAGAACCTCAAAGCCCGTGGGCACGGCGCTTTGCGGCGATCATGGCCTCGGTGCGGGCGCGGCCATCTTCGGTCGACAGAAACGGGCCCTTGGCGCGGTCCTCGAAAAACGCGCGCAGCGCCGCAAGCTCTGCCGCCTCGCGCTCGGTTTCGGTCCGGACAAGCTCAAGCCCCCGCTGCACCACCGCGCTCAGGCTGGAATATCGGCCATCGGCGACAAGCCCACGGGCAAAATCGTCCTGCTGTTCGGTGATCGAAACGGATGCCTTGACGGACATGGGCGCGCCTCTTGGAGAGATATACTACTCAGTAGTATGGGGTGCCTTGCCCCGTTGATCAAGAGGCAAGGCTCCACCCGGCCGCGCAATGCCGCCGGGCGCTCTGCTCGGCCCTAGAACTGGAACGAGGTCGAGATCTTGAAGGTCCGACCGGGCTGCGACAGCCCGTTGGGATAAATGATGTAGTCCTCGTCAAACACGTTATCGACGCCCGCGCGGATCACCGCCCCGGCCAGCGGCCCGTCCGACGGCGCCCAACTGGCGAAGAGGTCGACGACCTCGAAAGCCTCGGCGGGAAGCGAGTCATCCGGCACGTCCGACCGGTCGGCTGCCAGAGTCACGCGGGCGCCCACTTGCCAATCCGGAGACGGGCGCAGGCCAAATGTGCCGGTCAGGCGCTCTTGGGGCAAGGCACCCAGGGGATCGCCATTCGTCTGCTCCCCCTGCGGCAGGCTCAGGCCAGCCCGTGCAAACCACAGACCCGCATCATAATCGACCTCGGCCTCAAGCCCCCAGAACTCGGCATCCACATTGCGCGAGGTGGTCGTGCCGTCAAACACGAAGCCGGTCGGCCCCGGGGTGCCCGTCGTGAAATCGATGAACGTGACACGCTGGTCGATGAAATTGGTGACATCGGCATAATAGATATTGGCTGCAAAGCGCAGGAAATCGCCCTGCCGCCAGATACCGGTGTCTTCGAACCGGGCGCCCAGCTCGAATTGGGTCGATTCCTCTTCTTCCAGATCCGGGTTCGGCACAAATCGGTTCACACCGCTGAACGGCGCACCCGGTGGAATGTCATCTGGATCAACCGTGAAATGCACGCCGTCATTGTAAAGCTCCGACAGTGACGGCGCGCGAAAGGCCTGCGCCACGTTCCCAAAGATTTGCCAGTTGTCGGTTGGACGATAGCTGAACCCGATCCGGGGCGAGAAGAAGTCCTCATCCACATCATCAAAGGTCGCGCTGTCGGGGTCGCGCGAATAACTGTCGAACCGCAGACCCGTGATCAGATCCAGGCGATCGGTCACCGCCCAGGTCGCCTCGGCAAAGACACCCGTCGTCGTCGCGTCGGCATCAGGGAATTGAACACGCGGCGCGCCGTCCCGGATACCTTCCTGCGTGTCGCGCAGAATCTCGACGCCATAGACCACCTCGACCGGCACGCCGACATCGAATTTCGACCGGTTTACGATCTCAAGGCCAACCGTGTCGTAATTTGTCTCGTCCGCGCGTCCATCGCTGTCACGGTCCTCGGTGATCTCAAGCGTGTTGCCGTAAAGCAGAACGGACAGGTCCAGCCAGTTCGATCCCTGCGGCGCATAATCCCAGCTCAGCTGCGCGCTGGTCACGCTGGCATCGCGGTCGACGTCGTCCGGGCTTGACGGTGAACTGGAATTGGCCGGCGTTGTGCCTTCGTCGTCGTAGCGCGAAATGTTGAATTCGAACCGCTGATCCGGCGTCGGTTCAAAACCGAATTTCAACAACCCGTTGATCGCGTCGAGTTGCGAGTTGCGAATGTCGTTCCCGTCGCCATCATCCAGATCCGACCCGAATTGCCGGGTGCCGATAAAGGCCAGCGCGTCATACTGCCCCCAATCGCCAAAGACCGTGGCGCTCCCATGCCCGATATCCCCGTTCGAGGAATAGCCGAACCGCAGCCGCGCGCCGGTGGTCCGGCCTTCCTGCAGCAGATCCTGCGGATCCTTGGTTTCGACCGAGATCACGCCCCCAAGCGCGCCCGACCCAAACAGCGTCGATCCACCACCCCGGATCACCTCGACCCGCTGCACGATATCGGGATCCAGAAAGAACCGCCCGCGATGCGCCTGGTTGAAGTTGAACCGCGCGCCATCGAACCGCAGCACGATCTGTTCGTCCTGGAATCCGCGGATGTTGGGCTCCTGCGAGATGCCGCGCGGGCCGCCTTCGATGCTCAAACCCGGGATGTCGCCAATCAGTTCCTCATAGGTGTCCGCCTGCCGCGATTCGAGCGCTTCGCCCTCGCGTACGCTGGCCGCCACCGGCGTGTCCAGAATGTTGCGTTCATCGCGAAACGCCGAATCCAGCGTCAACGGCGACAATTCCACCGGCGCCTCTTGCGCCAACGCGCCCGTCGCCGCCCCGCCAGCCAACATGGCCGAAGTCATCACCATCCGATATCGCATCCCCAAGTCTCCCACTAGGATCACGCGGGGCCTGCCTGAGCGTATGGTGGGGCGCGCCATTTGCCGGGTGACTATCTTTCCCGACGAAAAAAGTAAAGTTTTTGAGACGAAAGAAAGCAACGGAAAATCAGAGTCTTGCCTTTTTGACGCCTCTTTGAGCAGCCCTCGCTTCGCCGAAACTGGCCAATGCAAGGGTTGCGTCGCGCGGCAAATCCTGATTGCCTTGGGTGCCAGCCCGTTCCAGCTCCGGCGCCCAGGCGCCGGGCCCGAGCGACGCCAGTCACAGCATCCACGATCGTTGCATCAGCGTTGGGAGACGGCTCATGAATACGCACCGCGCCATTCTGGCGGCGCCCTCCACCCATGTGAACGACCCCCTTGCGGCCTTGGCCCGCAAGAACGGATTTGCCGTGACCAACCGAGGGGCCGATACGCAAATCAGCGCGCCGCTCGGGCGTGTCCTGCTACGCAATCAGGGCAAGACAACCGCGGTGGAGTTCGACGCCCCTTCGCCCGCCGAGCTGCAGATGCTCAAGGAGCTTTATGCCGAACGGTTCCGCAAACTTGGCCTGGATGAGGGCATTCGCTGGGACGCACCCGCCGCCCCCGCTCCGCTGAACCAGACCCGCACGCAGGTTGTCGACTGCCGGAAGATCAGCCCCAACTTCGCGCGTCTGCGGCTGAACGGGGATTTCAGCGCCTTCGCACGCCCCGGCGCCGGTCTGCATTTCCGGTTTCTGCTGGGGCCGGACGGGGCCGGTCTGCCTTATCTTGACGCCGACGGGCTCACCGCCTGGCCCGGCGGCATCCGCGCCTGGCATCGTCCGCCCTATACGGTGCGCTGGATCAGCGAGACAGCGGACATGATCGATATCGACATCGTGCTGCACGAAGGCGGCCGAGTCACCGATTGGTGCCTGCAGCTGAACCCCGGCGATCTTGTCGCGCTCAACGGGCCCAGCGGATCAAAACAGCCTCCGGCCCGGTGGCTTGCACTCTTTGGTGATGAGACCGCCTTGCCTGTCATCGCCCGCATCCTCGAAGACGCCGCCCCGGACACCGAAGGGCACGCCGTGATCGCGGTCCGCGATCCGGCGGACGCGCAGCAAATCCGCACGCAGACGATCATCCAGACCGAATGGATTGATATGGCCGACCCCGAGGCGATGGTGGCACGGATTCAGGATCTCGCCCTGCCCGGGACGGACCGTCACGCGTTTTACGGCGGGGAACGGGCGCAGGCCGAACGCATCCGTGCGCTCTTTCAGGACAAGGGGCTTGTCGCGTCCGAGGCCAAATCCGCATCCTACTGGACGCGCGGCAGCACTGCGAACTGAGGGCGCGCCCCTATTCCGACGCCGCCCCCTCATCCGCCGTGCTGGCAAAGGAGTCCGGCGTCGGATCCTGTGCCTCTCGTGACTCGGGCGGCAAAAACGTGCCGAGCAGGTAAAGACCCAGGATGAAACCCACCGGCACGACCACGATCCCTGCCGCGACGATCACGCCGCGCATGAGGTAGCCGAACATCTCGATGCGCAAAAGGGCGATCCTGGTCGCGCGATCCGCCGCAGAACTGTCGTTTTCCATAGCCATATCGTCCCTCAGTCGAGCGGCGCGTAGCCGTGCACCTGCGCCCAGACATACCAGTTATCGACAACCGTTCCGGTGAGCAGGATTCCGATGCCGCCGGTCAGAGGCGTCAGAACCGCGAACCACCAGGCCCAGCGGTGGATGCCCTCCATCGTCGCGTTGAACCCCATTGTCCAGCGCCAGAAAAGCGCCGCCCTTTCCGAAGCTGTCCCGCGATCGAAGATCTGTTCGAGCTCGCGGTCACCGCCATATCGCGACACCGCAAGAATGGTCGCGCCATGCATCGCAAAAAGCAGCGTCGAGCCATAGAGGAACGCAATCGAGAGCGCGTGGAACGGGTTGTAGAACAGGTTGCCGTAGAGCACCGAGAAGTTCATCGTCCAGTCCAGATGGCTGAAGATCCCGTAGGGCACCGCCTCGGACCAGCTGCCCAGCAGCAGCGGGCGAAAGAGGCCCAGCACCAAAAACAGCCAGATCGCCGCGCCAAACGCCCAGAACACATGCTTGCCCATCTTCATCTGGCTGGCCAGCACATAGGACCGCGCCCACCAGCACAGAACCGACACCAGCAGAAAGAAGCTCGCGATCAGCCACATGCCGCCCTCGTTCAGCGGCGGCATGCGCAGCCCGTATTCCGGTGGCGGCGGCTCGAGCGAGAAGTAGAAGAGATCCCGCGCAAAGACAGCCGGGTTGTACCCCGCCTGCGCCCAGTAACTGGCGCCGACCATCAGAAACCAGATCGCACCGGTCGCCAGGGAGATCACCCCGAAGCTGCCCAGATAGATCGGCCCCAGCTGCGCGTTGCCGAACCAGCCCAGCAGTTTCGAAAAGCTCGCGCCGCGTGTGCGTTCGGTCAGGTCGGCATCTTCGACCATTCCCATCTCGGGCGTGCCCTGAACCTGAACTTGCGAGAATATGTTCTGGTACTCAGCCATTGACGCCTCCCTCGATATCGACCCAGAACGGCAGGTCGACGTACCAGTACCACCAGTCCGACCAGGCATCGAACCAGACGGTGCCCGAAATCACGATACAAACCGCCGACCAGAATCCGGCGTTCAGCGCCAGCAAAAGCCCCAGCCGGTGAATGCCGAGCGGCCCGATCGAATAGCCGATAAAGTCGCGAAAGAATGTGTCCTCGTGATCGGGGCTGCGGACGGTTTCCCCCTTTTCGGGGTTCGCCGCCGACAGGATCAGCGACCCGTGCAGGGCCAGCGCCAGCGTCGTGGTAAAGAAGAACGACACCGCGATCATATGGGCGGGGTTGTAATGAAAGTTGCCGTAGGCGTAGCCCACATTGTTCACCCAGTCGAGATGGCTGAAAATGCCATAGGGAAACCCGTGCCCCCATGCGCCCATCAACACCGGGCGGATGACCACCAGCGTGGTATAGGCAAAGATCGCCACACCAAAGGCCACGGGCACGTGATACCCGATGCCCAGCTTGCGGCAGATTTCCACCTCGCGCAGCGCCCAGCTTATGAACGCGCCATGCGCGCAGATCGTCACCAGTTGCCAGATGCCGCCCTTGGTCAGCGGAGCAGCGCCCAGCCCGACCTCCAGTTCCGGCGGTTCGATCGAGATCAGCCACGGGTTCCAGGTGTCACCCAAAGCGGCCCCGTAGAATATCAGCAGCGTCCCCAACAGCGCGAAGAACACTGTCGTCACGCCGAAAAAGCCCACATAGAAGGGCCCGAACCAAAAGTCGAACAGGTCTCCGCCTATCAAGGTCCCGCCTCGAATGCGGTATTTCCTTTCGAAACTCAGCAAGGCCATCTTGATCTCCTTTGCTCATGTCCCTCCTGGCACGTGCAGGGTGGACCGCCTCGCGGTCACCCAACCGGCTCAGGCCGAAAAGATCATCGGGGTGATGATCCGCGCCTGGCTCAGGGCACGTTTGACCGGATCGCGATCGGGCCACCGACCGGACCGGCATGCCTCGATCACGCAGATCAAGACCGCCAGGGGCAGCGCCGCCAGAAAGAGGATCGCGAAGTAAAGCCGATACTCCCCCAGGTTCGCGCGACGCCCGCGCGCCATTACCGGGGCTCTGGTCCTGCGCTCGGCCCGTATCGGATTGCGATAACCGCCGCGCGGTTTCGGCAAGGCTGCGTCAAGCATCTCGGTCTCTCCCTCCCCAGGCGCCCGCAACCACCATATTGACGGCTTGCGTGCGGTGAGCCCGGACGGCACGGCGCGCCACGCAACACCGACCGGGCGACAATCCGGGGAAACCAGCGGACGGCGGAGACGTTCCGCGGTCTCCCGAATGGTTTGAACTGGCGCTTGAGCTTGTTCTGAAATTGCGGGCACACGGGCCCATTCAGCTGCCGACGCCCATTTGCAGACAAAGGGATGGCACTCGGCCTCACCCTCGTCTGTGCATCGCTGTCCAGGGATTGCACAGATGCCGCAAACGGCGATTGGTCACGAGGTCATGATGAAAAGACCACGCAACGATGTCAAGTTTGAATTACACTATGTATGTCAGCTTGACATTACAGCGCCGGGATCTCCAGCAACCGGCGAAACGCGGCGACATTGTCTGCGCCAAAGCTGACCAGCTCGGTCTCGCGCCCGGTCTGGGGATCAAAAAGCGCCAGCCGGTTGCCCTCGCGCAGGCGCAGTTGCACCGGCGCCTCCAGATCGGCTCCGTGCTTGGCGCGTTCGCGGTTGATGACCCGCGCAATGGTCGAGATAAAGACCGCATCACCGGGTTCGAACTCGGCGATTACGCGACCGTTCTCATCGGTGACACGCGCCGAGCCTTCAATCGTTCCCGACAGGTGCAGCGTGCGTTCCTGTTCGATCGGGCCACGCGGCGCCTGTGCCTCAAGCGGGCGATCGGTCACGCGCGCCCACGTCACCGCGGCACCAATGACCAAGAGCATGACCACCGCGCCCCGGATCAGCATCGTCGGTATGACGTTCTCGGTCCGCTTCATTGGCATCTTGTCCTCGGTCATGTCCCCTCCTTCCCGTGTCTTGTCATCGCTCTGCCACCAGCCCTGGTCTAGTTGCAGGTCACATCAGCATCGGCGGTTTGCGCCACGTTCGGATGCTGCAGCATGACAGCCACATCGAACCAGAGCGCTGCCAGGCAATCATCCCTTTGGACGCCGTGCATTCCGGCCCTGTATACATGATGCACCGTCATCGCCGCCCGGACACTGCCCTTGCTCGCCGCGCTGCCAAGCCAGTAGAACGCGTCGTCGCGCTCGGCCTCGCCGCGCGCTTCGGCCATCAGCATCGCACCATGCCAGGCTTCGGCCTCGACGTGACCGGCCTCGGCGCTGCGCCGGATATAGTCAGAGCCAAGCTCGGACCCTTCGGGTTCGCTGTGGCGGGCGACAACCATGATACCGATGAGAAACATCGCCTGCGGTTGCCCTGCCTCTGCCGCGTTGACCAGCATGCGCAGCCCCTTGTCCCGCGCCTCCTGGGCGCAGTCCGGATGCATGAGCGCTTCGCCCAGATAGGCCATGGCATCCAGGTCGCCAGCCTTGGCCTGCGTCTCAAGCAGATGGAGCGACGGACCCGACGGGCAGCCCGCATCGGCGGTTCCGTCATTGGCCGATACGACCGTTGTCAGGGCTAGGGCTGACACCACGCTGGCACACAAAATCGTGAACAGTTTTCGCATTCGCAAAAAATTCCTGAGTGGATTTGTAGACAATATCCGTGTTTGTACTATGGTTCAAGCCACCGCCAGGCAGATACCCCTCGGATCATACCCAGCACGTCAAGAACCCAAGAGGTAACACCATGATTTTCAGACTTTCCCGCCGGGATTTCCTTGCCAGCACCGCAGCCGCCGCCCTGGTCGCCGCGTCGCCGGTCAGAGCTGAAGACTCCGGCGCTAAGGTCGTCGAAATGCTGAACAAGCACCCCGAGGACAGCAAGAAACGCAATGTGTTCTATCCGCGGGTTATGTCCGTCCAGCCCGGCGAAACCGTTCTCTTCAAGGCGACCGATCGCGGCCACAACAGCTCGTCGATCGAGGGCATGATTCCCGATGGTGTCGAGGAGTGGGACAGCCGGATCAACGAAGAGATCGAGGTCACGTTCGAAACACCGGGCATCTACGGCTACAAGTGCACGCCGCACTCGAGCATTGGCATGGTTGGCCTCATCGTGGTAGAGGGCGAAGGCAAATTGGACAACCTCGAAGCCGCCAAGGAGGTGCGCCAACGTGGACGCGCCAAGTCGGAATGGGAGGAGATCTGGGCCGAAGCCGAAGAGATGGGCTTGCTGTCTGAGTCCTCTGCATGAGGTGAAAACGGCCCTTCGATACCTCGTCGTCGCGATGTGCTGGGCGATGTGCCTGGCGCATCCATCCTGGGCGTCATCGTGGTTTGCAAAAGCCCCGGACATGGTAATCGTGACCCACCGTCTGGACGACAATACGCAGCTTTACTTCTCGAGCGACGCGCAAACGATGCTCGACACCTTCGGCGCACCGATCGAGATCCTGCCGCTGCGCGACGGCAAAGTTGATCTTGATCCGTTTTTCGAAGGCACGTGGGAGATGGGCGACGCCCTCGCCGCGAACACCCCGCTCGTGATCGGCGACGCGCCGGGCCTGTTCGAGGCGATGTCGCTGATGCTGCACCCGATCACGGACAAGCTGCCCATGACCACTCCGCTTGAGGGCATGATCGCGATGAGCGTCTGTACCGCGCCGCCCCTCGGCGCGCCGGTGCCTGTGACCACGATGCATGGCTATGTGGGCTATTACGCGGATATCGAAAGCCTGGACGCGCCGATCCGAATCGAATTCCCCTCGGTCGGGCGGGATGTGCTGCGCATCGACGTGCACGAACATGACGAACGGGGGCGTCTTGCCTCGTACTCGGTCGAGCTCAAGGATGGCGAGGTCCTGACGCTTGATGCACCGCGCACGCGTCTTGCAACGGCCGGGATCGGGCTGCTCGGCGCGCTCGGCCTGGCGCTTGCGACGTTGGCGGTTGTCGGTGTTGCGCGCCGTGGACACCCCGCGCGCCTCGCAGGCTAGCGTCCGCACGACCCGCGTGATCGCGAACGGAGCCCCCGCGAATGCCCGAAATTGAAGACCTGCGCCCTGCGCATCTGCCGCAGGCGTTTTCGCTTGCGCGCGGCGAACTCTGGCCGCACCGCATGGAAGACTGGCAGATGATGTTGTCACTCGGCTCAGGTCATGCCCTGATCCACAAGGGCAACGTGATCGGAACCGTTCTCGTCTGGTGGCAGGGCGCGCGGCAAACCACCCTCGGCATGGTGCTGGTCCACAGGGACCACCGGGGGCGCGGCCACGGGCGGCGTCTGGTGGAAGCGGCGCTGGCACCCATGGCCGATCATCACATCATGCTTCAGGCAACCGATGACGGGCTCGCGCTTTACTATGCGTGCGGGTTCAGGGCGATCGGCAGCATTCGGCAATGTCAGGGCGTGCCCACGCAGCGCTTCAGCACGCCCGACGAGATCACGCCCGAGCCGTTTGACCCGTCCGATCTCGACGCGCTGATCGTTTACGACGGGCGCGCGCGGGGCTGGACGCGCCGGGCGCTGCTGACCGAGCTGACCGTGCGAGGCTCCGCCTGGGTGGTCCGTGATGGCGCCACGTTTCTGGGGTATGCCGTGGCCCGCCGGTTCGGCCATGGCGTCGTCATCGGACCCATCGCGGCACAAGACGGGACAATCGCCAGGGCGCTGATCGCGAGGATTGCCGAAGACCACCCAAAGACCTTTCTGCGTATAGACACCGATCCAGATCTGGGCCTTGTGCCATGGCTCGCGGATCACGGACTGATCCCGGTGGGCGAAGCCGCCACGATGGTCAAGGGCAGCGCGGTTGCCGCCGGTCCGGGTGACCCACGGCTCTTTGGTCTGGCAAGCCAGGCGCTCCTCTGACCGGTGGCGCCGCGCCGCTCAGCCGGGCCAGGTGAACTTGAACATCAGCTTCCACCGGGCATAGGTCTCAAGCCGGTCAAGCTCGGTCGGGAAATAGGCGCTGGACCATGCCATCGGGATGAAGGCATCCGCCAGGAACCGGCCGATCGATACGTCGAACCCCGCCTCGCGGAAAGCGCCCGAGATATCGGCCACCGAATGATCCGGCACCGGCAGGTTCGAAAACTCCTGGATCATCGGCCGCCAGCTTGCCCAGAGCGGGTTGTCGCTGTGACAGCAGGTGACCGCGTGATAGGCCGCGCCGGGGGCCAGCACCTCGGCCATCTGGGTGGCGTGATCCTTGAGATCACCGACCAGATAGATCACCTCATGGCTCAGCGCGACGTCGAACCCGGTGCCAGCCTCGGCCAGCCGGTTCGCCGCGACATAGCGCAGCGGACGGGTGCCCTTGCGCGCCTCGGCCATCGCGACGGCCTCCTGCGCGAGGTCGACACCGACCCCCTCCGCAAAGGGCGTGCGATCGTAAAGCTTCCGCAGGAAACCGCCCTGATTGCAACCGACATCAAGAACCCGCGCGGTCGCCATTTCAGGCCAGTGCACGGCACCGATCATTTCATTCCAGATCCAGTCGTGTTCCTCCGTCATCCCGTCTTCCTGATCGGGCTGGCTGGACCAGGTTCTGAGCAGTTGCGTCATCGAAAGGGCCCCCGCGGTGTTGTCAGGTTTCGAGCTCGGCAAGCAGCGCACGGAACGCGCCCCGAGCCTCACCCGGATGGCGCAGTTTCCTCGCGGCCGCGAGATTGGACAGATCATCGCCCACAACGATCAGCCCGACCATCCCCATTTCATAATGCGGCAGGCACAGATAGCCATAGATGCCGGGCACCGTGAAGGGGATGGTCAGCTCCTCGTCAATGGCGCCATTCCAGGGCTCGGCGCCCTCGGGGATCATGCCGCGTTTCGATGCGGAATTGTGCCCGCTATCGGTGGCCAGAAAGGTCACGCTGTCGCCCACTCCGACGCGCAGGATCGCGGGCTCGAACACATTGACCGACTGGGCATCGCCGCAGTCGACATTCAGCATCAGTACCGAATGCCGGCCGCCCTCGGCGGCAGGTGGGACACATTCCGCGGCCAGGGCCCCGGCCCCGCCGCCCGCCAGCGCGGATGCCGAGATGACAAAACTACGACGCGTAAGCATGGACAACCAGATCCTCCCTTGGGCCGGTGGTGATGTGAATGTCGACCCCGTAGGTCTCGCCGATCTCGGGCCGATAGAGCACCTCGACCGGGGGGCCTTCGGCGGCGACCCGGCCCTGTCTCAGCAGGATCAGATGATCGGCAAAGCGTGCCGCCAGGTTCAGGTCGTGCAGGGCAACGATGCCCACCGCATTGCGGCTGCGCACCATGTCGCGGATCTGGCTCAGCACATCAAGCTGGTGATGCAGATCCAGCGCCGAGGTCGGCTCGTCAAAGAGATAGACATCCGCCTCGCGGATCAGTGCCTGCGCGACCGATACCATCTGCGACTGACCCCCCGACAGGTCCGAGATATAGGCCTCGGCCAGATGCCCGATCCCGCCCGCATGAAGCGTCGCGCCAACCGCGTCCATGTCCGACGCGCTGACCCGCCAGCCGCTGAGATTCTTGCGGGCCATCATCACCACATCGAAGACCGTGAGCGCCGCATTGGCGGCAAAGAATTGCGGCATGAAGCAGACGCGCCGCACCCGCGCGCGCGATGTGAGCGTCGCAAGATCGGTGCCAGCCAGCACGACCCGGCCCGCCGAGGGTCGCAACAGACCCGCAATCACCCGAAACAGGGTCGATTTTCCCGACGCGTTCGGCCCGATCAGCGCGGTCAGCTCTCCGGGGTTCAATGGCGCAAATCCGGTGCCGGACAGGATCGGCCGCTTGTCATAGGCAAAGCTCAGATCGGTGGCGGTCAGGGTCATTGCCAATGCCTCTTGCGCTGGCTCAGGATCAGGCTGACGAAGAACGGGATCCCGATCAGCGAGGTGATCATCCCGATCGGATAAATGACGCCGGGCGTGATCGCCTTGGATGCGATCGAGGTGCCGGAGAGAATCAGCGCCCCGGCAAGCGCGCTCAGCGGCAGGAACCCGCGCTGGTCCTCGCCCACGATCATGCGCGCGATATGTGGACCCACAAGACCGACAAAGGCCACCGCGCCGACAAAAGACACCGCAACCGCCGACAAGAGCGACACGCCCGCCAGCACCACAAGCCGCAAAAGCGAGACATTGACACCAAGCGCCGCGGCCTTGTCCTCGCCCATGCGCAACGCGGTCAATGCCCAGCTGCGCGACAGAAAATAGGACATCACGAGAACCAGAACGACCACGCACACCGCGACCTTGGGCCAGGTGGCCCGCGACAGCGATCCGAGCTGCCAGAATATGAGCTGCGCCAGCTCCAGCTCGGTCGCGCCGTATTGCAAGAAGGCAAGCAGCGCGTTGAACGTGAAAAGCATCGCGATGCCCACGAGGATCATCGCCTCGGGCGTGGCCCCGCGCAGCCGGGTGAAGGCAAAAAGGACCATCGACGACCCCATAGCCACCACAAAGGCATTGACCGTGACATAAAGCGGCCCGACCCCTGGGATCACCGAATAGCCCATCACGATCGCCACCGCCGCCCCGAAGGACGCCGCCGAAGACAGCCCCAGCGTAAAGGGCTCCGCCAGCGGGTTGTTCAGGATCGTCTGCATCTCGGCCCCCGCGACGCCAAGCATCGCGCCCACGACCACCGCCATCAGCGCCACGGGCAGGCGCAGATCCCAGATGATCAGGTCCTCGCGCGGCGTGGCGACCGAAGGATCCAGGATCACATGCAGCGTGCGGAAGAAACTCAGATTCGCAGGCCCGGTGACCACGTCGATGGTCACGATCACAAAAAGCGCGCCAAGGGTCGCAAGCACCAGCAGGATACGCCGGAGACTGCGCCGCCGATAGGTCTCGACGATCCCGTCGACCGCTTCATTCACATTGGTTTGCGTCATGATCTACGTGCCCCGCGACCCCCGCATCCGGGCGCCGCGGGTCTTGTCTCAGTTCAGGCTCAGCCAGAACTGGCCGGAATTGTCATAGGGCATGAACTTCGCATGCATCCGGTCAAAGGTCTCCTGCGGGTCGAGATCCGCGAAATCATCGGGGTAGAGCCACTTTGCGATCTGCTGCACCGCGATGAAATGGTAGGGCGAGTTGTAGAACTGGTGATAGATCGAGTGGTAATTTCCATCTTTCACGGCCCGCAGATCGGAAAACCCGGGGCGCGCGGCCAGAGCACGCAGCTTTCCTTCATTGATCAACGGATCGCCCCCATAGCCCAGCAGGGTCGAGGTCACCTCGGGCTTGGATTCCACCCAGTTCGCGCCGGTGCCGATGATGTGGTCGGGATCCGCCTCGATCACGCCCTCCATCGACAGCGTCACGGAATAGGCATTGGCAACGGTCGAGGCGTAATTCGTGCCGCCCGCCAGTTCCACGAAGCGGCCGTAATTGTAAGGTCCAAAGGACCAGCAGCAGAAATCGGGCTGCCAGCCTGCCGCGTTTTCAACCACCACCAGGGGGCGTTCCTCGGCCGGGATCTGATCGACCACATTGCTGACCTTGCGCATCTCGGCGATGTAGAAATCGATGAACTCAAGCGCGTTCTGTTCCTCGCCCAGAAGCCGGCCAAGGATGATCATCGACGGCACCGTGTTTTCGGTGGTGTTGCGGCGGAAATCGATGAAAACCACCGGCACGCCCACCTTGTCGAGCTTTTCGATCAGCCCGGTTTCCTCGGCCTTGAACAGGTTGCCCACATCCAGCAGCACCAGATCGGCATCCGCCTCAAGCACCGCTTCGATGCTGAATTCCCCCGCATAGGGGTTGCCGAAATTGATCATCCGTGCCGCATCCTGCGGAAAGGCGGCTTCGAACTTGCGAAAGGCGTCGGGGTCGTAAAGCACCAGATCGTCCTTCCAGCCGACAACCTTTTCAAACGGGTTGCCGTCCACCAGAGGGGCGATCCCGTACATCATCCGGCCTTCGCCTAGGACGATCTTGTCGGGCAGTTCAGGCAGGGTCACTTCCCGGCCGGCGATATCGGTAAGGGTCAGCGCTTCGGCTTGAGCGAAAGGGGCTGAGGTGAGCAAACTCACACTGGCTGCTGTGGCGAGGACGAAGCCGCTGACGGTGCGTGCACACGTCATGACGGTCTCCATATTCGATCGTGCGGGCACGTTAACGCAGGGATTCGGAAAAGACCAACGAAATCACTCCGGCTTTGACGTCCAATCGCCGCACCCGTCCCCCCTGCCCTCTCTCGACAGAGTTGGAAACATCGGCTACCGAGCCCCAACCCAGCCGTTCCCTGCAAGGCAAAATCGAATTCCTACCAGTATGTGGAGCCTTGCAAATGGCAAACAGCGTA
>JBCCVT010000054.1:0-13823 GCA_039195015.1 Pseudomonadota bacterium
AGCATGCTGTCCACGTCGCCCGCGTTAAAGGCCGCGAAATAGGTTTCGATCGTGTTCATCTTGGATCCTGCATTGGCGGGCCCCACCGGTCGGTGAGACGTTGGATGATCTGGTCGCGCGCCTGCCGGTAGCTGACGAGCTTGGCGTCGCGGGTTTCGCCCAGACCTGTCGGGTCGAGGATGGGCCAGTATTCAACATCCAGGTGGAAGTAACGCGTCAACTCCAGCGCCCGCCGCTGGCTCGCCGGAGAAAGCGCAATAACAATGTCAAAGGATGACAGATCGTCGCCCCATTGCTCCATCTGATCGAAACTGCGCGACTGGTGGCGGGACAGTTCCACGTCCAGTTCCTGGCAGACGGCGATCGAAAACCCGTCGATTTCCATATCGCTGTGCACGCCTGCAGATTGCACATAGGTGCCTGTTCCATAGAACTTTTTCATGATGCCCTCGGCCATCGGAGACCGGACCGCATTGTGATCACAACAAAAGAGAACCGATTGTGGCGGCGGTTCGGGCACGTGTGTCAGCCTCCGAAATGCAGCACGCAGATCAGCGTAAACAGGCGACGCGCTGTGTCAGTATCGACCTGAACCTTACCCTCTAGCCGTTCCTGCAAGACCCGGCTGCCTTCGTTGTGAATGCCACGGCGCGCCATGTCGATGGTTTCGATCTGGCTCGGCGGCAAGGTCTTGACCGCGTCGAAATAGCTTTCGCAGATCTGGAAGTAGTCTTTGACCACCTGCGCAAATGGCCGCAGGGACAGGTGGAACTCGGCCGCCTTCGCGTTGTCGGTGGTCATCACGTCAAAGACCAGACGCTTGTCGCGGATAGACAAGTTCACATGGTAAGGCCCGTCTGGAACTGTCCGATCATCGCGGGCAGGAAGGACAAATGTGTTCGCCTCAAGCAGGTCGAACATCGCGACCTTGCGCTCCTGTTCGATCTCGGGCGTTGGGGGCGGCAACCCTGCATCGTCCAGGGCAATTTCTGCAATGTACGACATGATCGGAATTTACCTGTTCAAATGCTGCAGCCTAGCGCGGACCGAAAGCCCATGCGCCTCGAGCCGTTCCGACCCTGCCAGGCGTTCTGCTGAAGGCCCGATAGCACGCAACGCGTCCGGCGTCATGCGGGCAAGCGTGGTCCGCTTCAAAAAGTCCATAACCGACAGCCCGCTTGAGAAACGCGCGGATCGCGCGGTAGGCAGAACGTGGTTGGGGCCGCCGACATAGTCACCGATGGCCTCGGGCGTCCAGTGGCCGAGGAAAATAGCCCCCGCATGGACGCATTTTGCGGCAAGCGCTTCGGGATCGGCCACGCAGAGCTCCAGATGTTCCGGGGCGATCCGGTTCGACAGCGCAGTCGCTTCGTCGAGATCGCGCACGACGATCACGGCGCCAAAATCGCGCCAGCTTGCGCCTGCGATCGCGGCCCGCTCAAGGGTTCCAAGGCGTTTGGTGACCGCGGCTGCCACCGCGTCACCAAAGGCGGCATGGTCGGTGATCAGGATGGCTTGCGCACTTTCGTCATGTTCTGCCTGGCTTAGCAGATCCAGCGCGATCCAGTCGGGATCGTTGTCACTGTCTGCGATCACCAGGATCTCGGAGGGTCCGGCAATCATGTCGATGCCAACCTTGCCGAAAACCCGCCGTTTGGCGGCAGCCACATAAGCGTTGCCTGGCCCGGTGATCTTGTCGACCGGCGCAATTGTTTCCGTCCCATAAGCCAGTGCAGCAATCGCCTGCGCGCCGCCCACCCGGTAAATCTCGTCTACGCCCGACAGTCGAGCAGCAAGAAGCACGAGCGGGTTGATCTGTCCGTCCGGGGTCGGAACCGTAATGGCAAGACGCTCGACACCAGCGACCTTGGCCGGGATGGCGTTCATCAGAACCGATGAGGGATAGCTGGCAAGCCCGCCTGGTACGTAGAGCCCTGCCGCCGAGACTGGTGTCCAGCGCCAGCCGAGCACCGCTCCGGTGTCGTCGCTCCAACGCGCATCCGCTGGCATCTGGCGATCATGATACTCCCGGATACGATCGGCCGCGAGTTCGAGCGCCGCGCGGTCTTCGGGCGCGACCTGTTCCGTCGCATCCGTAATCTCATCCGCAGAGAACGCCAGACCCGACGCGTCAGTGAAAAGCCGGTCAAATTTCTGGTTCAGATCGATCAGCGCGGCGTCCCCCCTGGCACGCACATCCGCAATGATGTCCGCCACCACTGCGTCCACATCCGGGCTGTCTTCACGTTTTGCGGTCAGCAGCGCGGCAAAAGCGGTGTCGAACGTGTCGAGACGAGTGTCGAGCATGGCGGGCATTTTGGTCCTCCGGGTCTGAGCGACGGACATATCCGGCGCGGGACCGCGCCTCAACCCTCGTCCGTGTCGAGCGGTCGCCACATGTGCAGTTCGTGGATGTCGCGCCCGTCACGCCGCATCGCTCGGGGCAGGCGTCCACAGATTTCAAAGCCGTGACGCTGGTAGAAACCGATCGCACGCGCATTGCCTTCTGACACATGGAGCTCCAGCTGCGCGATCCCTTGTGCGCGGGCCAGCGCAATGACGTGCATCAGCAGCTGATCGGCGGCCGAGCGGCCCCGCCAATCGGGCCGCACATAGACCGCCACGATCCACGCCCGATGTCGGGTCGCATCATGCGTCTCCGGCATCATCGCCATGACGCCGGACAGGTCCGACCCATCCCACGCGCCATAAAGGATCCCCTTCGCCAGGAAAGCATGGGTGTCTTCGGTGGGCCTTGCCTCTTCCTCGGCAGCGGTTGTGAGGAAGGCATCCGGCGCATCGCGCAAGGCTTCTAGGCGGATGGTCCGCCAGGCGTCATAGTCTTCGACCGTCAAGGGTCGGACGCTCATTCCCCGTGATCCGGCGCCTTGCCCGAGGGGGCCAGATAGGGCCGCGTGACATCCCGCATCGACACTTCCAGCGCTTCGACCGACAGGCGGATCGCCCCGTCGCCGGCCAACGTCAAAACGAGATCTCCGTCGACCTCCGCGCCCGGTTCGAAATCGATCGCCATAAGCGACAGGATCAAATCGGGATCCGACCGGTCGACCCCTTGGCTTGCGACCTTAAGAACGTTTTCAAAGACCAAGAGCGACTGAACCCGCTCGTACCCGCGGGCCCGGCGCTCGGCCGCCTCGGCGTCTTCCCAACGGAACCGGTTCACGAGCAGCGCAAATCGCCGGTGTTTGGAATTCCACCGCATCTCAGTCACCGGAAAGACGGCGTCCTGCACGAGCGATGACATGACCTCGAGATCAGCCGCATCAAGCGCCCCGAGGTTCAGCGGCGCCTCGCGCCCGTCTTCGAAACTGGCATCCGTCACGCGTCGCTGATCCGTTCAATTTCGGCCCCGACGGCACCGAGCTTGGTTTCCACATGCTCATAGCCGCGATCCAGGTGATAGACGCGGTTAACGATCGTCTCGCCTTCGGCGGCAAGGCCAGCCAAGATCAGCGAGACGCTGGCCCGCAGATCGGTTGCCATGACTGGCGCGCCTTTGAGCTGCGGGACGCCCTTGACTGTGGCCGTACCGCCCTGCACGTCGATCTCAGCGCCCATGCGCATCAGCTCGGGCGCATGCATGAACCGGTTTTCAAAGATCTTCTCTTCCAGTACCGATGTGCCCTCGGCGATGCACAACAGGGCCATCATCTGCGCCTGCAGATCGGTCGGGAACCCCGGATAGGGTTCCGTTGTCACATCCACTGCGTAAATCCCATTGCCACGCCGACGGGTCATCAGCCCTTTCTCCGTCTCGGTCACTTCAACCCCGGCCTCTTCCAGCTTGTCGCAAAAAGCCCCGATCAGACTGCGCCGGCCGCCCACGAGTTCGACCTGCCCACCGCAGATCGCGGGTGCCAGCATATACGTACCCAGCTCGATCCGGTCCGCGACAACTTCATGGGTTGCGCCACCCAGCCGATCCACGCCTTGGATGGTGAGGGTTGAGGTGCCTTCGCCCTCGATCTCGGCACCCATCTTGCGGAGACAGTGCGCGAGGTCGACAATTTCGGGTTCGCGCGCGGCGTTCCTCAGAACGGTTGTGCCCTTGGCGAGCGTGGCCGCCATCAACACGTTTTCAGTCGCTCCGACTGATACAAACGGGAATTCGTACGTGCCACCCCTGAGCCCGCCAGGCGCCGAGGCATGCACGTAGCCTTCCTTCAGCTCCATCTCGGCCCCAAGTGCTTCAAGCGCGCGCAAATGCAAATCGACCGGGCGCGCCCCGATCGCGCATCCGCCCGGCAGTGACACAACGGCGTGCCCTTCCCGCGCCAGCATCGGTCCCAGCACAAGGATCGATGCGCGCATCTTGCGAACGATGTCATAATGGGCGACGTGGTTGTCGAGCTTGTGGCTCGACATCGCGATGACCTTGCCGTCTTGCAGCAATTGCACTTCACAGCCGAGCGACCGCAACAACTGCTGCATCGTCCAGATGTCGCTGAGACGCGGGGCATTGGTGAGGGTCAGCGGCTCATCACTCAGCAGTGTCGCCGGCATCAGCGTCAGACACGCATTCTTGGCGCCCGCAATTGGAATTTCACCATTCAAGGGGCCGTTGCCCCGCACAATAATACTGTCCATCTGCTCGCCTCGTCAGCTTTGCGTATCGTTTGCCTTGCGCGCTTTCGCCTGTGCTTTCCGCCGCGCCAGATTTGCCTTGAGCGCCGCCTTCAGCCGATCTTCCCGGTTTTGCTCGGGTTTCGGTGGCTTAGGCTTTTCTGGTCGCTCATTCATGGACGATCCATACCTCAGGACGCGTCTACGGTCCAGTCGACACGCGGTGCGATTGCCTTGGGGAAAAGGGCTAAAGTTCGTACGTGCGAGCGTGTCAGAGCAAGCATCTGACAGGGTTGGAGATTTTGCCTGATTGCAACCGAGCGAGGGTGGATTTGGCTGGCAAAACACGTTGCAAAAAAGCCCCACACACCCCGTGCGATTTCCTTAGAATGTGGGTTGCACGCGCGGCTGATTGGGTCTAATCAGCCGCGCACGGCGCTGCTGTAGCTCAGAGGTAGAGCACTCCCTTGGTAAGGGAGAGGTCGAGAGTTCAATTCTCTCCAGCAGCACCATCTTTCGAGAAATCTCACCAAACCGGTTTGGCCTATGAAACGGCGGAAGTGTTGGTTCGTTTTGCAGCCATGGACGATCTCGCCTTGGCGTTCCCACATGGATCGACCTCGATCATTGGCCGGGCTAGACTGTCATAGCCGCTAATCCGGGGAGATTGAGATGAACGAACATGCGATCTGGAGCTATGTCACGCAGGCCGAAAGTCGGTTTCGCGCCCTGTCCGATCGGGTCTGGGCTACGCCTGAGACATGCTATGCGGAAACCGCCTCGGTCGCGGCGCATAAGGCAGAGTTGGCGGATCAGGGGTTTGACCTTGCCGAAACCCTTGCGGGTATCCCCACAGCCATCATGGGCGAAGCAGGCACCGACGGGCCAGTGATCGCATTTTTGGGAGAGTTCGATGCGCTCGCCGGGCTGAGCCAGGTGGCTGATCTGGCTGAAGAGCGCCCACTTGAGCCCGGCGCAAACGGGCATGGATGCGGCCACAACATGCTGGGCTCGGCAGCAATGCTGGCGGCGGTTGCGGTCAAGAATTGGCTGGCCCAAACCGGCACACCGGGACGTGTGCGTTATTACGGATGCCCGGCCGAAGAAGGCGGCGCGGCCAAAACATTCATGGTGCGGGCTGGGCTTTTCGATGACGTTGACATCGCGATCACCTGGCATCCGAACGCAATCCCGGCCGTAATGCGCGGCAGTTCGCTGTCCAACGCGCGCATCGACTTTCATTTCGAAGGTCGGGCGTCTCATGCGGCAGCGTCACCCCAGCTTGGACGCAGCGCACTGGATGCCGCCGAATTGATGAATGTCGGTGTGAACTACCTCCGGGAACACATGCCGGACAGCGCGCGCATTCATTATGCCTATATTGATGCTGGCGGTATCTCACCCAATGTGGTGCAGGGGCGCGCGCATGTGCGATACGTGGTGCGCGATGAGACTGCGTCGAAAATGATGGCGCTTTTGGAGCGCGTGCGCAAAGTCGCGGCGGGTGCGGCGCTGATGACTGAAACGCAGGTGTCTGACCGGGTCCTCGCCGCGGTATCGAACCTGATCGACAACGATCCGCTTGTTGCCGCGATGCAAAGCAACCTGGAACAATTGGGGCCGCCGCGCTTCACAGATCTCGATCGGGCTTACGCCGCCAAGTTTCAGGCCACGTTTTCGGCCGAGGACATTCGGGATGCCTATGATCGGGTCGGAGCACAGCCTCGCAACGGCCAGGCACTTGCGGATTTCGTGGTGCCAAGAGACGGGCCGGCCGTGTCCTTGGGCGGATCCACGGATGTCGCGGATGTCAGTTGGGTCGTGCCCACGGTGCAGATGTGGGGTGCGAACTATGCCATTGGGACGCCGTTTCATTCCTGGCAGATGGTGGCTCAGGGCAAGAGTGGACCGGCCCTAACGGGCATGGTTCACGCGGCCATGGTCATGGCCGCCACCGGTGTCGATTCTATCCTGGACGTGGACTTGCGGGAGCGCGCCTGGGCGAATCTGCGCGCGAAGATCGGACCCGAAGGGTATGTGTGTCCATTGCCCGATGGCGCCGAGCCACCGATCGCGGCAATGGCATGACGACCACAGCGCCGTCTTAACCTGGGCGCCGCGTACGTCCTTTGAGACGCGCTTTCATGCGGGCCTTGCCGTCCTCGGTGCCGTCATGGAATGTACCGAAGAGCTTGTCCCATGGCAGTTCGAGCGTGCCGTAATTCACCTCGAAATACCGGTGGTGGATCTGGTGGTGAAAATTCCCGAGATGCAGGCGCTTGCGACCCTTTGCCCAGACCCCTTCAAACCCGGTATGTGTGACCACCGGATACAACGCGAAGAAGAGAAGATGGCAGACCACATGGACCGGATGCGTGGGCACGACGAAATGGATGAACGCGGTGCCAAAAAACAGGACATGCTCCAAGGGATGCATCGACAGTCCTGACCATGGGCCAACATCCGTATTCCGGTGGTGCAACGCATGGAACCGATAGAACAGATCAGTGTGCAGCAGCCTGTGGATCCAGTAGAAATAGAAGCTCTCCCAGATCGGGATCAGGAAGAAAACCGCCAGAAACCAGACCCTGCCATCCGACCATGACCAGATCGGCGCATAGCCGTTGCCCATGGCCCAAAGCACCAGCGCTTCATAGGCGGTCCAAACCGTGACGCCCGAGGCGAGCGACCAGAAGACATTGTCCCAATACTGATCGCCGAAGCTGAAGACGCGCCCCTTGCGCGGGAACGGGCGCGGGTCGTATTTTTTGTCGTCGCCCTGCAGTTTCGCGCCGTGGAAAATCAGGTGGAGCCCCTGCGCCACAAGGATCAGCGTTACAAGGTTGCGCAGGAACAAAAGACCGATCCACGGGCCCGGCTGCGCGGCCTCGGTCAGGTCGGGGCTGGCCCAATGCCAGAATACAAATGCAAGCCCAACGATCCCCATGTTGATCGACAGGGGAAACCAGCTGTCCCAGTACCAACGCAGCACTTCAACCGGTTTCGGCGGCCATTGCCAAAGCGGCATTGTCTGCAACGGCAACTGATCGGGAACGTGGTTCCATTCGCCATGTGGCATAACCGTTCTCCTGCCTCGTACGTCCTACGCGGGATTCGGTGCAGCCAGCTTAAACAGTTTCGCCATCCCTGCCCATCCGCTACTTGAAATCCGGAATGGCTGCCGCAGTTGCTATCGGGAATTCAAATACCCGCTTTCTGACAATATCCTTGCCGCAGAGATCGCCCGGACGCGACCCTGACCGCATAACCCTTTCGGAGAAATTTTATGGCTCGCCTCGCCGCGTTCAATTTTCAAGGCTGGATCGACGATCACAAGCACCTGCTGAAACCACCCGTAGGCAATCAGAAAGTGTTTGAAGAGGCCGACCTGATGGTGACCGTCGTTGGCGGACCGAACAAGCGCACCGACTACCACGACGACCCGGTCGAGGAGTTCTTCTATCAGTTAAAGGGCGACATGGTGCTGAAGCTCTTCGATGAGGGCGAATTCTACGATGTGCCGATCCGAGAAGGTGATATCTTCTTGCTGCCGCCGCATGTGCGTCATTCACCGCAACGCCCACAAGAGGGCTCAATCGGTCTGGTCATAGAACCAAAGCGACCAAAGGGGGCACGGGACGCAATCGAGTGGTACTGCTTTGACTGCGGTCAACGTGTGCACCGGTCTGAACTGATCCTGGAAAGCATCGTGCGCGACCTGCCTCCGGTTTACGAGGCGTTTTATGACTCGATCGAGGCGCGCACCTGCCCGTTTTGCGGCAGCATCCACCCGGGCAAGGAACCGCCCGAAGGCTGGGTTCAGATCTGAGCGCACACATGGGGTGCGACGCGGCCTTCGATCCGGGACTTGGCGCCTGCCATGTTGACACCTTGCGGGTCGAAATTGCGGTGCCGCAAGCAGTATACGCTTGTTTTCCGTGTTGCGCCGGTCAACTTGGTCTGTCCCAGCTGGTGCAGCACTCACGAAGCCTGTTTCGCGAATGCCAAACTTCTGGCATCAAAGACAATTGAAGCCGCCCGGCATGAGTGGCGCGCAAAACCCAGGGAGAGGAACATGAAGCTCAACTCAAGGAAAACTCTGTGCGCCGTTACGGCCGCCGTTTCGGTCCTGATCGCTCCGGTCACGGCCTGGGCCAAGGAATTCCGGCTCGGACTGATCACGCCGCCGCCGCATGTCTGGACCAAGGCCGCAGAGGCTTTTGGGACCGAGCTTTCCGAGCAATCGGGCGGCGCACACGCGGTATCGGTCTTCCCGGCCCGCCAGCTTGGGAACGAGGCACAGATGCTCCAGCAGTTGCAGACCGGCGCGCTCGACATGGCGTTCATGACAATCGCCGAAGTATCGAACCGCGTGCCGAACATGGGCGCGTTTTACGCGCCCTATCTGGCCCGCGACATTGATCACGCGGCAGCGATCCTTCGCTCGGACACCGCGCGGGAGATGCTGTCCGTGCTGCCGCAAGAGGCGGGTGTGGTCGGCGTCGGCTATGGCAGCGCGGGCATGCGGCAGATCCTGAGCCGGGGTGAAGTCAATTCCGCTGAGGATCTCAAGGGGCTCAAGCTGCGGATCACACCGTTTGATCCGATCCTAGATTTCTACAACCTGCTCGGCGCGGCACCGACTCCAATGCCTCTGCCAGCGGTCTACGATGCCTTGGCGAACGGGCAGGTCGACGCGATCGACATGGATGTCGAGCTCATCAACGTGTTGAAATACCATGAACATGCAGACACGATCCTGATTTCCAACCACATGATGTTTCCCATGGTCGGGCTGATTTCGGCCCGTGTCTATGCGGGACTTTCGGATGACGACAAGGCGCTTGTCACCGAGTTGATGGCCAAGCATGTGGACAGCACGCTGGATGTCTATGTGGCAAAGGAACCGGAGTGGACGGATGCGCTGACAAAGGTCGGCAAGACCTTCAAGACGGTCGAGCCCGCGTTCTTCGGCGATGCGATTGCAGGATGGGAAGAGATCTGGGCCGCCAAGGCACCCTCCCTTGCCGATCTTCGGGAAACCGCAGCCGCCATCGAATGACACCTTGTTTATGACCCGCGCGGGCCGGCGAATTGCGTGGCCCGCCGATCTTTGACGCCCCATCATGCTTTATCGCCTTTCGTCAGCCTGGGCCCGGATCGAGATCGGTTTGGCCGCTGTCATGGCCGCGTCCGTGACCGGTCTCATTCTCTTGAATGTCGTCACCCGCGCGGCGGGAAATGCGATCTATTGGGTCGACGAAGCCGCGATCTATGCGATGGTCTGGATGACCTTTCTTGCCGCCTCGGCCGCGTTGCATTTCCGCAGCTCGGTGGCAGTAACGGTGGTGGGTGAGCTCAGCGGAGCGGCCGTTAAACGTTTTCTGGGTCGGCTGGTCGACGTGGCCGTCCTTGCCTTTGCGCTGGCCATGGTCTGGGTCTGTTGGCAGTGGTTCATGCCGCACGAGCTTGCCCGCGCCGGGTGGGACATAAAGGCGTTCCAGGGCAACACGTTCAACTTCATCTATGCCGAGCCGACGAACACGATTGGTCTGCCCAAAGTCTGGGTCTGGCTCGTCATGCCCGTCTTCGCCCTCGGCGCAACACTTCATGCCACGGCCAACCTGTTTCACCCTGCACCGGCCCCTGACCCCGCCCGCCCAAACGAGGCGATCGAATGACGCCGGTTCTCTTTGCCGTCCTTCTCTTTGGCTCTGTCCCGATCGCGCTGGTGCTGGCACTAACCGCACTTTGGTACATCTGGGACAGCGGCAACACAGTGCTTTACCTCAGCTACGCGCAGCAGATGTTTTCCGGCGTCGAGAACTATGGGCTGCTTGCCATCCCGCTCTTTATCCTGACCGGAGAACTGATGAACGAAGGCGGCATGACCCAGCGGCTTGTCCGCGTGGCACGCGTTTTCGTTGGCGGGTTTCGAGGCGGGTTGGCCTACATCAATTTGCTCGCCAATATGTTCATGGCAGCCATCATCGGTTCGGCCGCGAGCCAGATCGCGGTGATGTCACGGGCAATGGTTCCGGCAATGACGCGCGAAGGGTATGACCCCGGTTTTGCAGCAGCCACAACGGCTGCGGGCGGGCTCCTGGCGCCGGTGATCCCGCCCTCGATGCTTTTTGTGATCTACGGCGTTTTGGCGCAATTGCCGATCGGAGACCTCTTTATCGCGGGCATCCTGCCGGGCCTGGTACTGGCGATGACGTTCTTTGTGGTGGTCACGCTGATCGGGATGACCCGGGACTTACCACAGGGCGACTGGATGACGTGGCCAGAAATCCGCATTGCTCTATTTGCTGCCTTGCCCGCCTTTCTGATCCCGCTCGCCATCGTGGGGGGCATCCTCTTTGGCATCGCCACTCCAACCGAAAGTGCGGCGGTCGCGTCGCTGATCGCTTTTGTGATCGGATGGCTGATCTATCGTGAGATCCGCCCGCGCGACCTCGGGGCGCTGTTCGTCCGGACGGCAACCAATTCCTCGCTTGTGATCTTCATGATCGCGGCAGCCAATGTATTTGGATGGGTTGTGGTCTACGAAGAAGTGCCGCAACGGTTGGCGGCGCTGATTTCCACGATCACCGCCGATCCGTTCACATTTCTCCTGATCGTAAATCTCTGCCTTCTGGTCGTGGGCATGTTGATCGACGGGATCGCCGCGCTGATCCTTGTCACACCGATACTGCTGCCAATCGCCATGAACACCTATCAAATCGATCCGTTCCAGTTCGGAGTGGTGATCTCGCTGAACCTGGTGCTGGGGCTTTTGACACCGCCCGTGGGCGTCGGCCTCTACATTGCATCGGCCATGTCCGGTGTCCGCCCCTTCACGATTTTCCGTGCGCTGTGGCCGTTTCTGCTGGCCGTCGCATTGGTGCTTGTGGCGCTCAGCTATTGGCCGGCGCTCTCGACCGCCCTGATCTGACGGCGTATCGCCCAGGGCCAGGAAACACCCCAGCGCCGGGCCTTCCGCTGTTGGCTTTCCCACCGTTGGCCGGCGCGGATCCGGTCAATTTCATGCTCGCTCAATACCGATGGTGATGCCCAGCGATCCAGTTTAAGAACGATCATCGAGATATGGTCATATGATGACATGGGGAGCCTCGCTTTGCTGTTGCGAAGTCTTACCCGCACCCCCCTGACAGCCTGTTGTCAGGGGCCCATGTTATCCTGTCACCAGCCCAACTGACGAGGTCACACCGTGCCCCGCTCGAACCGTCTGTTTGAACTGATCCAGATCCTGCGCGCCGCTAAGACGCCGATCACGGCGGACGCATTGGCGGCACAGCTCGAAGTCTCAACGCGCACCATTTATCGGGACATCGCCGCTCTGCAGGCCATGCGCACCCCGATCGAAGGCGAATCCGGTGTCGGCTACGTCATGCGCCGGGGCTACGACCTGCCGCCGTTGAACTTCGACAGCGAAGAGGCAGAGGCGCTGTCGGTCGGCCTTGCGATGTTGGTTCGAACCGGAGACAGCGCGCTGCAACGCGCGGCCGTCCGCGTCCGGGAAAAGGTCGATGCGCTGCGCGACTCGCGGGATTGGCTGCAAGTCTCCCCTTGGGGCGCGCCGATAGACGACCCCGAGAAGGGCTGTATTCCGATCTCACGATATCGCGATGCAATCCGCGAGGCGCGCAAGCTGCGTCTTGATTACCGCGACAACCACGACAATCGCACTGACCGCGTCGTTCGACCCGTGGCGCTGACCTATCACGTGGAATGCGTCATGCTGGCCGCCTGGTGCGAAACACGCGGCGCGTTTCGCCATTTCCGGACAGACCGCGTGTATGGATGCGACGTGCTCGACGAGGATTTCCTGGATGATTGCTGCACTTTGCGGCGGCTTTGGATGGAACAGAACACGCAGAACGACACACCGGGCGAAATTACAAACCTGAACTGACCTCGCGCAGCCGATCGATCAGCGCGCGCGCCGCGGGCGACAGTTGCGCGTCGGACCGATAGCTCACGCCCACCGGCCCGGTGCCGACCGGGCAGGTCCATTTCAAACAGGCCAGAGCTTTCGCGCTTACGTCCTGTTCGACCGCCTGCGACGGCAGCGGCCAGATCATGTCAGTGCTTTGCACCAGCGCTCGGTTTGTCAGGTAGCTGACGGATTCGACAACGTGGTCGGGTGCTGCGCCGGCAGAGACAAAGAGCTGATCCAGCTGGCGCCGCAACGTTGTCTCGGGCGGCGGCATCACCCAACCGAACGCAGCTAGATGCGTCGGCGCGAGATCGCTGACATCAGCAAGCGGATGGCCAGGTCGGACCACGGCAACAATGCGTTCATCATAAACCACCGCCTGATCCAGATCGGTCCGATGGCGATGCACCGGCAGTCGACCGACCACCATGTCCAGATCGCCCGCCCGCAAAGCTGGCATTAGGACCTCGTTGGTGCCCTCCACAACGCGAATGGCAAGGTTCGGCCGATCAGCCAGTAGCTTTTCGATCGCAAGGGGGAGCAACCGAGCCGAGGCTGCAAGCAGCGTTCCAACGACAACGCGGCCGCCCTTGCCTTCGGTCAGGTCCTCAAGCTCCTGCACCGCATGGGACATCTGCGCCATCATGACCTTTCCATGCCGCAACAGCGCCTCGCCATAAATCGTCGGCGCCACGCCCCGGTTCGTGCGAAGGAAAAGCTCGACTCCGAAATCGAGCTCCAGATCCTGGATCATCTTGGTCGCAGCCGGCTGCGACAAGTTCATTTCACGCGAGGCAGCCAAGATCGACCCGTGGCGCGCAACGCTTTCCAGCAGGCGCAGCTGCCGCAGCTTGAGCCGACTGACAATGCGATCGCTGAGGCTGGTCGCCGCCATGATCAGAACCCGATCGGCTGCTTGCGCCGCGCAACCGCCTGAACAACGCTCATTGCAGTCAGAGCAGAGGATTTCGGGTTGTCCGGCAGTGACTGGCCTTCGATCACGAAATGCAAGCGCCCGAAATCACCGGTGGCCTCGATCTCGTGCACGTTGCGCGTGACCGACGGGTCGGCGATCAACTGGGCACGCGTCACGTCCCACCCCAGCCCGGCTAATGCGACTGAGGCGGCCACGTTCGCGTTTTTGGGGTATCGCAGTGCGCAGTCCCGGGCGGTCCCATCGAAATGGATGGTTGCCTCTTTCAGATCCCCGAGATCGATGACTTTTTCTGCAGGGGAGCCCCGCCAGCTCTCCGGCGGCTTGCGACCGGTATAGCGCACCTCGTCAAGTGCCCCTACA
>JBCCVT010000055.1:0-13796 GCA_039195015.1 Pseudomonadota bacterium
CGAAATCCAGCGCTTTGTCATTTTCTTTGCAGGTGCAGCATGGCAGGTTGGTCCGGGATTTGACAAGGAGACTGCGCCATGACGCTGAAGGGCAAAACCGCCGTCATCACGGGATCAAACTCGGGAATTGGTCTTGGGATTGCTTGGGAACTGGCGCGGGCCGGTGCAGATGTCGTTCTGAATTCCTTCACCGACAGGCCCGAAGATCACGCCATCGCAGGTGAAATTGCAACCGAGACCGGGGTGACCGCGCGCTACATCAAGGCCGATATGTCAAAAGGCGACGAGTGCCGCGCGCTGGTTGATCAGTCGGGGCGTTGCGACATTCTAGTAAACAATGCGGGCATCCAGCATGTGGCGCCGATCGATCAGTTTCCGGCTGAAAAATGGGATGCCATCATCGCGATCAACATGAATTCGGCTTTTCACACGACGGCGGGGGCCTTGCCTCTGATGCGCGAGGCCGGATGGGGACGGGTGGTCAATGTGGCAAGCGCACATGGGTTGACCGCCAGCCCCTTTAAAGCCGCCTACGTAGCCGCCAAACATGGCGTAATCGGCATGACCAAAACCGTGGCGCTGGAGACGGCGCAGGAACCGATTACCTGCAACGCGATCTGTCCGGGTTATGTTCTGACCCCACTCGTCGAAGCGCAGATCCCCGCGACCATGGAAGAATACGGGATGTCGCGTGAGGATGTGGTCAAGAACGTCATGCTTGAACGCCAACCATCCAAGGAATTTGCCACTGTCGAACAGATGGGTGGAACATGCGTATTCCTCTGCAGCGATGCGGCGGCACAGATCACCGGCACGTCGATCAGCGTCGACGGCGGCTGGACCGCGCTGTGATGCGGCACTGACGGGCAAGGGAGAACGGCTTTGGTCAAACGGATCAATCTGGCCCTGCAGGGCGGCGGTGCACACGGCGCGTTCACCTGGGGCGTGCTCGATCGGATCCTCGAAGATGAGGAGATCGAGATTGCGGCGATGTCGGGCACCTCGGCGGGCGCGCTCAATGGGGCTGCGGTCAAGGCCGGGATGCTGCGAAACGGGCGCGATGGGGCACGCGCGGCGCTCGATGCGCTCTGGCGCCAGGTCGGTGCGCAGGAAGGCGACTGGATGACCGGCTGGATGCGCGGGATCAGCGCAAGCCAGGTCGCCGAGGCGATCGAACTGTCGCCGGCTTACATTTGGGGGGACACGGTGTCGCGGCTGGTTTCGCCCTATGTGACGGGGCCGTTCTTTCCCAACCCGCTGCGGTCGATCGTCGATGACTTCGACTTTGACCGGATCTGTTCGCTGGAAGGCCCCGATCTCTTTATCTGCGCGACCCGCGTCCGGACCGGCAAGATCCGGATTTTCAAAGGAAACGAGATCAGCACGGATTCGATCCTTGCCTCGGCCTGCCTGCCGACCCTGTTCCAGGCGGTCGAGATCAATGATCCCGAAACCGGTCGCTGCGAGGCCTATTGGGACGGCGGCTATACGGGCAATCCGGCTCTCTTTCCGTTGTTCACGCCGGATCTGCCCGCCGACATCGTGATCATCAATATCAACCCGCTGGAGCGCGATCAGGTTCCGGTGACGCCTCAACAGATCCAGAACCGGATCAACGAGATCAGCTTCAACTCGTCATTGCTGCGCGAGCTGCGCGCGATCAACTTTGTTCAGCGCTTGCTTGCCGAGGGCAAGCTGAAGGCGGGGGACATGCAGCGCGTTCTGGTGCATATGATCGCCGATGACCGGCTGATGAATGAATTGTCCGTGGCGACCAAGACGGTGCCGAATGCATTTGTGATGAACACGTTGAAAGAGGCAGGGCGAAACGCGGCGCATGGCTTTCTGAACCAGCATCGCGACGATCTCGGGGACCGCAGCACGGTCGATCTGAATGATATGTTCGGCTGAGGACCCGTTCGGGCGTCCGTCTCAGGACCCTGTATCAGGCAAGTCACGCTCATCGCGACGCCAGCCAAGGCGGCGTTTGGCGGCTTCGGCTTCGATCACCTCGGCGCTGTCATCGCCGTTCGGATAGACAAGCCCTGCCGAGATCACCAGTTTCGCGGCCTCTTCGACAGACATATGCAGCTCGATCACGTCCTCACGCGGGAAGAACAGAAGGAAGCCGCTGGTCGGATTCGGGGTCGTCGGGACAAAGACACTCAGCAGATCGCCCGAGACTTCGGCGCGTTCTGACACCTCTCCCCGGGCGGTTGTCGAGATGAACCCAACCGCCCAGATCCCCTTGCGCGGATACTGCACCAGGCATGCCTTTTCAAATGAGCGTTCGGATTGCGCGAAGACCGTCTCGGAGATCTGTTTGATCCCGGAATAGATCGATCGCACAACAGGCATACGGTCGACGAGGTTTTCCCCCCAGCGGATCAGCGATCGGCCGATCAGGCCTTTGGCGACCCAGCCCACGAAAATCGTGAAGATCAGAAAAAAGATGACGCCCACGCCGCGCAGGTTGATCCCAATATATTGCTCGGGGCGCAGGTTCGACGGCACGAGCGGCAGCACGACCCCGTCGATCCAGCCCACAACGGTCCAGATCAGCCAGATCGTCAGCCCCACCGGCGCGATCACGACCAGTCCGGTCAGGAACGAAGATCTCAGGCTCGCGAGCAGTCCGGGTTTACGCAGGTGCGGCGGGTGTTCGTCAAATGGCGTCGTCATGAGTAATCCGTATACTTGAAAGAGAATTTAGGGACTCTGCTGGGCGCTCACAATGCCCCGCGCGGTCTGGGACGACTTCATGGGTCTTGCTTGCTCAAGGCCTGAGCAATTCCGGCCGCCAGCCGGGCATTGTTTCTGACGAGGGCAATATTGGCGTCAAGCGACCGGCCGTTGGTCATCTCGAAGATCCTTTGCAGCAGGTATGGCGTGACCGCTTTACCGGTGATCCGGTGATGGTTTGCGGCGGCCTGCGCCTCGGCGATGATGGGCGACAGCTCTGCGGCCGGAATTTCGGCCTCCCGAGGGATCGGGTTGGCGACAAGCTGTCCGCCCGGCACGCGAAGGGCGCGCCGCGTGGCGTGGGCGCGCGCGATGTCTTCGGCGCTGTCCATGCGGAGTGGCGCTTGCAGCGAAGACGTTGCCGACCAGAAGGCAGGGAATGCATCCTGCCCAAAGGCAATAACTGGAACACCAAGGGTTTCAAGAACTTCCAGGGTTTTATTCAAGTCAAGTATTGCCTTGGCACCGGCGGCCACAACAGTCACGGGCGTGGCGGCGAGCTCGTGCAGATCGGCCGAGATGTCAAAGGTCGTCTCTGCGCCTTGGTGCACGCCGCCGATACCACCGGTCGCGAACACCTCGATCCCGGCGCAATGCGCGGCGATCATTGTTGCTGCGACGGTGGTTGCACCGGTGCCGCCGCTGGCGATGCAGGTGGCGAGATCGGCCCGAGACAGTTTCGCGACCCCCTTGGCCTGGCCAAGATGGGCCAGCATCTCGGGGTCCAGCCCAATCTGCAGAGTGCCGCTGATCACCGCAATGGTCGCAGGCACGGCGCCCGCATCCCGGATATCGGCTTCCACCTGTGCGGCGACCTCGACATTCTGCGGATGCGGCATGCCATGTGTAATTATGGTGCTTTCAAGCGCCACGATGGGCTGACCCGACGCGCGCGCCGCGGCCACTTCGGCCGAATAGGACAGTGGGATCACAGTGGGTTCACTCCTGAGACATAACTCGCTGCCGCATAGAGCGCGTGGGACAGCGCGTCTGTGCGGCTTTCTCCGCGGGCTTCGGCGGCGATATGGGCGGCCATGAAGGTGTCGCCGGCGCCGGTGACGCGGGTCACCATGACCTCGGGCGGGGTTTGACCGATCACGCCGGCTCGGGCGCAGCCTTCTGTGGTTGTCCGCCCGCCATCTGTCACGAGCACACGCTGAGCGCCGCGATCAATCAGCGCCTCGGCCGCGCGCTTGCTATCGCCGAACGTCGTCTGGCAGAGCAGCCCGGCCTCTTCGAGATTGACGTAAAGCGTGGCGCGCCCCGCCTTGACAAAAGGGAGGAGACGTTCCGCCTTGCCGGGTGAAGCGGGCGCCACGCGCAGATCGGCGCGGGCAAAGGCAGGGCTTTGCGCGATGTCCTCAAGCAGCGCGAGCGTCAGGTTGCCGTCGAGCGCGACCCGCCCGCGATAGGGTGCTTCGGACGAGCCGAGCGTGCCATTCATCAGCGGGCGCAAAATTTTTGCGCCTGCGGCCTCAAGCGAATGCGCATCGGCGATCGCTGCGATCAACCCGTTGGCGCCTTCGACCGCCATGTATCGATCGGTCGGGAGATCTTCAGAGCGGTAGACATGCGCTGTTTGCAGTCCAAGGCTTTCGCAAGCCATCGCAAGCTCTTCGCCTTCGGGGTCGCGACCGATCGCCGTCAACAGCGCGGGCGAAAGACCAAAGCGGGCGAGTGTGATGGCGATGTTCATTGCCACGCCGCCCGGCAGTCGCGTGATCCGTCCAGGCACGTCCGAGCCTTGCCGCATATGGCTGGGTGAGCGTCCGATCACGTCCCAAAGAACGCTTCCAATGCAGAGGATGTCGGGTGTCTCGTGGCCGTCGGTCATGCCGCTTTCATGGCGTGTTGCCCGCGCGGTTTCAAGGCCGAGTGTGGCTTGGGGCAGTTGCGTCAGGGTACGGCAAAGCTAAGCGTCGCCCAAAGTGTTTCCCACACCGCGTCGTCGCTTTCGGGGGCAGGACGCAGCACCACCGCGTCAAGCAGATAGCTGTGGCCGGGTTTGACGGGCAGGCGCGCACGCCCTTTGTCGTCCGTCCGGTGAAGAGTGACCGTGACCGCGCCGTCGGGCGTTTTTTCGAACATCTCGATCTGAGCGTTCAACCGGGGCGCGCCCCGGTAATGCAGTAAGACCGGGAACCCGTCGGTCAGGTTGTCGATGTATGGGTTTGCACCAGCGACAAATTCGGTTTCGAGCCCGAAGGCCCGATCAGACCCCGGGCCATCGCCGACGCCAACCAGCGCCTTGGCATGGCGCGTAAAGTTTTCCTTGAACGCCTCGGTCGGCAGACCACGATCGGCGTGGCGGCGTTCGATATCGTCGAAACCCTTGTGATCGGCAAAGGCCCGGAACTTGGCCCAACTCTTATAGCTCAGCGTCGATGGTGCAGTTTCATGGATCAGGATCATTAGCCCGTCTTGGTCGGGCGTGACATTGATCGCCGGGATATCGCCGATCCGGGGCGCGATCGGTGTGGCCTTGCCGTCCGTCACGCGCTCGAACCGCGTTGTGCGCCGGTCGAAATAACCAAGTGCGACCCCTTCGAACTTCTCGCCGTTGCGCAGTTGCGCAACGACCAAAGCCCCGCTATCCACTTGATATAAATCGGGTTCGATCCAGAATTCATGGGCCGCCACGGCCAATGGTCCGACTGTCGCAAAGCCGGCGGACAGCATGAAAGCGCGGATCAACCGAGTACCGAGGCAAAGGCGGAAAAGCATGGGTGGAACCCTCCAGATCGTCAATGTCAGGCTGCGTCTTGTTGCCTTGCTGTCAAGCCTCTGTGCGGTGTTGGCGGCCACGGTGGCGCAAGGACACGAGGTCGAACCGACCATCGCGGATCTGACTGTCGAAGGCGCCGTGCTGGCTCTGGATCTGCGAATGAACGCAGAGGCCTTTGTCGCGGGGATCGATCTGGATGGGCTGACCGACACGGACGACACCGAGCTTTCGCCTGATTATGATGCGCTGCGCAACCTGGCACCCGAGGTCCTAGCCGAGCGAGTGCGCGCGTTCTCGGACAGCTGGCTGCCGATGCTGGAGCTGAGCGCCGACAGTTCGCCTCTGGCCTTGTCGCTCGACACGGTCACTGTCCCCGAGGTTGGCAATCCGGACCTCGCGCGCGCCTCGCGGCTGCGCGTAGTGGCCGAGCTTCCAACAGACGCGCGCGCGATTACGGTGCTCTGGCCTCTGGGCGCAGGCGATCTGGTGCTGCGTCAGCAAGGGGTCGAGGCGCCCTTTACCGGTTATCTTCGAGGGGGTGAGCGCAGTCCGCAGATCCCGTTGGTCGGCGGAGCCGAGACGGGCGGTTGGTCGGTATTTCTGCGATACATTCCGGTTGGCTTCGATCACATCCTGCCCAAGGGGTTGGATCACATCCTGTTTGTCTTGGGGCTCTTCTTTCTCAGCACGCGGTTCGGGCCGCTTTTTTGGCAGATCAGTGCTTTCACACTGGCCCACACCGTAACCCTGGCGCTTGGCGCGCTTGGGCATGTGACGGTCCGTCCCGAGATCGTGGAACCTCTGATTGCCGCCTCGATCGTTTTTGTTGCTCTCGAAAACCTCTGGACTGATAGGTTAAACCGTTGGCGGCCGATGGTGGTGTTCGGCTTTGGCCTCTTGCACGGGCTCGGGTTTGCGAGCGTCCTTGGAGAGTTCGGTTTGCCGCCGGGGCAGTTTGTACCTGCGCTGATTGGCTTTAATGTGGGTGTTGAGGTTGGGCAACTGACCGTGATTGCCCTTGCCTTCCTGGCCGTCGGATTGTGGTTCGGCACGCGTGACTGGTACCGGACGCGCATCGCAATGCCCGCTTCGGTGATGATCGCCTGTGTGGGTGCCTATTGGTTCGTGGAGCGCGTATTTCTCTGACAAGGACACCTTGTTCAAAAGGTCTTGGACTGCCTTCAGCGAAGGGGAGCGGTCAGCGCCTCAAGCGCCGCGACTGGATCCTCGGCGGACCAGATTTCGTCTCCGATGCCGAAGAAATCCGTGTAGTCGGCCAGCTCTTCCACATGCACGACCGTCAGCCCGCCTTGTGCGACCACCGGGACTTCGATCACCTGCGACCACCAGTCGAAGAGGTCAAATTCGGCGACCGAACCATCGCCCAAGGCTCCGCCTACCGGGCCGAAACTGACATAATCCGCGCCCGCTTCACCTGCGGTCATGCCGTCATGCCGGGACTGCCCGCAATAAGCGCCAACAATCCCGTCAGGCCCGAGAGCTTTGCGTGCGCCGCGCACCGAACGCGCGGCGTCGGTCAGGTGCACACCGTCTAGCCCGTGGCGTTCGGCCAGCACCACGTGATCGTCGATCACAAGGGCGATGTCACGCGCAATGGTCAGATCGCGCAACGCGTCGGCGGATCGAGAGAGCTGGTCTTCGTCGGTCAGGGCGAGGGCAAGTCGGACGCAGGCGATGTCAGTGCTGTCAAGCACCCGCGACATAACATCGGGAAAGGTTTGCAGGTCAAAGACAGGCGGGGTTGCCAAATACAGCCGAGGGGGTTGAGGCGCGTCCATGCCATGTCCTTCTTGCAGCGATCCCGCCCGTTTAGAGACTTTCGCACGGTTTGCAACGGCATTAGGCCGTCCCGGGTTGCCCATCGCGTGGCTTGTGCTTAGACGGGCGCGATGGTGCAGGAGAGCGATATGCCGACACAGCCGATCTTTGTGCTGGTGCGTCCGCAAATGGGGGAAAACATCGGCGCGGCTGCGCGCGCGATGTGGAATTTCGGACTGGATGCGATGCGGATCGTGTCGCCGCGCGATGGCTGGCCGAACACAAAAGCCGTGGCGATGGCCAGCGGAGCGGGGCGGCTGTTGGACGAAGCCCAGATCTGCGACACCACGGCCGAGGCGGTCGCTGATTGCAGTTTCGTCCTGGCGACCACGGCGCGTCCGCGCGGGCTCACAAAGACCGTGCTAAGCCCCGAACGCGCGATGGCGATCGCGGCGGAAAGGCTCTCCGGTGGCGAACGGGTTGCGGTGCTCTATGGGCCGGAACGCGCGGGGCTCGAAAACGATGATATCGCGCGCGCCAATGCCATCGTCTCGGTGCCGGTAAATCCGGACTTCCCGTCACTGAACCTTGCGCAATGCGTGTTGCTCAACGCCTATGAATGGCGTCGACGGACAGCGGAAGTTACCCATGAGACCGTCGAGATGGGCAAGTACGACTGGGCCAATTCATCGGAAATCGACGCGCTTGCGGCCCATTACGAAGATCGGCTGACGACTGCCGGGTTCTTCTTTCCGCCGGAAAAGGCCGAGGGGATGAAGACCAACCTCCGCAATCTCTGGAGCCGGATGCAGCTCACCCGCGCGGATGTGCAGATCCTGCATGGGGTGATGCGTCAAATGGTGCGCTGGAAGGAACGCGGTTAGCCCGGGTCGCGGCTTGTTCCCGCCGTCCGGCCTCAGTAGGGTCGGCGCGAATTCACAATGAGAGTGTCATGAGCGCAAAGCGCAGCATCTTTGAAGAGGTCAGTGACGACACACCCAGACGGGCCGAGCCGACGCCAGGTCTCATCGATCGAGGCCGGTCAGGTGCGCGCCGGTGGATCCGAGCCTGGCTGATGGCGCTCTTTGCGCTGGTGGTGGTGATGATCGCCGTGGGTGGTCTGACCCGTCTGACCGATTCCGGATTATCGATCACCGAGTGGCGCCCGATTACCGGCGCTCTGCCGCCTATGTCGGCTGAGGATTGGCAGTCGGAATTTGAAAAGTACAAGGCGATTGATGAGTTCCAGATCCAGAACCAGTGGATGGAGCTTGATGACTTCAAGGTGATCTACTGGTGGGAATGGGGTCACAGGCAATTGGGTCGTGTCATTGGGTTGGTTTGGGCCGTCGGGTTTCTGGGCTTTCTGGTAAGCCGTTCGATCCCGACCGGATGGACGGGGCGGCTGTTGCTGCTGGGTGCCCTTGGCGGCGCGCAGGGCGCAATCGGCTGGTGGATGGTTGCGTCGGGCGTGACCCAGGGCGAAGGTATGGTGGATGTGGCCTCATACCGGTTGGCCACGCATCTGGGCCTCGCATTCGTGATCCTTGGGTTCATCGCCTGGTTCGTCTTCCTTTTGGGCCGGGAAGAGCGTGACCTTTTGCAGGCCCGGCGGCAACGCGAAGCTAAGTTGCACAGCCTCGCCACCGGGCTCATGCATTTCGCCTTCCTGCAGATTCTGCTCGGTGCATTGGTGGCGGGCATTGATGCCGGCCGATCTTACACCGACTGGCCTTTCTTTGCGGGACAGATCTTTCCCCCCGATGCGCTTTTGCTTGAACCGGTCTGGCGAAATTTTTTTGAAAGTCCGGGCCTGGTGCAGTTCATTCATCGGGTTGCGGGTTATCTTCTCTTTGCCTTTGGCGTCGTCGTCTGGCTGCGCAGCCGGTCGAGCGCAAATCCAATCACACGCTTTGCATTCAACGCGGTGTTTGCCGCTCTGTCGCTGCAGATCGTGCTCGGGATCGTAACGGTGCTTTACGCGGCACCCTGGCATGTCGCGATCCTGCACCAGTTCCTGGCGGTCGTGCTCTGGGCGCTGATCCTGCGCGCGCGGTTTCAAAGCGCCTATCCTGTCGCAACCTCGATCAAAGGGGCCTGAGCCATGTCCGCGTTCGACGACCTGATGGACTATGCGCGCGAGACCACCGCGCTTGAGATGATCGCCATGCGTCTGGGCTGGGATCAGGAGACCATGATGCCGCGCGGGGCCGCGAAACAGCGCGGAGAAGAGATGGCGGCGATCGAATCGGTGCTGCATGACCGTCGCGCATCAGCCCGGGTCGGAGACTGGCTGGCGATGGCCAAGGCACCGGATGCGGCCGGAGCAGCGCAGCTTCGCGAGATCCGCCGCGCCCATCACCGTGCCAACAAGGTGCCAGCGGATCTGGCCCGACGCATCGCGCAGCTGACGTCAGAGGCGCAGGGGATCTGGAGCCAAGCGCGCGCGGACGAGGATGTCGCGGCCTTTTTGCCGACGCTCGAAGAGGTCGTGCGTCTGAAACGCGCCGAAGGTCAGGCTTTGGCAAATGGCGGTGATATCTACGACGCGATGCTGGATGACTACGAACCGGGCACGTCGGGCGCCGAAATTGCCCAGATCTTCGAAGCGATGCGGCCGCGGCTGGTTGCGCTGAGAGCTGCGGTTCTGGACCGGCCCGCGCCGCCTCGTCTGCAAGGCAGGTTCGATCCTCAGCGGCAGATGACCCTGTCTCAGGACCTGGCGAAGGCGTTCGGCTACGACATGTCACGGGGACGGGTCGACAAGGCGGTGCATCCTTTCAGCTCAGGCAGCGGAACGGATGTACGCATTACCACCCGGACAAGCGAGACGGACCCCTTCAACTGCGTCTATTCCACCATTCATGAGGTCGGCCATGCGGCCTACGAACAAGGCGTCGATGCGGCCTATCGGCTGACACCGATCGGTCGAGGGGCGTCGATGGGCGTGCATGAAAGCCAAAGCCGGATCTATGAGAACCAGATCGGTCGCGGGCGCGCCTTCACCGGCTGGCTTTTTGGGCGCATGCAGGACGTCTTTGGCGATATCGGTATTGCAAATGAAGATGAATTCTACGCGGCGGTGAACGCGGTTCATAACGGTTACATCCGGACAGAAGCGGATGAAGTGCAGTACAACCTCCACATCATGCTGCGGTTCGATCTGGAACGCGCTTTGATGATGAGCGATCTGGAGGTGTCGGATCTGGAAGTGACCTGGAATGATCGGTTCCACGCGGATTTCGGATATGCAGTCGACAAACCGTCGAACGGGTGTCTTCAGGATGTGCACTGGTCGGTAGGGCTCTTTGGATACTTCCCCACTTACTCGCTCGGCAATGTCTATGCAGGGTGCCTTCACGCGGCGCTGCGGGAGGATCTGCCGGACCTGGATGCCGCGCTTGCCACCGGAGACACGACGCCCGCGACACGCTGGCTGCGCGAGAAGCTGCAGCGGCATGGCAGCCTGATGGAACCGCGCGAGATCATTCAAACAGCAAGCGGGATGTCTCCCGATCATGAGCCGCTGATGTCATATCTGGAACGGAAGTTCGGTGCGTTATACAATCTCTGACCCGGACGTCAGCCATTGGTGAACTGCCGGGCAGTGCGCGCTTGTGCCAGGGTGACTGATGTGTCGCATCGCGGTAGGGTGCTTGGAATTGTAGCTGAGAATTCCAAGGCCATCTATGATCCGAACTCTATTTCTTTGCCTCGCCGCGCTGGCGTTTCCCGCCCATGCGGACGTTTTCACCTTTGAGACGCCATCGGAAAACATCCAATGTGTCGTTGGTTTGGGCCACACCTCGTCCGACCTGACCTGCACGATTATTGAACGCTACGGGCCGCCTGCGCTCGCTCGTCCGGTGACTTGCGCGGCGGACTGGGGACACACGTTTCTGCTGCGCGACCACGGATATGTCGAGATGCTTTGCGAGCCGCTGGACCGGTCCAAAGGCGGGTTTGACCGGGCCGAATATGGTGTTACCGGTCGGTTTGGCGGGTTCACCTGCCATTCCTCGACCAAGGGCCTCGATTGCCGGAACCTGGATGGGCATGGGTTCTTTCTGTCGCGAGCCGTGCAGCGCGTGTTCTGAACATGAGCGCCAATGCGATGGGCGCTCGTCGATCCCTTCGGTCTCTTCTCGCTGGAGCGAAGACGACCCGAAGGACAGATGAGCGCCCGCCGTTGAGGAACTAGGCCTCTTCGTCGCCTTGATCGGCGATCCAGGCCACGCTGACCACCTCTTCGCCGTCGCGGGTGTTGAACACCCGGACGCCTCCCGCGCTGCGCGACCGGAAAGAGATCCCGTCCACTGGCACGCGGATTGACTGCCCGTTCGATGTGGCCAGCATGATCTGGTCATCCATTTCAACAGGAAACGAGGCCACGACGGTCCCGCCGCGCATGGCCTTGTCCATTGCCGCAACGCCCATGCCGCCGCGTCCCCGCACGGGATAGTCGTGGGACGAACTGAGCTTGCCCATGCCGCGCGCCGTGATCGTCAGGATCAGGTTTTCGGCCGCGGACATCTCGGCATAGCGTTCCTGGCTGATCGTCGCGTTTGCGCTTGCGCCGTCATCGTCGCTATCGCCATTTTCCGCGTCGTCTGTCAGGCCCGCCACCGCACGGCGCATCTTGAGATAAGCCGCGCGCTCATCGGCAGTTGCATCAAAATGCCGGATCACTGACATCGACACCACGCGGTCACCATTGGTCAGGCGTATACCGCGCACGCCCGTGGAGTCGCGCCCCTTGAAGATCCGTACATCTGTGGTCGAGAAGCGGATCGCGCGGCCGGAATCGGTGACAAGCATCACATCATCGTCTTCGGAACAGATCCGGGCGCGGACAAGTTCCACGCCTTCGGGCAGTTTCATCGCGATCTTGCCGTTGCGTTTCACATTGGTGAAATCGCTCAGCGCGTTGCGACGCACGTCCCCTGCCGAGGTCGCGAAGACAATCTGCAATTCGTCCCATTCGTCCTCGTCCCGGTCGACGGGCATGATCGCGGCGACCGACACGCCTTGCGGGATCGGCAGAATGTTCACGATTGCCTTGCCCTTGGAGGTCCGCCCACCTTGTGGCAGGCGCCAGGTCTTGAGCTTGTAGGCCATTCCGTCAGTGGTGAAGAACAGCAGCTGGGTATGCGTATTGGCCACGAAGAGCGTCGTGACCACGTCCTCTTCCTTGGTCTGCATGCCCGACAGCCCCTTTCCGCCGCGTTTCTGCGACCGGAACTCGGCCAGCGGAGTGCGCTTGATATAGCCGCCCGATGTTACGGTGACGACCATATCCTCGCGCTCGATGAGATCTTCGTCCTCCATGTCGCCGGACCATTCGACAATCTCGGTCCGACGCGGAATGGCAAATTGCTCGCGCACCTCGCGCAGCTCGTCCGCGATGATCGACATGATGCGATCGCGGCTTGAGAGGATATCGAGATATTCCTTGATCTTCGCGGCGAGTTCTTCGAGCTCGTCGGTCACTTCCTTGACACCCAATTGGGTCAGGCGCTGTAGACGCAGTTCCAGGATTGCGCGGGCCTGAACCTCGGTAAGGTTGTACGTCCCGTCGTCATTCATCTTGGATAAGGGATCATCGATCAGGCGCAGATAGCCTTCGATCTCAGACGCCGGCCAGCGGCGCGTCATCAGTTTTTCGCGGGCCTCGGCCGCGTCGGCCGAACTGCGGATGGTTGCAACCACCTCGTCAACATTGCTGACGGCGACGGCCAGACCGCAAAGCACATGGCTGCGTTCGCGCGCCTTGCGCAGATCGAACGCGGTGCGGCGTGTCACGACATCTTCGCGGAAGTCTATGAAAGCCGTCAGGAAGCCACGCAGCGTGAGCTGTTCGGGGCGACCACCATTCAGCGCCAGCATGTTGCAGCCAAATGAGGTCTGCATTGGCGAAAAGCGATAGAGCTGGTTCAGCACCACATCCGGTGTCGCGTCTCGCTTGAGTTCGATGACCACGCGGACGCCGTTTCGGTCACTTTCATCCTGCACATGGGCGACGCCTTCGATCCGCTTTTCGCGCACCGCCTCGGCGATCTTTTCGATCATCGTGGCCTTGTTCACCTGATAGGGGATCTCATCGACGATGATGGCAAAGCGGTCGCGCCGCAGTTCTTCGACGCGGGTCTTGGCGCGGATGATGACGCTGCCGCGACCTTCCAGATAGGCCTTGCGCGCGCCGGAGCGGCCGAGCATGAGGCCCCCGGTTGGAAAATCGGGACCTGGCACATAGTCGATCAGTTGCTCACTGCTAAGATCGGGATTGTCGATCAGCGCAAGCGTGGCGTCGACCACTTCGCCCAGATTGTGCGGCGGGATGTTCGTGGCCATGCCAACCGCGATACCGCCGGCGCCATTGACCAGCATGTTCGGAAAGCGGGCGGGCAGAACGGTCGGTTCGCGATCCTTGCCGTCGTAATTGTCCTGAAAGTCGACCGTCTCTTTTTCGATATCCGCCAGCAGCGACCCGGCGGGCTTGTCCATCCGCACCTCGGTATAGCGCATCGCGGCCGGGTTATCCCCGTCCATC
>JBCCVT010000056.1:0-13747 GCA_039195015.1 Pseudomonadota bacterium
ATACGCCGCCTCACGGGTGATTAGCTCAGTGGTAGAGCGCTTCGTTCACATCGAAGATGTCGGGAGTTCAAATCTCTCATCACCCACCATTCCACCCTTTTTGCGAACCGGTGCAATGGCCGTCGGCGGCCCGTCATGTGATGACGTCGGGCGTGGTCCTGTCGCAGATCTCGCTCAGTCTTGAAAGGGCGGCCATGGCACTGGCGACGGGCTGCAAGGCGGCTTGCGGATCGACATGCAGGTCGCCGTCCTTGGGCATGAACCTTTCGAGATAAATGCGGATCGTGGCACTGTCGGTGCCAGTGCCCGACAGGCGGATCACGCCCCGGCTGCCATCTTCGAAGCGCACGCGAATTCCCTGGTTCCGGCTGACCGAGCCATCCACCGGATCCTCATAGGAAAACTGGTCGGCCGAGGCGACCACGCAGCCGTCGACGGTGACGCCCGCCAGATCCGGCAGACGCGCGGTCAGTTCGGTCATCATGCGGTCGGCCTTGTCGCCGTCGACGGCCTCGTAGTCGTGGCGCGAGTAGTAGTTGCGCCCATAGGTCTGCCAGTGATCTTCGAGGATCTCCCGCACCGAGGTCTTGCGTGCCGCCAGGATGTTGAGCCACAAGAGCACCGCCCAGAGCCCATCCTTTTCGCGCACGTGGTCCGAGCCGGTGCCGGCACTTTCCTCACCGCAAAGCGTGATGCGGCCGGCATCGAGCAGATTGCCGAAGAACTTCCAGCCTGTCGGTGTCTCAAAGCAGGGCAATCCCAAAGCTTCGGCGACGCGGTCGACGGCGGTGCTGGTGGGCATTGACCGGGCCACGCCCGCGAGCCCCCGGGCATAGGCTGGCGCGTGATGTGCGTTCGCGGCCAGCAGGGCGAGGCTGTCGGAGGGCGTCACATAGACGCCCTTGCCGAGGATCATGTTGCGGTCGCCATCGCCATCCGAGGCGGCGGCAAAATCCGGGCTGTCCCCGGACATCACCAGATCGACCAGAGGTTTCGCCCAGATCGGGTTCGGGTCCGGGTGGCCCTTGCCGAAATCGACCGACGGCACCGCGTTCATCACCGTTCCCGCCGGTGCGCCGAGTTCGGTTTCAAGGATCGCGGCGGCGTAGGGGCCGGTCACCGCGTGCATCGCGTCAAAGCGCAAGGTAAAGCCCGAGGCGATCAGCGCGCGGATCGCGTCGAAATCAAAAAGCGTGCGCATCAGCGCGGCGTAGTCGTCGACCGGGTCCACGATCTCGACCGTCATGCCGCCCAGATCCGTGCAGCCGAGCTGCGACAGATCCACTTCGCCGCCGTCGAGGATCCTGTACTGCGCAATGGATTGGGTTTCGGAAAAGAACGCCTCGGTCACACTTTCGGGGGCGGGGCCGCCATTGGCCATGTTGAATTTCAGCCCGAAATCCGCGTCGATCCCGCCAGGATTGTGACTGGCCGAGAGGATCAGCCCGCCATCAGCCTTGCGTTGGCGAATGAGGTTTGAGGCGGCGGGCGTCGACAGAAGCCCGCCCTGACCGACGATCATGCGGGCCGCGCCATTTGCCGCGGCCATGCGCAGGATGGTCTGGATCGCCTCGGCATTGAAGAACCGCCCGTCGCCGCCCAGCACAAAACTTTTGCCCGCCGTGCCCACCGCGTTGAAGATCGATTGCACGAAGGCTTCGAGATAGCCGGGTTCCATGAACACCCGGGTTTTCTTGCGCAGACCGGAGGTGCCCGGTTTCTGCCCCGGAAACGGCGTGCAGGGCTGGGTCAGGATGGACATGTGTCGGGCTCCTTGTGCGTCTGGGGCGCGGCGTGGTCACGCGCGGGGCTCATCAGTGCGCCGGTCTGGGCCAGTGCGCGCGAGGCGGCAAAACCTTCGACCGCGACCGGCATCGGACGCCGCCAGTTCGGATGCGCGTCGATGGTGCCGGGCAGGTTCTGCGCCTGTTCGCAGCCAAAGACATCATCAAGCTGCACGGTCACAAGTGCTGCGGGGCTTTGCGCGAGGCCGGTATGTATGGCGGCGCGGATGTCATCGGGCCGCGCATCGGGTTCAATGCCGCAATGGGTGCGCAGGCTGTTGCGCTGACGGGCGCGGCTGCCATGAGCATTCATCGTCTGCTCCGAATTGAGCCAGTCGAGCGTGCGCCACCATTCGATGTCGCGGCCGCGCCAGAAGCCCTGGATCGTCGGCGTGTCATGTGTGCCAAAACAGGCCATGCTGAAGGGCCGCAGGTGCCGGGCAGGATAAAGCGCGCCATCCGCTTCGGTTTCGTATTGCCAGACCGCATAGCTGTAGAGCCCGGACTGGTTGAGCCGCTTGCGGAAGCCCGGAGGCACGAGGCCCAGATCTTCGCCCACCACGAGGCAGTTGTTCTGCCAGGCCTCGATCGCGACAACGGCGAGCAGCGCGCTGAAGGGTTGCGAGATGTAGCCGCCCGGGCTGCCGTCATCCGGGACCCAGAAGCTGCGCATGAGGCCGAGCGCGTGGTCGATCCGGATGATCCCCGCCTTGGCCATCAGCCGTTTGAGCAGCGTCCGAACCGGCTCGTACCGGTTTTGCGCCAGCTTGTTCGGAGCGTAGGCGGCGAGGGTCCAGGACTGGCCGGCGGGGCTCAGATGATCGGGCGGGGCGCCGATCGACACGCCACGAGCGGCGATGTCCTGATGCATCCAGACCTCGGCGCCGCCGATCCGTGCGCCCACCGCGAGATCGAGATAGAGCCCAAGCGGCATGCCCGCTGCGCGGGCTGCGTTTTGTGCGGCCTCGACCTGGGTATCGGCGCGCCATTGCAGCCAGGCGTGAAAGCGGTCGCGCGGGTCGGCGGCGATGTTGTCGGGATCCTGGGCCGACCCCGGCCAGTCGCGGAAATCCGCGCCATGCCTTTCGCTGGTGGTTTCGAACCGGACAAAGCAGTCAAGCTCGGTTCCGCCAGCCGCACGGAAGGCAGCAAAGGCGGTTTTTTCGGCCTGCGCGGCAGTGTTTTCGAACCGGTCGAATTCGGCGGCGAGGGCTTGGCGATGGCGCTGTCGGAATGCCGCATAGTCGATCTGGGCGCCCTCAGGTCCGGGGCCGAGGCCGGCATCGGTGGCGATATGATCGGTGTTGAGAAAACCCCGGTGGCTGGGCGAATAGGGGCTGATCGTGTCCGTCGCAGCCCAGCCGAGCGCGTGGATCGGGTTGATGCCGAAATACTGCGCGCCGGCCTGCGCAAGCGCCCGCATGGCCTGGGCCAGATCGGCATAGTTGCCAAGCCCCCCATTGGTCGATGATCGCAGCCCGTAAAGCGCGCCGGACACGCCCCAGCCGGATCTGGTGCCCGACAGTGTCGTCAGGTCCGGCGCGGCGGCGGGGCGGCTGAGCAGAAAGACCTCATCCGTCCAGCCCGGGCCGCGCACGCTGAGCGTGAAATACCCTACGGGCAGCGGCGGCAGGGCGATGCCGTCGGTGCCGCGACCGGCCTGCAGCTCGGCGCCATCGGCGTCGATCACTGACCAGTCGCAGGGGGATCCGGTTGGAAATTCAAAGGGATGGCCCGCGTCAATCACCTGCTCGACGGGCAGATGGCGCGCCGATGCGGCCGCCTCGCGCGCGCCGAGCGCTTCGGCGACAGCGGCGTCCGAGCCGGTTTCGACACCCAGGGCTCCGAGCAGGGCGCGGAGGGTGGGCGGTTCGGCGCGCTGCCGGTCGCCGGTCCAGCTGTCATAGGCAAGATGGATCCCGCAAGCCTCTGCGAGCTGCCGCAATGTGTCGTCGGCCGACATCGTCACGCCGACCGTTGCCGCAGGACGAAGGCCGAGACGGAATTGGCGGCGACCGGGATTGTCGCGCTTTGGATGGCGATTGCGGATTGCCGGTCGACGGATGTGTCGATCTCACGCCACCATACGCGGTGGCCGGGTGCGGGCAGGACAAGCTCCTGCGCCTCGGCTTCGCGGTTAAAGGCCAGAAGGACGACATCGGAGAGCGCGTCTCCGGCGATGCTTTCGGCGCAGCCGCGCAGGATGAGGCAGAGGCTTGACAGGCCGGGGTCGCGCCAGTTGAGCGCCGCGCCATCCATCGCGCGCCATTCCACATCCGGCTTGCCATCGGCGCGTTCGGCCCCGTGCAGGAACCGGTTCTGATACAGCACCCGATGGGCCGCGCGAAACTGCGACAGGGCGGCGGTGAAGTCGACAAGATCGGCGTCCTGCGTGCTCCAGTCGATCCAGCTGGTCGCATTGTCCTGGCAATAGGCGTTGTTGTTGCCGTTTTGCGAGTTGCCGCCTTCGTCTCCGGCCAGCAGCATCGGCGTGCCCTGGGACAGCATCACGGTGGCGAGCAGGTTCCGCGCCCGCAGGCGGCGGGCGGCGATGATGTCGGGGTCGTCGCTGTCGCCTTCAACGCCGAAATTGTCCGAATGGTTGCTGTGATGGCCGTCGCGATTGTCTTCGCCATTGGCGCAGTTGTGGCGGTTCAGATAGCGCGTCGTGTCCGCCAGCGTGAAGCCGTCATGGGCGGCGGCGAAATTGACCGAAGACCACGCCTGGCGCCCCTTGGTGTCAAAGAGGTTCGCCGAGCCCAGAAGCGCGCCGCCTATGTCCTGCGCAGAATGTCCGTCGCCGCGCCAGAATTTGCGGATCGTGTCTCGGAAACGGTCGTTCCATTCGCCAAATTCCGGCGGGAACCGCCCGAGCTGGTAGCCTCCGGGTCCGATATCCCAGGGCTCGGCGATCAGCTTGACCCCGGCCAGAACCGGATCCTGCCTGAGCGCATCGAGAAAGCTGCCCGAGGGGTCAAAGCCATGCGCCTCGCGCGCGAGCGAGGTTGCCAGATCGAACCGGAACCCGTCGACGCCCATGGCCTGCACCCAGAACCGCAGGCTGTCCATGACCATGCGCAGCACGAAGGGGTGGCTGACATCGAGCGTGTTGCCGGTGCCGGTGTCGTTCACGTAATAGCGCGGTTGCCCGTCGAGCAGCAGATAGTAGGAGGCGTTGTCGATGCCCCGGAAGCTGAGCGTCGGCCCCATGTGATCGCCTTCGGCGGAGTGGTTGTAGACCACATCGAGGATCACCTCGATTCCGGCCTCATGAAACCGGTCGACCATCGCGCGGAACCCGTAGACGCCGGAGGGTCCGAAATAGCGCGGTTCAGGCGCGAAAAAGCCGATCGTGTTGTAGCCCCAGTAATTCACCAGTGACCGTGCATGCAGCGCGCCTTCGGAATGCGAGGCGTGGACCGGCAGGATCTCGACCGTGGTCACGCCAAGCCGGTCGAGATGGTCGAGCATGGGTTGAGTGGACAGCCCGTCATAGGTCCCGCGCAGATGCGCGGGAATGTCGGGATGCAGCATCGTGGCGCCTTTGACATGCGCCTCGTAGATAAAGCTGCCGTCCCAGCGACGCCCGAGCGTGGTTGCGACGGGCGCAAAGCTGTCCGGGTGCGAAACCACCGACTTGGCCACATGAGGGGCGCTGTCGAGATCGCTGAACGAGAGGTCGCCATAAGGGGATCCGGGCGCATAGCCGAGCGTCGCGGGATCGTGGCTGAACTGCCCGTGCAGTTCGCGCGTATAGGGATCAAGCAACAGCTTGTTGGGGTTGAACCGGTGGCCGCGTTCGGGGGCAAAGGGGCCTTCGACCCGGTAGCCGTAGATCGCGCCGGGTTGCAGACCGGCCACATATCCGTGCCACACCGGCCCGTTGCGTTCAGGCATCGGCAAGCGCGCAAGCTCGGTCTGACCATCGCCGGCAAACAGGCACAGGGTCACACGCGACGCATGTTCCGAGAACAGCGCGAAATTCGTGCCTTCACCATCAAAATGTGCGCCCAGCCGCGTCGGCGAGCCGGGCTCGATCGACGTTTCCATCCCGCCCAGGTCCTTCATTCCGTCAGCGCCTCGTAGAGCTTTACATAGGCCAGGGCCGATTGTTCCCAGCCCACTGGTTGTCGCATGGCCGCGCGTTGCATCGCCTGCCAGGTCTTTTTCTGCGCATGGGCGTCAAAGACCCGGTCGAGCACGGCGGTGATGCCAGCAGCGCTCACGTCGTCAAAAACAAAGCCTGTGGCGCAGCCCATGTCGATGGCCGCCGCATTGGCGTCAATCACGGTATCGGCGAGACCGCCGGTGCGGGCCACCACGGGCAGCGTGCCGTAACGCAGCCCGTAAAGCTGGGTCAACCCGCAAGGTTCGAACCGCGACGGGATGAGGATCGCGTCGCTGCCGCCCTGAAGCTGGTGCGAGAACGCCTCGTCATATCCGAAGACGGCGCCGATCTGGCCCGGATGAGCGGCGGCGGTGGCGGCATATGCCTGTTCGAGCTCGGTCTGCCCGGCACCAAGCATCGCCAGCTGACCGCCCCGTTCGACAAGGTAGGGCAGCACCCCGACCAGCGCATCAAGCCCCTTTTGTTCGGTCAGCCGGCTGATCACGCAGAAAAGCGGGCCGGTCGCGTTGGGATCAAGACCGAGCCGGTCGGCAATCGCGGCGCGGGTTTCGGCCTTGCGACCCAGGCTGCGCGCATCATAGCCGCGGGCAAGCGCCGGATCGTCGGACGGGTTCCAGACCTGCGTGTCGATGCCGTTCAGGATGCCCGAGAGCACCGAAGACCGGGCCTGCAACACGCCTTCGAGTGCCATGCCGTAATCCGCTGTCAGGATCTCGCGCGCATAGGTGGGGCTAACCGTGGTGATCCGGTCGGCAAACATCAGACCGCCCTTGAGGAAGCTGAGATCGCCGTGAAATTCGAGCGCTTCGGGGTGGAACCAGTCTCCGCGCAGGCCAAGTTCGCCCAGCACATGCGGGCCGTAGCTGCCCTTGAACGCGATGTTGTGGATGGTGATGACCGATTTGGGCGCCGGGCGGTGGGCCTGTTTCAGATAGACCGGCGCCAGCCCCGCCTGCCAGTCATGAGCATGGACGATGTCCGGGGCCCAGCCGTCAAGACCCTCAAGCCCGATCCGCGCCGCCGCCTGCGCCAGGGCGCCGAAGCGCAGGTAATTGTCGGGCCAGTCCCCGCCCTCGGGCGTGGAATAGGGCTGGCCGGGCCGGTCGAAAAGTTGCGGTGCGTCAAGCAACAGCAGATCGATGCCTTGGGCCGTTACCAGGACAAGCCGCCCATAGCCGCCGGGCAGATCGTGAAAAGCCGCCACCTCTTCGCCATCGCTCAGGAGCGGTTGCAGGGACGGGTAGGCCGGCAGCAGCGTGCGGCAGGACACATTGTGCCGGGCCAGAGCGCCGGGCAGGGCGCCTGCGACATCTGCAAGCCCCCCGGTCTTGATGAAGGGCGCGCATTCCGAGGCGACCATCAATACGTTCATGTCAGGCGTCCAGTCGATCAATCATCTCTTGCGTGATCAGGCAGATCCCGGTGTCGGTGCGCCGGAACCGTTTTGCATCAAGTTTCGGGTCTTCGCCGACGATCAGACCGGGCGGGATCTGCACGCCACGGTCGATGACGACATTCTTGAGATACGCGCGGCGGCCGACCTCGCAATAGGGCAGGGCGACCACGCCTTCAAGCTGCGAATAGGAATGGGTTTTGACGCCGGTGAAGAGCAGGCAGCGATAGAGCGACGAGCCCGAGATGATGCAGCCGCCCGACACCATGGACGACACCGCCTGACCGCGGCGGCCTTCTTCGTTGTGGATGAACTTGGCCGGAGGGGTCAGTTCCGAATAGGTCCAGATCGGCCAGTCGGTGGCGTAGATGTCGAGCCCCGGCTCAAAATCCGTCAGGTCGATATTGGCGCGCCAATACGCGTCGATGGTGCCGACATCGCGCCAGTAGGGTTTGTCTTCGAGCCCCGACATGACGCAGGAGCGGCTGAAGGGATGCGCCATCGCGCCGCCTTCGGCCACGATGTCGGGGATGATGTCCTTGCCGAAATCATGGCTCGACCCGTCCTTGACGGCGTCCTTTTCGAGGATGTCATAGAGGTATTCGGCCTCAAAGACGTAGATCCCCATACTGGCGAGCGATAGGTCGGAATTGCCGGGCATCGGTGGCGGGTCGGCGGGTTTTTCCACGAATTCCAGGATCTTGTCGCTTTCATCCACGCCCATGACGCCAAAACCTTTGGCCTCTTCGCGCGGCACTTCGATGCATCCCACCGTCACCTTGGCACCGGATTTCACGTGCTGTTCGATCATGAAGGAATAGTCCTGCTTGTAGATGTGATCTCCGGCCAGGACGAGGATGTATTTCGGGCCATAGCCGCGCAGGATGTTGATGTTCTGGGTGACCGCGTCGGCGGTCCCCTTGTACCAGTTGTCCTCGTTGATCTGTTGCGAGGCGGGCAGGATGTCGAGCGATTCGTTGCGCTCGGCGCGGAAGAAGCTCCAGCCGCGCTGCAGGTGGCGGATCAGGCTGTGGGCCTTGTATTGCGTGGCAACGCCGATCCGACGGATCCCGGAATTGACGGCGTTCGACAGCGCAAAGTCGATGATCCGGTTCTTGCCGCCGAAATACACGGCCGGCTTGGCGCGGATATCGGTCATCTCCTTGAGGCGGCTTCCTCGCCCGCCGGCAAGCACATAGGCCATGGTTTGCTGTGCCAGTCGGCTACGGTCTCGTTCCATGATGTCCCCTCCCCAAGGAAGCCGTGACCCTAGTCCGGTCGCAGCGCAAAAAACACGGTGGCGAGCGGCGGCACGGTCATGACAATCGACTGATCGCAGCCATGCGCGGGAACCGGTTCGGACGGGACGCCGTCGCCGTTGCCCTGGTTGCTGCCGCCATAATGCATTGAATCGGTGTTGAGACGTTCGGCCCAGTGACCCGGTGCCGGGACGCCTATCCGGTAACCGGTTCGCGTCACCGGTGTGAAATTCGCAACCACCAGGACCGGCGGGCTGCCGTCTTTGCCGTGGCGCACCCAGGAAAACACCGAGTCATTGGCGTTGCCGCCATCGATCCAGCGAAAGCCGTCGGCCTCGGTGTCTTTCTCGTAAAGCGCCGGTGTGGCGCGGTAGAGCGCATTGAGGTCGCGCACAAGTCGCTGGATCCCCGCATGCGGGGCGTGATCGAGCAGGTGCCAGTCGAGGCTCTGTTCGTGATTCCATTCGCCCGCCTGGGCAAATTCGCCGCCCATGAACAAAAGCTTTTTGCCCGGGTGACCCCACATGAACCCGAAATAGGCCCGCAGATTGGCAAAGCGCTGCCAGTCATCGCCGGGCATCCGGCCAAGCAGCGAGCCCTTGCCGTGCACGACCTCGTCATGGCTGAGCGGCAGCACGAAGTTTTCGGAAAACGCGTAGTGCAGCCCAAAGGTCATCTTGTCATGGTGGTATTTGCGGTGCACCGGGTCTTCGGACATGTAGCGGAGCGTGTCGTTCATCCAGCCCATGTTCCATTTGAAGCCAAAGCCCAAGCCCCCATCCGAGGTCATGCCGCAAACGCCGGGGAATGCCGTCGATTCCTCGGCGATGGTCATAGCGCTTGGATAGGCGGCATAGACCGCTTCGTTCATCTGCTGCAGGAACCCGATCGCCTCGAGATTCTCGCGCCCGCCATGGATGTTGGGCACCCATTCGCCCTCTTGCCGCGAATAATCGCGATAGAGCATCGATGCCACGGCATCCACCCGCAGGCCGTCGATATGGTATTCCTCCATCCAAAACTTTGCATTTGCGATCAGATAGTTGGAGACCTCGGCGCGGCCGTAGTTGTAAACCAGCGTGTTCCAGTCGGGGTGGTAGCCCTCTTTGGGGTCGAGATGTTCATAGAGTGCGGATCCGTCGAACCGGCCGAGCCCGTGCTGGTCGGTCGGGAAATGGCCCGGCACCCAGTCGATGATCAGGCCGAGCCCGGCCTGATGGCAGGCATCCACGAGCGCGCGGAAGTCGTCCGGCGCGCCAAAGCGCGCCGTGGGCGCAAAGAGCCCGATCGGCTGATACCCCCAGGAGCCGCCAAACGGGTATTCCGAGATCGGTGTCAGCTCGATATGGGTGAAGCCCATATCGCTGGCATAGGCCACGAGCTCGGCGGCGAGCTCGCGGTAATTGAGCGGCCGGTCCGCGTCATGCGGGACGCGACGCCAGCTTTCCAGATGCACCTCGTAGACGGAAATCGGCCGGTCAACCTGGTGATGGTCGGCGCGCGCGGTCATCCATTCATCGTCGCCCCAGGCATAATTGCGCAAATCGCGGACCACGGATGCGGTTCTTGGCGGCATCTCGGCGCCAAAGCCCACAGGGTCGGCCTTTTGCGGCAGGAGGTGGCCATTGCTGTCGATCAGCTCGTATTTATACGCGGTGTCGGCGCCGAGCCCCGGCATGAAGATCTCGTGCACGCCGGTCGCGCCGCGCCGTCGCATGACGTGGCGCCGGCCGTCCCAGCCGTTGAAATCGCCTACGACCGACACACGGCCGGCATTTGGCGCCCAGACCGCGAAATGCACCCCATCAACACCGTCATGGGTCACCACATGCGCGCCGAGCGCGCGCCAGAGCTGGCCGTGGGTGCCTTCGCCCAGAAGGTATTCGTCGATTTCGCCCAGATAGGCGCCAAAGGCATAGGCGTCTTCTTCGGTCCAGCTGTCACCGCCGCGCGTCAGGCGCAGCAGATAGGCGAAGCGGTTCTTGCGGCGCGGAACGGGTCCGGCGAAGATCCCGCTGTCGGGCGCAAGCCGGTCGAGCGCGCAAAGCCTGCGGCCGGTCTTGCGGTCGAGCACCTCGACCATATCGGCCTCGGGATGAAAGGCGCGGACGGTCAGCCGCCCGTCGACCATGTGCATGCCCAGAACTGAAAACGGATCCCCGTATGCGCCCGACGCGATCGCTTGTGCGACGTCGGGCGATATCGGGGATGCGTTCATGCCGATTTGCCCAGATGCGCGGCGCCGGCTTCTTCGACCTGCCAGATGTCGCGGGCATAACCCTTGATCGTGCGATCCGACGAAAACCACCCCATGCTGGCGGTGTTGCGCAAGGCCATCGCGGTCCATTGGCCGGTCTGGCGGTACGCTTCGTCAGCGCGACGCTGTGTGTCGAAGTAACTGTCGAAGTCGCAGGTCACCATGAAATAATCATAATCGTAGAGCGTGCCGATGAGCCCATGATAGCGCCCAGTTTCCTCTGGTGAAAAGAGCCCATCAAATATCTGGCCCAGGACGCGTTCGAGCCGAGGGCTCTCCGCGATGGCCTGGCGGGCGTATTCGTGGACCGACCGGCGCTTCATCACCTCGGATGCGGTGAGGCCGAAGAGGAAGAAGTTTTCGGATCCCACATGTTCGCGGATCTCGACATTGGCGCCATCCAGCGTGCCGATGGTCAGCGCGCCATTCAGGGCGAATTTCATGTTGCCTGTGCCCGAGGCTTCCTTGCCCGCGGTCGAGATCTGTTCCGACAGGTCCGCGGCGGGGATCAGGCTTTCGGCCATGGTGACGTTGTAATTCGGCGGATAGACGACCTTGAGCAGATGTCCCGTCACCGGGTCGGCATTGATGACCTTGGCCACATCGTTGACCAGATGCACGATCTGCTTGGCGATGTAGTAGCCCGGCGCGGCCTTGCCGCCGAAGATCTTGACGCGCGGTGTCCAGTCCAGTGTCGGCTCATCCCGCATCGCGTTCCAGAGCGCCACGGTTTCGAGGATGTTCATCAGCTGGCGCTTGTATTCGTGGATCCGCTTGATCTGGACGTCGAACATTGCGTCCGGATCGACAGAAACGCCGCATTTCTCGCCAATCCAGTTGGAGAGCGCGGTCTTGTTCTGGCGTTTGGCGGCGCGGAAATCGTCAAGCAGCGCGCGGTCGCCCGTGCGATCCTTGAGCTGGCGGAGCTGTTCGAGATCCGCCACCCATCCGTCGCCAATCTCGCGGGTGATCAGCCCGCTGAGCGGGGGGTTGCAGGTGTGCAGCCACCGGCGCGGCGTGATGCCATTTGTCTGGTTGATAATACGCGAGGGGTGGATCCGGTGCAGATCGGCAAAGACCGTGTCCTTGACAAGCTCGGTATGCAGCGCCGAGACCCCGTTGACCTTGTGGGCCATGATGAAGGCAAGTTCACCCATGCGCACCTCGCTATGTTGCAGGATGCGCGGGCTGCCCGGAAATTCCTGCTGCTGGAGGTCGTCAATCACGCGAATGATCTCGAGATGGCGGGGCAGGACGCGGCCCAGAAGCCCCTCGTGCCAGCGTTCAAGCGCTTCGGGCAGCAGCGTGTGGTTGGTGTAGCCCAGGCAGCGGCGGGCCAGCGAGATCGCCTCGTCCAGCGGCAGGCCGTGATCATCGGCGAGGATCCGCACCAGTTCAGGGCCGGCGATGGCAGGGTGCGTGTCGTTGAGCTGGATGGCCACCGTGTTCGGCAGTTCGCGGATGTCGTCATGATCGCTGAGGAACCGGCGCAGCAGATCCATGATCGAGGCGGCGGTGAAGAAGTATTCCTGCTTCAGGCGCAGCTCCTTGCCGGCCTCGGTGGTGTCGTCGGGATAGAGCACGCGCGAAATCGTGCGGGCGAGCGCTTCGGACCGGCTGGCGGCGAGATAGTCGCCGCGATTGAAGCTTTCGAGGTCGAATTCGTTCTCTGGCTGCGCCGACCAGAGCCGCAGCGTGTTGCCCCAGGTGCCTTGCCAACCGACCACGGGGGTGTCGAAGGCGGTGGCCAGAACCGTGTCCGACGGGTGCCAGTGCGCGGTGCCGTTCTGATGGTCGACATAGCCGCCAAAGGCGATGCGGTACCGGACCTCGGGGCGTTCGAATTCCCACGCGAAGCGCTGGTTCAGCCAGGTTTCGGCTTTTTCGACCTGACGGCCATCGTGGAAGCTCTGTTCGAAGAGCCCATGCTCGTAGCGGATGCCGTAGCCGTAGGACGGGATCCCAAGTGTCGCGAGCGAATCCATGAAGCAGGCCGCAAGCCGCCCGAGCCCGCCATTGCCCAGGGCCGCATCGGGTTCGTCGTGAAAAACGGTGTCGGCGTCCTGGCCAAGGGCGCTCAGCGCATCTCTGACCTCTTCGGTGATCCCCAGATTGGCGGCCATATCCTCGACAAGGCGGCCGATCAGAAACTCCATCGACAGGTAGTAGACCCGCTTGGAATTCGACTGATAGGTCTCGCGGGTGCTGTCGAACCACGCGTCCATCATCCGGTCGCGCAAGGTGAGCGACAGCGCCATGCGCCAGTCATAGGTGGTGGCGTGCGGCGCGTCCTTGCCGAGCGAGTAGACGAGATGACGGAGGATTTCTGTTTTCATGACACCGGTACGATCCAAAGTTACGAATTGCTAGCGCAATCAGTCCCGCTCCGCTAGCGCAACCTTTCGTCCTGTCCACCCGAAATTTCGGATGAGCGGCGATGCCAACAGGTGGAAGGACCTGGCTTGATCTAACAGAGTGGGCTTTGAGCGCCGCGATGACTTGGCGTAAAGGCGGATCTGGGGTTATGCAACCATGAGTTGAGTTGCATTTGCATCACAGGTCGCTTTTGCAGATCCTGCGCGGGGTCGCTACATCGGGCCGTAGATGAAAACCAGTGCCGTGGTCTCGGCGGTGACAACCGGATGGGGCAGGCCCAAGGCTGCGAACTGATACGCGCCGGCCCCGAAAACGCGGGGGCCTATGCGGAGGCTGCCTTCGAGCACGACGCAATGCTCATCTCCGGGATGGTCATGGGCGGGCAGGCTGGCACCCTTGTCCAGCGCTAGAAAATAGCTGATCCGACCACTGGCGGCATCCGTGTGCACAATCTTGCGGCGGAGACCGTCGCCCAGTTCCTCCCAGATGCCCTCTTCGCGGTCCACAGTGCGGATGCCCGGCGCGGTGTCGATCTGTTGCGCGATCGCC
>JBCCVT010000057.1:0-13539 GCA_039195015.1 Pseudomonadota bacterium
ATCCCGGTCTTTCACGACGACCAGCATGGCACGGCCATTGTGGTGGGGGCGGCGGCCAAGAACGCGCTGCATGTCGCAAACAAACGGTTTGAGGATATCAAGATCGTCTCAACGGGTGGCGGTGCAGCAGGGATTGCTTGCCTCAACATGCTGCTGAAACTGGGTGTCAAACGCGAAAACGTGTGGCTCTGCGATCTGCATGGCCTTGTCTATGAAGGCCGCACCGAGGACATGAACCCGCAAAAGGCGGGTTTCGCGCAGTCCAGTGATCTGCGGACGCTCGACGATGTTATCGACGGGGCTGATCTGTTCCTGGGCCTCAGCGGTCCGAACGTGCTCAGCCCCGAGATGGTCAAGCGCATGGCGACCAGACCGATCATCTTTGCGCTGGCGAACCCCAACCCCGAGATCGCGCCTGACCGCGCGCGCGACGTGTCACCGGACGCGATCATCGCCACCGGGCGCAGCGATTTCCCGAACCAGGTGAACAACGTCCTTTGTTTTCCGTTCATCTTCCGCGGAGCGCTCGATGTGGGCGCAACCGAGATCAATGACGAGATGCAGCTGGCCTGCATTGACGGTATCGCCGAGCTTGCCCGCATCACCACCAGCGCCGAGGCTGCCGCCGCCTACAAGGGCGAACAGCTGACATTCGGACCCGATTACCTGATCCCGAAACCCTTCGACCCAAGGCTTGTGGCGGTGGTGTCTTCAGCCGTTGCACAGGCCGCGATGTCATCCGGCGTCGCGACGCGGCCGATCTCGGACATCGCGGCTTACAAGGAAAAGCTCAACAGTTCGGTGTTCAAATCGGCGCTGATCATGCGCCCGGTCTTTGAGGCCGCAGCGACGGCCTCGCGCCGGATCGTCTTTACCGAGGGCGAGGACGAACGCGTCTTGCGCTGCGCTCAGGCGATGCTGGAAGAAACCACCGAAAAGCCGATCCTGATCGGCCGTCCCGAGGTGATCGGCGCACGCTGCGAGCGGCTCGGCCTCACCATCCAGCCCGGTCAGGACATGCAGATCGTGAACCCCGAAAACGACCCGCGCTATCGCGACTACTGGGGCACGTATCACCAGCTTATGGCCCGGCAAGGCGTCACACCCGACCTTGCGCGCGCGATCATGCGCACCAATTCGACCGCCATCGGCGCGGTCATGGTCCATCGCGAAGAAGCAGATAGCATGATCTGCGGCACATTCGGCCAATATGGCTGGCACCTGAATTACATCACGCAAGTGCTCTCAAGCCCCAATCACGCGCCGCTCGGGGCACTGAGCCTGATGATCCTTGAAGACGGGCCGCTCTTCATCGCCGACACGCATGTCCGGATGGAACCGACGCCGCACCAGATCGCCGAAACCGCGATCGGAGCGGCGCGTCACGTGCGCCGCTTTGGGGTCGAGCCCAACATCGCCTTCTGCGCCCAGTCTCAATTTGGCAATCAGCATTGCAACACAGGCGAGACGCAGCGCGCGGCCATTGCAATACTCGACGGCCAGCGCGTCGATTTCGCGTATGAGGGAGAGATGAACATCGACGCCGCGCTCGACCCCGAGCTGCGCGCGCGGATCTTTCCCGGCAACCGGATGGAGGGTGCGGCGAATGTGCTGATCTTTGCCCATGCCGACGCGGCGGGAGGCGTCCGCAACATACTCAAGATGAAAGGTGGCGGGCTCGAGGTCGGACCGATCCTGATGGGCATGGGCAACCGGGCGCATATCGTTACGCCCTCAATCACCGCACGTGGCCTTTTGAACATGGGTGCGATTGCCGGGACACCGGTATCGATCTACGGGTAATGCAAGACGCCGGGAGGAGGTCGCCGGAAACAAATCGGCCAGCATCGCAAGCGCCATCAGAGACGTGCGTGGCATCTCTGGCCGTTGCGCGAATCCCTTCCACTCGTCAGGCCCGGCGCAAGAACATGCAGTTTGCAAAGTCGCCGCAAACCGCTGCGCAGGAATTGCATTTCCCGGGCCTTTGCAAATCTTTGCAAGCCACCTGCGTCAATTCTGCAAATTTTTTGCGATATTCTGACGCGCGACGCCGCTCGCATCTTGCCGAGGGCCGGACACGTTCAATAACCACCATGTCCATAGTGCGAGGAGGAGGCGAGCCATGAGCTATGCAGATCTGATCGAGCGCTGGAAGCGCGATCCGGAGACGTACTGGATGGAGGCCGCCGAGGGTATCGACTGGGTCAAACCACCGACCCGGGCTTTGGACGACAACGCCGCGCCGCTTTATTCGTGGTTCTCTGACGGGCTGGTCAACACCTGCTACAATGCCGTCGATCGTCATGTTGATGCCGGGCACGGAGATCGCATCGCGATCATTCACGACAGCCCAATCACCCACACCAAGCATGAAATCACGTATGCAGAGCTTCAGACCCGCGTTGCCAGCCTCGCCGGAGCGCTGTGCGCTAAGGGTATCGGTAAGGGCGATCGCGTCATCGTCTACATGCCTATGGTGCCCGAAGCGCTGGAGGCGATGCTGGCCTGCGCCCGCATCGGCGCTATTCATTCCGTCGTCTTCGGCGGGTTTGCCGCCAACGAACTGGCTGTGCGGATTGACGACTGCCAGCCCAAGGCCATCATCGCCGCCTCCTGCGGGTTGGAGCCGGGTCGCGTCGTCCATTACAAACCTTTGCTAGACGGGGCCATCGATCTCGCCACGCACAAGCCCGAGTTTTGCGTGATCTTCCAACGCGAACAGGAAGTGGCCGAGCTGAAGGACGACCGCGATGTCGATTGGCACAGTTTTCAATACGGGGTGGAGCCGGCCGAATGCGTTCCGGTCGCGGGCGACCATCCTGCGTACATCCTCTATACTTCGGGGACGACCGGCGCGCCAAAAGGTGTGGTCCGCCCCACCGGCGGCCATCTGGTCGCACTGAATTGGACGATGCATAACATTTACGGCGTCGAGCCGGGAGAAGTGTTCTGGGCGGCCTCGGATGTCGGTTGGGTCGTTGGACATTCCTACATCTGCTACGCGCCGCTGATCCACGGCAACACGACTATCGTGTTCGAGGGCAAGCCGGTCGGTACGCCGGATGCGGGCACGTTTTGGCGGGTCATCTCGGAACACAAGGTGCGCAGCTTTTTCACCGCACCCACCGCGATCCGGGCCGTTAAGCGCGAGGATCCGCAAGGCGAGTTCATCGGCCAATACGACCTCGGCTGCCTGCGATCGCTGTTCCTGGCGGGCGAACGGGCCGATCCGGACACGATCGAGTGGGCTCAAACCGCTCTGAAGGTCCCCGTGATCGACCATTGGTGGCAGACCGAAACCGGCTACGCAATTGCTGCGAACCCGCTGGGGGTCGAACACCTGCCGGTCAAAATCGGCTCTCCCTCGGTGGCCATGCCAGGATATGACGTTCAGATCCTTGGCGAGGACGGCCATCCTGTCCCCGCCGGAGAGCTTGGTGCCATCGCGATCAAATTGCCGCTGCCGCCCGGCACACTGCCGACGCTGTGGAACGCGGAAGAACGGTTTGTAAAAAGCTACCTGACCACCTTCCCCGGCTATTACGAGACCGGGGATGCCGGGATGATCGACGAGGACGGATATCTCTACATCATGGCGCGCACCGATGATGTGATCAACGTGGCAGGGCACCGATTGTCAACGGGCGCCATGGAGGAGGTTCTGGCAGCCCACCGCGATGTCGCGGAATGCGCCGTAATCGGCGTGTCGGACCCGCTCAAAGGTCAGATGCCGGTCGGCTTCCTGTGCCTCAATGCCGGGGCCGAGCGCGATCATAGCGAGGTCGCGCATGAAGTCGTATCGCTGGTGCGCGAAAAGATCGGTCCGGTCGCGGCGTTCAAGCTGGCGGTTGTGATCGACCGCCTGCCCAAGACGCGATCGGGCAAGATCCTGCGCGGTACGATGGTCAAGATCGCGGATGGCGAGCCGTTCAAGATGCCGGCTACCATTGATGATCCGGCGATCCTGGACGAGATCAAGACCGCCTTGCAAGGGATCGGCTACGCAAAATAACGACCGTTGACCGGGGAGCGCGCCTGACAGCAGTCATCGCGTCAGAACCAATGCGCCGTTCGTAATCTCGATCCGGCTCCAGCGGTTGAGATAGGTCATGCCCAGCAGCGACTGGCTCATCTGACCTTCATTGACCGAGGCCGGCAGATTGCGATCCGTGAATTGCCCGAGGCTGACCGTATCGAGCCGCACGGGGGCTGTCCGCACCGTCCCGTTCGCCGTCTGGGCGCGGCCAATAAACGCCAGATCCTCCGTCGCGATGCCAATGCGTTCTGCGTCACCTTGGGTTAGCACCACATTGCTCGCGCCTGTATCGACCACGAACGTCACCGGCATCCCATTCACGTCCAGCCGGAGATAGTAGTGCCCGTCGCCTGATCGCGGCACCTCGATCGTGCCGTCCGCATCGACGATCGACTGGGTTGGCTGAACGGTTTGCCGGATATCCTCCCACAGCCCAAAGCCTGCAATCGCGCCAAGGAATATGAACGCCCAGACCAGCGCGCTCTGCATCACCTTGCCAAGCGATTGCCGGTTTTGTGCAATGAACCACCCGACAATCGCCGTTCCCAGCAACACCAGGTAGATCAGGCTCATTGTGTCGTTGATGTCCATGGTGCCTCAGATCTTGTTCGGATTGCATATAGGCACCGCAATGCCCGGATGGAACCGGACCTCAGACCGGGTTCTCTGCCGCCTCAAGCCGCTCGGCCGCGTCAATCCACAAGGCTTCGGCGCGTTCAAGCCCGTCCATGACCTCGGCATACTTCTTCTGCCAGACGCCCAGATCCCCCTGACGTCCATCCTCGTACAAGGTCGGATCCGCGAGTTTCGATGCCAGCTTGTCGCGCATCTCGTTCAGCTTCTCCAGCCGTGCTTCGCCCTTGCGCACCTCGCTCCGCAGCGACTGGATCTGATCGCGCGAGGGGCGTTTTGGCTTCTGTTTCCGAATGCTGGACGACGTCTTGGATGCCGCCTCGTCCCGCGCCAGCAGCATGTCGCGATAGGCGTCGAGATCACCCTCAAAGGGTTTCACACCTCCATCCTTCACCAGCCACAACCGGTCCGCCACCAGCTGCAGCAGGTGCATGTCGTGGCTGACCAGAATGACCGCGCCGGAATAAGCGGTTAGCGCCTCGACCAGAGCCTCGCGGCTTTCGATGTCGAGATGGTTGGTCGGCTCGTCCAGGATCAACATATGGGGTGCATCGATCGTGGCAATCAGTAGCGACAGGCGGGCCTTTTGCCCGCCGGACAGGCGCCCAACCACCGTTTCGGCCTGTGCCGCGCCAAGGCCGAAGCCGCCAAGCCGCGCCCGCCACTTCGATGGCACCTCGTCAGGGCGCAGCCGTCGCAGGTGATCCAGCGGCGTCTCGTCGACATGCAGCTCGTCAACCTGATGCTGTGCGAAATAGCCGATCCGCAGTTTCGACGACCGCACCATGCGGCCATCCATCAGTGGCAGGCGATCCGACAGCATCTTGGAAAGCGTGGATTTCCCCTGCCCGTTCTTGCCCAATAGCGCGATCCGGTCGTCCTGATCGATGCGCAGATCAAGCCGCCTCAGCACGGGTGTCCCGTCATAGCCCGCGGCCCCGCCTTCGACATGAATGATCGGTGGCGACATCTCTTCCGGCTTTGGGAAGGAAAAGGCGCGCAAGGCGGCCTCCTGCGGCGTGGTGATCGGTTGCATGCGCGACAATGCCTTGAGCCGCGATTGTGCCTGTTTCGCCTTGTCGGCCTTGTAGCGGAAGCGATCCACGTAGGATTGCAGATGTGCGCGGCGCGCTTCCTGCTTCTTGGCCATCGCTTGCGCAAGGGCGAGCTTTTCGGCCCGTTGGCGCGCAAATTGGTCGTAAGGCCCCAGATAAAGCGTCAGCTTGCGGTCCTCGAGATGCATGATCGCGCCCACGGCCCGGTTCAAAAGCCCCCGGTCGTGACTGATGATCAGGACGGTATGCGGGTAGCGCGCGAGATAGCTTTCAAGCCACAGCGCGCCCTCGAGATCCAGGTAATTCGTCGGCTCGTCGAGCAGCAGCAGATCAGGACGGGCAAAGAGCACTGCGGCCAGGGCCACCCGCATCCGCCAGCCGCCAGAGAAATCGGAACAGGGTCGCTGTTGTTCATCATCGTCAAAGCCCAGCCCCTTGAGGATGCTGGCCGCGCGCGCCTCGGCCGACCACGCGTCGATGTCAGTGAGCCGGGTCTGGATGTCGGCAATACGCGTCGGATCGGTCGCCGTGTCGGCTTCGGTCATCAAGGCGGCGCGTTCGGTGTCGGCGGCCAGAACCGTGTCGATCAGGGACACGTCACTGGACGGTGCCTCTTGCGCGACGCCGCCGATACGCGCCCCGCGCGGAACTGCGATCGAACCGGATTCAAGCGCCAGTTCGTTGCGGATCAGACGGAAGAGAGTGGTCTTGCCGGTCCCGTTACGGCCGACAATGCCCACCTTGTGACCATCAGGGATAACCGCGCTCGCCCCGTCGAAAAGCGGCCGTCCTTCGACCGCATAGCTTATGGCATCGATGCGCAACATGCCGCAGATGTGGCCGAGCGCGCCGATCCTGTCAATCGGCCCTTTGGAATGCGCGTTGGCGCGCGCGAAACGGGTTTCAAACATGGCAGACCCGTGTTACGCGGCGCGCAATGTCAGTCCCGGCGCGGTGTGTCCCGGCCGGCAAGTCCAAGGAGCGCAAGACATGGCACTGGAACGCACGTTCTCGATCATCAAACCCGATGCAACCCGTCGCAATCTGACCGGCAAGATCAACGCAAAATTCGAAGAGGCCGGCCTGCGCATCGTCGCTCAGAAGCGCATTCACATGACCAAGGCGCAGGCGGGCAAGTTCTACGAGGTGCATGCCGAGCGTCCGTTCTATGACGAACTGTGCGAGTTCATGTCCTCGGCCCCCGTTGTGGTGCAGGTTCTGGAAGGCGAAGACGCTATCATCAAGAACCGCGAGATCATGGGCGCCACGAATCCGGCGGATGCCGCGCCCGGCACCATCCGCGCCGAATTTGCCGAGTCGGTGGGCGAAAACTCGGTTCACGGCTCGGACGCACCCGAATCCGCAGCCGTCGAGATCGCCTATTTCTTTTCCGGGCTCGAACTGGTCGGCTAAACCCGGGTTTCGTGAAAGCCCGCGCCGAGGTCGGGGCGGGCTTGTTCTCCGACGTCAGCGCGGGATCCGGCGGTCCATCTCGATCGCCACGTGTGGGCATCCTGTCGAAGCCGCGAGTATCTGCCCGAGACTTTGCTTTTCAAGGCAGCGTCGCTCTGGACGACGCATTACCTACGGCACCGCACCGCCAACCATTTCCACCTGCCCTGATCCTGCGCTAGGCTTCCATTGCAGGAGGCCCAAGCATGACCAAAACCGACTTGTGGCGGCAGAGTGCGTCGGAACTGTCCGCTCTGACCCATGCGCGCGAAGTGTCCGCGCGCGAATGTGTGGACAGCGCGCTCGACCGGCTCGACGCCGTGAACCCGGACCTGAACGCTGTCGTAGAACCGCTCGCAGACGACGCGCGCGCCGCGGCTGACGAAATGGACAGCGCGGTCGCGAGGGGAGCCGATCCCGGGCCCCTGTTTGGCGTCCCGATCACCATCAAGGTCAATGTCGACCAGAAGGGGCACGCCACCACAAACGGCGTCGCTGCGCTCAAGGACAATATCGCGCCTGCTGATGCGCCGATCGTTGAAAACCTCCAGCGGGCCGGGGCAATCGTGATCGGGCGCACCAACACGCCCGAGTTCTCCTTTCGCGCCGACACCGACAATCCGCTCCACGGCCGGACGCACAACCCCTGGGGCAAGCATATCTCGCCCGGCGGGTCATCGGGCGGCGCAGGATCAGCGGTGATGGCGGGGATCGGAGCACTGGCGCATGGCAATGACATCGGTGGGTCGCTGCGATTTCCGGCGGCGGCAAATGGCGCGATCACGGTCAAACCGGGGCTCGGCCGGGTGCCGGCGTGGAACCCCAGCCAAAAAGCAGAACGCGGCATGCTGGCGCAAGCCATGTCCGTGCAGGGCCTGATCACCCGCACCGCCGCCGATCTGCATCTGGCGATGCCTTCGGTTATCGCGCCTGACGCGCGCGATCCGTTCCATGTGCCCCTGCCCTGGCGCGGCGCTGCGCCCGAAGGGACGATCCCGGTGGCCTTCACCAAGAACACGTTTCAATACGATCTCCACCCCGAGGTCGAAGCCGCGCTCGACACTGCACGCGCGGCGCTGAGCGACGCCGGGTATGACGTGGTCGAGATCGAACCGCCCGATGTTTTCGAGATTGGCCGGATCGGTTACCGCACGCTGATGGGCGAGATCCACACGTTGATGCAGGAGGATATCGACGCCTATGGCTCGCCCAAGATACGCAAGATCTTTGACATGTATTTTCAGGAATTCCCGCCATTCGAAGGCCGCGAACTTCTGGCCATGATGGCGCAGCGGAGCGCTTTTGCGCGGGATTGGTCGGTGTTTCTGGCCGACTATCCGCTGGTGCTGACGCCGTTCCAACCCGCTCCGTTCTTTGGCCCGGATCGCGATACCGAAGGGGTCGAGGGCATGCATGACGTGCTCGGGTCGGCAATCTATTCCTACGCGATGAACTTCCTGGGGTTACCCGCGGGCTGTGTACCCGCGCGACTGACGATGCTGGAAAACGGGGCACAGCCCATCGTCGTCCAGATTGTCGGGCAACGATGGCGCGAAGACCTGGTCGTGGACGCCATGGCTGCAATTGAAAGCCGGGTGGGCAAGATGTGCGACACGCTCTGGGACCAGATGGGCTGAAGGTGGGGAACAGGATGGCGAAAACATTGCGCGACCTCGCACTTGCCCTTGTGAATGCAACGCTGATTTTGGTGGCGCTGTGCCTGTTTCTCGGCGTTCAGCTTGTCTCGCGTGTCGGCGTGATGGCCGATACGGTCACGCAGAACCTGCAGGTGGTGGCGCCGCTGGCGGATGAGGTGCGCGGGACCCGGACCGAGCTTGCGGGGCTTCGGGCCGACCTTGCGGTGCTGCGCGAGCAGTCGGACGAGGAGAGAGAGGCCGCGCTCGCCTCGTTGCACGACAGGATCTCGGCGCTTGAGACCCGCGCGGACGGGCTCCTGACACGGGCCGAGGCGGTGGTGCAGAACCCCGCCGATCTGATCGACCATGCGATCCAGTCGACCGCGGGCGCGACCGTCGGGGTTATTGGACAGATGCGCGGCTGCGCTCCGGCAGCGGATCAGCAGGCGATGGCGCTTGCGCCCCCTGCCCGGCCCGAGGCATGACCTGGGCTATCATAGCAAACTAGTTGAACTGTTCGGAAATCAGGCGCTCTTCCAGACCGTGACCCGGATCAAACAGGATCCGGTGCTTGATCGCGGGGTCGCTGGCCACCTCGACCCAGTCGATGTCGGGAACCGAAACGGAATCCGCTTCGGCCATGACGGGACGTTTATCGGCTTCGAGCACGTCAATCCGGACCCTTGCCGTATTGGGCAAGAGCGCGCCGCGCCAACGACGCGGCCGGAATGCGGCAATCGCGGTCAGTGCGAGTACATCCGAACCGATTGGCAGAATCGGACCGTGAGCCGAGAAGTTATAGGCCGTCGATCCGGCCGGCGTGCTGACGAGCGCCCCATCACAAACCAATTCGGCCAGCCTTTGCCGGCCGTCCACCGAGATCTTAAGCTTGGCCGCCTGAGGCCCCGCACGCAGCATCGACACCTCGTTGATGGCCAGCGCATGGTGCATCTCTCCGGCCCGGTCGACCGCCGTCATTGCCAGCGGATGAATCACCTCCTGCTCGGCCGATTGCAGGCGGTCGAGCAGATCGGATTCGCTGTATTCGTTCATCAGAAACCCGATCGTACCCCGATTCATGCCGTAAACGGCGGCGGGCAGATCCTGCGTTTTGTGCAGCGTACGCAGCATGAAACCGTCTCCGCCAAGGGCAACGATGACATCTGCATCATCCGGAGCGGCGTCTCCGTAGCGGCCGATCAGCGCGGCCCGCGCGGTTTGCGCAACCGGTGCCTGGCTGGCCGTAAACGCGATTCTCAGTGTCATGCCAAAGGTTTCCGGTCTTGCGCATTCGGTTCCGAAACAAACATACCTTTCCCGACATGACCAGCCTTGCCGCCCGGATCATCGCAATCGTCGCTTTACAGGCTTTTCGCGTGACCTAGTTTCCGATAGGAAATTTTACAACTTCCCATGGATATGGAGCTGGTCATGAACGCGCCACACCGAGACAACGGCTTTTTTACTGAAACGTTATCCAGCCGAGACCCCGAGATCTTTGGCGCCATGACGTCCGAACTGGGCCGTCAGCGCGACGAGATCGAACTGATCGCCTCGGAGAACATCGTCAGCGCTGCGGTGATGGAAGCGCAGGGCGGCGTGATGACCAACAAATACGCCGAGGGCTACTCTGGCCGCCGCTATTACGGCGGGTGCCAGTTTGTGGATATCGCCGAAGACCTGGCCATCGAACGGGCCTGCAAGCTTTTCAATTGCGACTTCGCGAATGTGCAGCCGAACTCGGGCAGCCAGGCAAACCAGGGTGTGTTCCTGGCGCTGCTCCAGCCGGGCGACACGATCCTCGGCATGAGCCTTGATGCGGGCGGGCATCTGACCCACGGTGCACGTCCCAACCAGTCGGGCAAGTGGTTCAATGCGGTGCAATATGGCGTGCGCAAGCAGGACAACCTGTTGGATTATGACCAGGTCGAAGCGCTTGCAAAGGAACATCAGCCCAAACTCATCATTGCCGGCGGATCGGCCATTCCACGCCAGATCGACTTTGCCAAGATGCGCGAGATTGCAGACATGGTGGGCGCATATCTCCATGTGGACATGGCGCATTTCGCCGGCCTCGTGGCTGCCGGAGAGCACCCCTCGCCCTTCCCCCACGCACATGTGGCCACGACCACGACGCACAAGACGCTGCGTGGACCGCGTGGCGGGATGATCCTGACCAATGACGAGGCGATGGCCAAAAAGTTCAACTCGGCCATCTTCCCCGGCATTCAGGGCGGTCCGCTGATGCATGTCATCGCCGCCAAGGCGGTGGCCTTTGGCGAGGCCCTGCGTCCCGAATTCAAGAGCTATATCAAGAACGTGGTCACCAACGCGCAGGCGCTCAGCGATCAGCTGATCAAGGGCGGGCTCGACACTGTGACCCATGGCACCGACACCCATGTGGTGCTGGTGGATCTGCGGCCCAAAGGCGTGAAAGGCAACGCCACCGAAAAATCACTGGGCCGCGCGCATATCACCTGCAACAAAAACGGTGTTCCCTTCGATCCGGAAAAACCCACTGTGACAAGCGGGATCCGTCTGGGCTCGCCCGCCGGAACCACACGCGGTTTCGGTGAGCCCGAGTTCCGACAGATTGCCGACTGGATCATCGAGGTGGTGGACGGATTGGCCGCAAATGGCGAAGACGGCAATGGCGAGGTCGAAGCCCGTGTCCGCGCGGAAGTTGCCGAGCTGTGCCAGCGCTTCCCGATCTATCCAAACCACTGATCACGCGTCTCGACAGGGCTTGCCGCGCAGCGTCGCGCGGCAGGTCCCCGACGAACCCCAGGCTCAGCCCGGGTTGCGCCAGACGTAGATCACGACGAGAAATGTTCCGAAAAGCAATAGGTTAAACGCCATACCGCCGAGCACACCCAGCCACCAGCCTTTGCGCTGGTCAGAGATACTTATCGATTTCAGATGGCTGTCCACCTCGGACAAAGCTTTGCCAAGTGCATGCATGTCCTGCGTCAGTCGCAGTTTCGGATGGGCCAGCATCGGTTCGGCGGCCGCCAGTTTCGCCGCCGACTTCCGGACCGTCCGAGGCAGCTTGTGGCCCCGCGACTTGAGCCTCTGTGCCAGCGTTTCACCCGACCCCCCGATCTTGTCGCGAAACAAGGCCTTGGTTTCAGCAAACTGCGCCGCCAGTAGATCCGCATCATTCATGACCGCACCCTATAGCTCCGGTCAGGACAGCTCAACTGTAGCCAGCCGCGCCACAAGCGGCTAATCAGGACCACATGTTAAACACCCGCATTCACGGAGCGCCGACCGACCGGCCTAACCTTTTGATCGCGCACGGGCTTTACGGGTCGGCGCGGAATTGGGGCGTGATCGCCAAACGGCTTTCGGACCGTCGGCAGGTGGTCGCCGTCGACATGCGAAATCACGGCGAGAGCTTCTGGTCGGACCACCACGGCTATGAGGATCTGGCAGCGGACCTGACCGAGGTGATCGATACGACCGGCGCTCCGATGGATGTGCTTGGTCATTCGATGGGCGGAAAGGCCGCCATGATGCTGGCGCTAAGCGCGCCGACCCGTGTTAACCGGTTGATTGTCGCAGATATTTCGCCGGTCGCGTACAGCCATTCGCAGATCCAGTACATTGATGCGATGCGTGGCGTCGACCTGTCTGCCGTCACGCGCCGGTCGGATGCCGAGGCGCAACTGGCCGGTCTGGGTGTCGAAGCCGGGCTGCAAAGCTTCCTGACACAATCTTTGGATGTTCCCGGCAAGACATGGCGCCTGAACCTCGACGCGCTGGCTACCGAAATGCCCAAAATCCTGTCTTTCCCCGAAGTCTCAAGCAGCTGGGACGGGCCGGCCCTTTTCCTGTCTGGCGAGAATTCTGATTATGTTTCAGAAGCTTACCGGCCAACAATCCGCGCACGGTTTCCCAAGGCGCGGTTCGTGCGCGTCGCCGATGCGGGGCACTGGCTCCACGCAGAACAGCCCCGCGCGTTCGAGGCCTCGGTCCGCGCGTTTCTGGATCGCGACTGATCGTTCGCCCGTAAGGCAAAACATATGCGCAGATCCGGCATCCTGAATACCGACCCACCCCTACCGTCCTCGTGTCACCGCCACATCTAGCGGTTTGCCGGGGTCGTTTTACGGTTGAAAATCAACTGCTTCCGCAGACCCTCTGGTCGCGCGCGCCAAGGCTTGCTAGAACCGTCACGCTGACACGACGGGAGCCCCACATGATCCGCCTTCTTGCCCTTGTCCTATGCCTGACCGCGCTGAGCGCTTGCGAAACCGCCAAGGGGTTGGGCCGCGATATCGAAAACACCGGAGACGCGATCCAGGGTGCGGCGTCGAATGTGCAGCAGGCGCTCTGACCCCGCTTGCGGGTCGCAGCACGGTGGTCTGAGGCGGTTTTAACCGTTTTGTACAAGGTTTCGGGGGCGGTTTGACCGTTTTGTACATGCCCCGGAGGCCCCATGAGATTGACCGTATCCGATGCCCGCAGCCAGCTGGGCCACCTCGTCACCCGTGTGCAGGACCCCCGCACCGAGGTCATCCTCACCCGCCATGGCAAGCCGGTCGCCGCGCTGGTGTCGATCACCGAGGTGCGGCGCATCTGGGATCTGCAGGACACCGAACGCAACGGCTGGTGGTGGCCGCTCTATCGCATCCGGCGCGGTGGGGGCATTTTGCGCACCAGCTGGGATCTGGTGCCGGGGCGGGACGGCAAGATGGTGACGCGGCGCGAGGCCGCACTGCAG
>JBCCVT010000058.1:0-13219 GCA_039195015.1 Pseudomonadota bacterium
CCCGGGACATGGCGCAGAAGGTGATCCTGGTCGGGTCGAACGATCTGCAATCGCTCTATGTGGCGAATAATGTGTGCTCGGCCGTCGAATATTTCCGCAAGCTGGGCGGCAATGTCGGGGTGGCCGGATTGGTCATCAACAAGGATGACGGGTCGGGCGAAGCGCAGGCCTTTGCCGAGGCGGCCGGTATTCCGGTGCTGGCCTCGATCCCGCAAGACGATGATCTGCGAAAGAAATCAGCGAATTACCAGATAGTCGGGACAGCCGCCAGCCCGTGGGGAGCGCTATTTGCCGAGTTGGGCGTGAATGTGGCCGAAGCTCCGCCGGTGCGCCCTGAGCCGCTCTCGCAAGACGGGCTTTTGGAGTTGTTCGACGGATCGGACACCGGCGCGGGCGTGGTTCTGGAACCAGCGACGGATCAGGACATGCGCGGCAAGAATGCGGCGCCGAAGCAATCGCTTGAGGTGGTGTATGACGACGCGTGATGGGTCAGGTTTCGGATCGCTCTGCGATCCGACCAGGGCGAGGGGCGCTGCCCCTCGCGCTCCCCGGAGTATTTCTCAAGAGAAGAAGGCGGTCGGGTGACCAGCGAAATCGCATATGACGCCGCCCGGGATGTCGAGGTGATCAAGGGGGAGACGCAGGACGCGGACGCGCCGACCGGTGATGCGGGTCTTGGGTGCCATTCGGGGTCTGAGATGGCAAAAGCCGCGCGGATGGCGGGGCAGTCGGAGATCCTTGACCAATATGCGCGGGACTACCCGCAAGGCCCCCATGACAAGCCGCAATCCATGTGCCCGGCGTTCGGGTCGCTGCGCGTGGGGCTGCGGATGAAGCGGGTTGCGACGGTGCTGTCGGGCTCGGCCTGCTGTGTCTATGGGCTAACCTTCGTGAGCCATTTCTACGGCGCGCGTCGATCGGTGGGCTATGTGCCTTTCAACTCGGAAACGCTGGTCACGGGCAAGTTGTTCGAAGACATTCGCGCAGCGGTTCATGACCTTGCGGACCCGGACAAATACGACGCCATTGTCGTGACGAACCTGTGCGTTCCAACCGCCAGCGGTGTGCCTTTGCGCCTTTTGCCGTCAGAGATCAACGGTGTGCGGATCGTCGGGATCGATGTGCCGGGATTTGGCATTCCCACCCATGCGGAGGCCAAGGATGTGCTGGCCGGCGCAATGCTGAATTACGCACGCGCCGAGATCGAGGCCGGACCGGTTGCCGCGCCGGTTGGTGGCAAATCGGATCGCCCGACCGTGACCCTTTTGGGCGAGATGTTCCCTGCCGATCCGATGATGATCGGGCAGATGCTGGCGCCGATGGGATTGGCCGCCGGACCGGTTGTGCCTTGCCGGGAATGGCGGGAGCTTTATGCGGCGCTGGATTGCGGCGTCGTGGCAGCGATCCACCCGTTTTACACCTCGGCCATTCGCGAGTTCGAAGCGGCGGGCCGGCCGATCATTGGTTCGGCTCCTGTTGGGCGCGACGGAACGGTTGACTGGTTGAGCGCGATCGGTTCGGCCTTTGGCGTTTCGCGGAGCAAGGTTGCTGAGGCTGAAAACGCCTTAGTTCCTGCGGTGGATGCGGCTTTGTCCGGGGCTCGGATCAAAGGCACGATCACGCTGTCGGGCTATGAGGGCAGTGAGTTGCTGGTCGCGCGCCTGCTGATCGAAAGCGGGGCGGATGTGCCTTATGTGGGCACCGCCTGTCCCAGGACACCCTGGTCCGCGGCCGATGCCGACTGGCTGGAATCCAAGGGCGCGAAGGTGCAATTCCGGGCCTCGCTCGAGGATGACTGCGCGGCGATGGAAGGGGTCCAGCCGGACCTTTCCATCGGCACGACCCCGGTGGTGCAGAAAGCAAAAGAACTCGGGATTCCAGCGCTTTACTTCACCAATCTGATTTCCGCGCGTCCGCTGATGGGGCCTGCTGGTGCGGGGTCGCTGGCGCAGGTCATCAACGCGGCGATCGGCAACAAGGAGCGCATGGCGCAGATGAAGGCGTTTTACGCCGATGTGGGCGAAGGGGACACCGCGGGGATCTGGGAAGGTGACCCCAACCTGCGCCCCGATTTCCGTGCGCAGCATCAAAGGAAGCTCGACAAACAGGCGCGGGCCGCCAAGGCGCAGGAGATGATCTGACCATGCTGCGCGCGCAAGATATCCGGTGGCGGACAGGGGGGCACAACGCGTGCACCGCCCGTGCACCATCTGTGCACCGCCGCAGCGCAGCATCGCCTGCGCGGGAGGGGCGCGCATGTTGATCCAGGATCATGATCGCGCCGGCGGCTATTGGGGGGCGGTTTACGCCTTTTGCGCCGTCAAGGGCCTGCAGGTCGTGATCGACGGGCCGGTGGGCTGCGAGAACCTGCCGGTGACCTCGGTACTGCATTACACCGATGCCCTGCCACCGCACGAGCTGCCGATCGTCGTCACTGGCCTCGGCGAAGAAGAGCTGGGCCGCGATGGCACCGAAGGCGCGATGAAACGGGCCTGGGGAACGCTTGATCCGGCCTTGCCCGCGGTTGTCGTAACGGGATCGATCGCCGAGATGATCGGGGGCGGCGTGACGCCCCAAGGCACAAACATCCAGCGGTTCCTGCCGCGCACCATCGACGAAGACCAATGGGAAGCAGCCGACCGGGCGATGACCTGGATCTTTACCGAGTTTGGCATGACCAAGGGTCGGATGCCGCCGGAGAAGAAGCGCGAGGAAAACGCACGGCCCCGCGTGAACATCCTTGGGCCCATGTACGGCACGTTCAACATGCCGAGCGACCTGGCCGAGATCCGGCGGCTGGTTGAAGGCATCGGCGCCGAGGTCAACATGGTGATGCCGCTGGGCGCGCATCTGGCCGAGATGCGGAACCTCGTGAATGCCGACGCCAATGTCGTGATGTACCGCGAATTTGGCCGGGGTCTGGCCGAGGTGCTGGGCAAACCCTATCTGCAGGCCCCGATCGGCATCGACAGCACGACGAAGTTCCTGCGCACGCTGGGCGAGATGCTTGACCTCGACCCCGAGCCGTTCATCAAGCGGGAAAAGAATTCCACGATCAAGCCGGTCTGGGATCTCTGGCGGTCGGTCACGCAGGATTTCTTTGCCACTGCATCCTTTGGGATCGTTGCGAACGAAACCTATGCGCGCGGCATCCGGCTGTTTCTGGAGCATGACCTTGGCCTGCCCTGCGCCTTTGCTGTCGCCCGATCGGCCGGTGCCAAGACCAACAATGACGAGGTGCGCGCGCTGATGGGGCAGAAACGGCCCCTGATCGTGATGGGATCGATCAACGAAAAGATGTACCTGGCCGAATTGCAGGCCGGGCACGGGCCAAAGCCTGCCTTTATCCCCGCCAGCTTTCCGGGCGCCGCGATCCGGCGCGCCACGGGCACGCCATTCATGGGCTATGGCGGGGCCACCTATCTGGTTCAGGAGGTCTGCAATGGACTGTTCGACGCGCTTTTCCACATCCTCCCCCTTGGCGCGCAGATGGACAGCGGCGAGGCGACACTTACGCCGCTCCGCCGCGATTTTCCCTGGGATGCGGATGCCCAGGCACTGCTGGACGGCATCGTCGCCCAACATCCGATTCTGACCCGAATTTCCGCGGCAAAAACCCTGAGGGACGCCGCCGAACAAGCCGCCTTGAATGCCGGCGCGGACCGCGTGGTTGTCGAAACCGTGCGCGCGCTTGACCCGGCGCTGGCCGGAGCCCCGGCGCCCGACCCCATGATGAAAGGAGACCACACATGACGGATGCGACGACTGACGCACCGATGGTGCGCAGCCACAAGCCGCCGAGGACCGAATTCATGGTCTATTTCGCGATCATCTTCGTGGCGACCTTGCCGCTGGCCTGCCTGACCTGGGCTCTGGCCGCGCTGAAGTCCCGGTCGCTGACCGATAAGGGCCCGGTGGCCCGTGCCTGGAGCCAGGCGCGGATCATCACGCCGATGATCTTTTCGGCCTGACGGCCGATTGCAGCCCCCGGTCCCGCATATGGGTCCGGATCCGAATTCCCCGCGATCCAGCCAGACCGCGGGAGGACGCGAAGCCGCCGCGTCGGTGAAATCGGCCTCGCCAGCCGATCAAAGACTGGTCGCCCCCTCCGGGGGCGGGCAGAGCCCGGAGGGGTCGCGAGACCTCAAAGGACCCGGCCGCGGGGTGCGCGGCGTCAGCTTAGATTTTCGAAAGGAAACCTTATGGCTGATAACAACGACCTGTCCTTTACAGGTCTAACCGACGAGCAGGCGCAGGAGCTGCACTCTGTCTACATGAGCGGGCTCTGGCTGTTTTCGGCCGTGGCGATTGTCGCTCATTTGGCAACGTTCATCTGGCGCCCGTGGTTCTGAGGAGGATTAGGACATGCAGAAGTTCTACAAGATCTGGCTCGTCTTCGATCCGCGCCGTGTGTTTGTCGCACAGGGCGTTTTCCTCTTCCTGCTGGCGGCGATGATTCACCTCGTCCTGCTTAGCACGGAACACTACAACTGGTTTGAAGTCGCTGCGCAAAAGGCAGCCGGCTGATCGCTGTCGTCTGACACGACCGGATCCCAATCCAGTTGAAGTGAAAATACCAGACGCTGCGGGCGGGTGTGCGCGCCAAATACGTCCGCCCGCAGCTATCGCAACTACACGACGGCTCCGAAACCACACGGGTTACCACGACGAGCGGGCCGCCAAACGCGGAGACAGAGAAGATGGCATTGCTCAGCTTCGAAAGGAAGTATCGCGTCCGTGGAGGGACGCTGATCGGCGGCGATCTGTTCGACTTTTGGGTGGGTCCTTTTTACGTGGGCTTCTTTGGGGTCACGACCGCCTTTTTCACGTTGTTAGGGAGTATTCTGATCTTTTGGGGTGCATCACAGCAGGGGACGTTCAACCCGTGGCTCATCAACATCGCGCCACCGGATCTGAGTTACGGTCTGGGGTTGGCGCCGCTGCTTGAGGGCGGGTTGTGGCAGATCATCACGTTCTGCGCCACCGGTGCCTTTGTCAGCTGGGCCCTGCGCGAGGTCGAGATCTGCCGCAAGCTCGGCATGGGTTATCACGTGCCCTTTGCGTTCAGCTTTGCGATCCTCGCCTATGTGACGCTGGTGATCTTCCGGCCGTTTCTGATGGGCGCTTGGGGGCACGGGTTCCCCTATGGCATCTTCAGCCATCTCGATTGGGTGTCGAACACCGGCTATGCCTATCTGCATTTCCACTACAATCCCGCGCATATGCTGGCGGTGACGCTGTTCTTCACGACAACGCTGGCCTTGGCGTTGCACGGGGCGCTGATCCTCTCGGCCGCCAATCCCGAGGAGGGCGAGGAGATGAAGACGCCCGACCACGAGGACACCTTCTTTCGCGATTTCATCGGCTATTCGATCGGCACGCTTGGCATCCACCGTCTTGGGTTCCTGCTGGCGATCAACGCGGTTTTCTTCAGCGCTGTCTGCATCATCATCTCGGGCCCCGTCTGGACCAAGGGCTGGCCTGAATGGTGGAACTGGTGGCTCACGCTCCCGATCTGGGGCGTCAATCCGGGGATGTGATGATGGCTGAGTATCAAAACATATTCGCGCAAGTGCAGGTGCAGGGCGTCCCCGAAACCGGCATGGATGACAATGGCACCATGAGTGCCGAACGGATCGGAACGCCGGGCTTTTCCAAGCTGTTCGGCTGGGTTGGCAATGCGCAGCTCGGGCCGTTCTACCTGGGCTGGACGGGCATGATCTCGCTGACGACGGGTCTGTTGTGGTTCAACATCGTCGGTCTGAACATGCTGAGCCAGGTGGGCTGGGACATCCCCGAGTTCATCCGGCAGCTGTTCTGGCTGGCGCTGGAGCCGCCGAGCCCGGAATACGGGCTTCGCATGCCGCCTTTGGATGACGGTGGCTGGTACATGATCGCGAGCTTCTTTTTGCTGGTGTCGGTCATGACCTGGCTGTTGCGGACCTATCTGCTGGCCGAACAGCACAAGATGGGCAAGCACGTGTTCTACGCCTTTGCCTCGGCCGTGTGGCTGTTTCTGGTGCTGGGGCTCTTCCGCCCGATCCTGATGGGATCCTGGTCCGAGATGGTGCCCTACGGGATCTTCCCGCACCTGGATTGGACGACCGCGTTCTCGATCCGCTACGGCAACCTGTACTACAACCCGTTCCACTGTCTTTCGATCGTGTTCCTTTACGGATCGGTGCTGCTTTTTGCGATGCATGGCGCGACGATCCTGGCGGTCACCCGCTATGGCGGCGATCGCGAGCTGGAACAGATCGTCGACCGGGGCACGGCGGCCGAACGCGCCGCGCTCTTCTGGCGCTGGACCATGGGCTTTAATGCCACGATGGAGGGTATCCACCGCTGGGCGATCTGGTTTGCGATGCTGACCCCGATCACCGGTGGCATCGGCATCCTGCTGACCGGCACCGTGGTGGACAACTGGTTCATCTGGGCGCAGGAGCACAACTTTGCCCCGATCTATGACGGCTCGTATGGCTACCAGGACTACGGCAGCTACGAAGCCTTTATCGGTAAGGAGGACTGATCCATGCTGCCCAAATGGTTCAATGACTGGAACCGGGAGAACCCGACCGATATCTACGGGCCAGCGATCATTGTCGGCACCGCGGTTGGCGCGGTGCTGGTGGCGGCGCTGATCGTAACCTGGGGTCAGCCGTTCGCGACCGACTCGCTGCAGACCGGTCCGCGCGGCACGGGCATGTCGGTGCCGGAGTTCGACACGGAGAGAAAGGCTCCGGACCCAACCATCGCCGACTACGCGTCGTCGGATCCCGTTGTGCCGGAAAGTGGCGCCGCGCTTGCGGTGGACACCTATGAAAACGTGCCGCCGGCGCTTGCGAACCTGACGGTTGAAAACTACGACCGGCTGCTGGCGGCGATGCGGACCTGGACCGGCATTCCCGATTTGCTGGACGATCCGGACAGCTACCAGACAAAGGTGGCCTACCGCATGATCGAGATGACCCAGAACATCAATGAAAACTGGGACGCGCATGTGAACGCGAACGAGGTGGTGGGTGTCAACTGCTTTACCTGCCATCGCGGCCAGGTGGTGCCTTCGGACATCTGGTTCCGGATCACGCCGGTGACGCAGTCGTCGTCGGGCTGGTCGGCGGTTCAGAACCAGGCGACGTCGCTCAGCCAGTTCACCTCACTGCCGTCGGATGCGCTTGAGGCGTATCTGCTGAACTACGAGGTGATCGGTGTGCACAGCCTTGATTCGCGTGTCGACGAGCCGCCCGCCAGTGGCGACTATCCGACCTGGCAGAATGCCGAGCGGACCTACAGCTTCATGAATTACATCTCGAACTCACTGGGTGTGAACTGTGTCTTCTGCCACAACAGCCGCGCTTTCTACGACGCCGGGCAGGTCACGCCGCAATGGGCGACCGAGACGCTGGGCATCGGGATGGTGCAGGAGCTAAACGAGGAATACCTCGTCCCGCTCAGGGACGACTATCCGGAAGATCGGCTTGGCCCGATCTATGCCGATGCGCCCAAGGCGGCGTGCCGGACATGCCACAAGGGCTATCAGCAGCCGCTGCAGGGCCTGAACATGATCGACGACTGGCCCGAATTGGCCACGACCGAGGTGCCGGAATACGAATAAGGGTGGGCGGTCCTGCGCCGCCCCTCTTTGCCAGGCACGAACCCGCGGCTTCCAGGGTTCGCGCACGGGGTTTAAACACCCCGTTTCCCTTCCTGTTGGCTACAGGAACCTGGCGCCGCACATTGAGATACCCTTTATGTGCGGCGCCTTTTTTGGACAAGCGAGGAAAGGCGCTAATCCCATGACCCGCCCATCGACCCCCATTCTTGACCGCGTTGCCGGACCTGCCGACCTCAAGACCCTGAACGACCGGCAACTGGCGCAATTGGCTGATGAAGTCCGGGACGAGGTGATCTCGGCCGTGTCCGAAACCGGCGGGCACCTGGGGTCTTCCCTGGGCGTCGTCGAACTTTCGGTGGCGATCCATGCGGTGTTCAACACGCCGATGGACAAGCTGATCTGGGATGTCGGGCACCAGTGTTACCCGCACAAGATCCTGACCGGTCGCCGCGACCGCATCCGCACCCTGCGGAAGAAAGACGGGCTGAGCGGCTTTACCAAACGCACCGAGAGCCAATACGATCCCTTTGGCGCCGCCCATAGCTCGACCTCGATCTCGGCGGCCCTTGGGTTTACCGTCGGGCGCGATCACGGCCAGCCAACCGGCGATGCGATTGCCGTGATCGGCGACGGGTCGATTAGTGCGGGCATGGCCTATGAGGCGCTGAACAATGCCGGGTCGGAAGGCCGGCGGATGTTTGTGATCCTCAATGACAACGAAATGAGCATCGCCCCGCCCGTGGGTGCGATGAGCACTTATCTGTCGCGGATCTCGGCGATGGGGCCGATGCCGATGCTGGATGCGGTGGCCAAGGACATGGAGAAAATCCTGCCCGAGCCGGTGCGCCTGGGTGCGCAGCGCGCGCGTCAGATGGTGACCGGCGTGCAGGGTCAGGGCACGTTCTTTGAAGAGCTCGGCTTTGACTATGTGGGCCCGATCGACGGCCATGACATGCGGCAGTTGCTGACCGTTCTGCGGGCGGCACGCACCCGCGCGAAAGGCCCCGTCGTGATCCATTGCTGCACGGTCAAGGGCAAGGGTTATGCCCCGGCCGAAGGGTCGGCGGACAAGTATCACGGCGTGTCGAAATTTGACGTGGCAAGTGGCGTCCAGACCAAGGCCAAGGCAAACGCGCCGGCCTATACCAAGGTGTTTGGCCAGACCCTCACCGATCTCGCCTCGCGTGATCCGTCGATCGTTGCGGTGACCGCGGCGATGCCGTCGGGCACCGGTGTCAACATCATGGCCGACCGGTTCCCGGCCCGCGTCTTTGACGTCGGCATCGCCGAACAGCATGGCGTCACCTTTGCCGCCGGCATGGCCGCGTCAGGGCTGAAACCGTTCTGCGCGATCTATTCGACCTTCCTGCAGCGGGGCTATGACCAGGTGGTGCATGACGTGGCCTTGCAGGGATTGCCGGTGCGCTTTGCGCTTGACCGCGCTGGGCTTGTCGGGGCGGATGGCGCGACCCATGCGGGTGCTTTCGACATCGGCTATCTGGGGGCGCTGCCCGGTATGGTCCTGATGGCGGCCGCGGACGAGGCCGAGCTGGTGCATATGGTGACAACGGCCGCGGCGCATGACAGTGGACCCATCGCGTTCCGCTATCCGCGGGGCAATGGCGTGGGCGTCGACCTGCCGGAACGGGGCGATCTGCTGGCGATCGGCAAGGGCCGCCGCGTGCAGGAGGGATCGGATGTTGCGCTTTTGAGTTTCGGCGCGCATCTGGCTGAATGCCAGGCGGCGTCCGATCTGCTGACCGAGCATGGCATCCGTCCGACGATCGCCGATGCGCGTTTTGCAAAACCGCTGGACATGGAGCTGATCGCCGATCTTGCGGCGCGGCATGACGTTCTGATCACCGTCGAACAGGGCGCGATGGCCGGGTTCGGCGCGATGGTATTGCAGCAGATGGCGGATCAGGGCCTGCTGGACGGTCGCATCAAGGTGCGGACCATGTGCCTGCCGGATCGTTTCATCGATCAGGCCAGCCCGGCCGAGATGTATGCGGATGCGGGCCTCACGGCCGAGGATATCGCGGCCAGGGTGCGCCAGGTTCTGGCGGGCACCGATACCGTCGTTCCGCTGCGTGTGGTCTGACCGCTAGAGCGGGTGTTGGGCCGCGAAGGCCCGTATGTGGTCCGCGACGATTTGCGGTGCATCCCAATGCACCGAATGCGCGGCCGTCGCGATCGTCTTGATGTCGATCCCGTCAATCCGCGCCAGAGCGTCGCGCGCCGGACCCTCGGGCATCAGAATGTCGTACCCGCCCAGCAGGGCCTGAACCGGCGTGCGGATGTCGAGATGGGTCGGATCGTAGCTGTCGAGCGCGCGGAGCTGACGCTCCATACCCTCGACCGGTTGCGCGAAGGGGTATGCCAGCGCCATCTGCACCGCAGCGTCGATCGCGGCGGGGTCGTTGAACATCGGCGGAGCAAAGAGCCAGGGGAAGAACGCGCGCAGCCAGGTGTCCGGAGGGGCGTTGCTGCGGCGGATGGCGATCAGGGCGTCAAAGAGAGCCACATTGCGCGCGCTGCGCAGGGGTGCGATGGCGGCGAGGGTCAGGCTGCCGACCCGGTCGGGACAGGCGGTGGCGAGCTCCATCGCGACGAGCCCGCCCATGGAATGGCCAAGCACATGCGCCTTTTCGACCCCGAGATGATCCAGAAGCGCCACACAATCCGCCGCGTTCCGGTGCAGATCGGTGGGCGCGTCGGGCGGTATCGTCCGCCCGGTGCTGCGATTGTCCGGTCGAATCAGGGAAAAATTCCCAGATAAGTGCGGGATCAGCGGCAGCCAGCTTGCGCTGTCGCTGGCGATGCCGGCAATCAGCAAAAGCGGCTCGCCAGCGCCGTCCTGTTCAAAATAGAGCGTGATTTCGGAAAGCGAGAGGTTTGGCATCAGGGTGTCTCCGAACGCCAGCAGGGCAGCAGATCGCCCTCGGCGGGTGTCGCCAGAAAGATCGCCCGGGCGATGGCGCGGGACAGGCACAGCGCCGCCGCATGCCCGATCAGCGCGAGGTCGCGCTCCGGGTGGTGCAGCGGTCGGGTTCCGGTGCTGGCGGCAAAGACAAGGTCACCGTCGGCGGGCGAATGGGCGGGCACCGTCGCGCGGCCGATCCCGTCATGGGCGGCGGTGGCGACTCGCAGACATTGCGGTTTGTCGAGCACCGCATCGGTCGCGACAATCGCGATCGTTGTGTTCGCGCCGTCCTGGGAGTCACGCCCGATCACCTGCGCCTTGCGGCTGTCGAGAGATCTTCCGAGGCCGATGGTCGGATCACAGCCGAGCCCGCCAAACTCTCCGCCGAGCTCGAAGGGTGCGGCCCAGAAATACCGGTCGCCCGGGGTTGTCACGCTGCCCATCGGGTTTGCCGCCACGAGCGCGCCGACCGTGATACCTGATGCAAGCACCAGCGAGGACGACCCCAGACCACCCTTGAGCATCGCCGTCAGCGCACCGGTTCCCGCGCCCGCCGTGCCCAGGTCGAAATCCGAACCCGCAGCATCAAAGGCGGCGCGGCCGAGCGCGCGATAAGGGTTGTCGACCCAGCCCTTTTCGCCACCGTTCAGCAGATCAAAGATGATCGCGCCGGGGACAAGCGGGATCATGGCCGCCCCGACCTGGAACCCCCGGCCCTGCGCGCGCAACCCGTCGACCACACCCGAACAGGCATCAAGCCCAAAGGCCGAGCCGCCCGAGAGGCAGAGCGCGTCCACATGGCTCACCGATTTGTCCGGCGCAAGCAGATCGGTTTCACGCGTGCCGGGCGCGCCGCCCATCACGCTGACCGAGGCCGTGAAAGGCGCATCGGCCGTCAGAACCGTGGTCCCTGTCTTGATGTGATGATCCTGGGCGTTGCCCACGCGCAGGCCAGGCACGTCCGTGATCAGGTTCCGGGCTCCGGGCTCCATGATGCGGTCCTGTTCAGCTGCTGGGTTACAAGCGCGGCTTGGCGGCGGCGGTTTCCGGGTCGCCAGTATTGGGCGTGCCCTTGGGTTCGATCAGCATCACCTGGCATTCCGCGTCCGCGCGCGGCCGGTGCACGACGCCTTTGGGCACCACAAAGATCTCACCGGCGCGCAGGGTTTGCGGCGGCGCATCCGCAATCTCCATCACCATCTCGCCGTCGAGCACAAGAAAGAAATCATCGGTATCGGGGTGGCTGTGAAACGGGAAATCCCCCTTGAATTTCACGACCATGACGTCGTTGCCATTGTAATCGGCGACCACGTGCGGGTCCCAATGCGTGTGGATCTGTGCCAGCTTCTCGGCCAGGTTTACGCGGGTCATATGCAGCGTCCTCCGTCCACTTCGAGCGCGACGCCCGTGATCATGCTGGCCTCGTCGGAACACAGGAAACACGCGGCATTGCCCAGATCCTCGGGCTGGGAAAACCGGCCCAGAGGAATGGTGGCGAGGAACTTGGCGCGCATTTCGGGGGTGTCTTCGCCGAGGAAGGATTTGAGCAGCGGGGTTTCACCGGCCACCGGGTTCAGGGCGTTGACCCGAACCTTGTGCGGTGCAAGCTCGATCGCCATGGTGCGGGTGGCGGTGATCATCCAGCCCTTGGATGCGTTGTACCAGTTGAGCTGCGGGCGCGGCGAACGGCCCGCGGTCGAGGCGATGTTGAGGATCGCGCCGCTGTTCCGCGCCTTCATATGCGGCACCAGCGCGCGCGCGGTCAGGTAGACCGATTTGACATTCACATTCAGCACCCGGTCAAAATCGTCTTCGCTGATCTCTTCAAGCCATCCCTTGGGATGCGTGACGCCCGCATTGTTGATCACGATGTCCACATGGCCCCAGGCGGCAAGGGCCGCATCGGCCATCGCCTGGACCGAGCCGCCATCGGACACGTCAACCTGTTGCGCGATCGCGTCGAGATCGCCTGCCATGGCCGCCGCGCCGTCGCGGTTGATATCGGCGATCATCACGCGCGCGCCTTCTTCGACGAACTTGCGCACGATGCCCGCGCCAAATCCCGACGCGCCGCCGGTCACGATCGCCGTTTTGTCCCTGAGCCGCATGTCATCCCCCTCGCGCATGTGTGGGCAGGTTAGTGGCCAGGATCACCGGCGTCACCCCTCGTCCTCGCGCACGCGGCCGCGCAAGGTTTTGACGGCGCTGCGGGTTTTCTTGGATGTGAGCCGCCGTTCGACCGATCCCTTGGTCGGTTTGGTCGCGATGCGGCGTTTCTGGACAACCAATGCGCGGCGGATCAGCTCGACCAGGCGGGTGCGCGCGATCTCGCGGTTGCGGGCCTGGCTGCGGGTTTCGTCACATTGGATGACAATCGCGCCGTCCCGGGTCCAGCGTCGCCCGGCGATGCGGCGCAGGCGTGTCTTGACCGCCGAGGTCAGCGACGGAGAGCGTTCGGCCTCGAACCGAAGCTCGACCGCGGTGGCGACCTTGTTGACGTTTTGCCCACCAGGACCCGAGGCGCGGATGAACTGTTCGGTCAGTTCCCAGTCCTGGATCGCGATCTGGTCGTTGATTTGCAACATGATGCGACCCTATCCGAGGGTACGACGCATCAAAACCCGCAAACTGGCGGTGGCGGATACCGGGGAAACTGGTGGACCGCCAAGCGACGAATGAGG
>JBCCVT010000059.1:0-12859 GCA_039195015.1 Pseudomonadota bacterium
CCCTTGCTTGACAGTGCCTGGATCAAAGCGCCCCAGGTTTTCGCGGTTTCGAAGTGAGGTCTGAGACATGCGCGGAAGATGGCTGCCGTTTCGCAGTCGACTTCGCCGTTTTGTCGTAATGTGAGGAGCGGTTGCTCCAACATTCTTGGTGACTGATCCATCGTACGTACCCCTGAAAAAATTTTATTATGTCGAAACAATTTCTATTTGATGAAGTTAGCACAGCTTTCCGCTCACGAGATGTAACTGGTTCACACAAAGCGCGGATTGTGGCACGAACGACAACGATCGGGGTAAGTGAATCCGGACTATGCCAAGCGCGCAAACAATGCATCTGCCGTCACCTGCAAGATTCGGGCGTTCGGTTTTGATCGGGGCTGGCGGTGCCATGTCAACGATGCGAATCACCCTCTACGACCCATACCCGCATCCTGTCCGACCTTTTGCAGGTATCGTTGCGTGCCAATGATCCGCATGATCGCGCTGTCCGGGCTTGCGGCGGCGACCCTGACCGGCGCGGCCTGGGCGGACGACCAGACAGAGACGGTCATGCGCATGGAGGCGGCCTGGACCAAGTGGCGGAATGATGTCGGCGGCCCGTCCGGTGTCATGCTGATCACCCGTGACGGTGAGCCGGTCAAGGCCGTGGCCGCAGGCGTTTCGGTAGCCGAGCCGATGGAGATGGCGAGCCTCAGCAAGGCCATCACCGCGATGTGCGTCAAGTCGCTCGTCGATGACGATCTCCTGGGCTATGATACGACGCTTGGCATGGTTCTTGGCACGCGGGTTGCGTCGGCACTGGCAGATGTAACGGTGGCAGAGCTTTTGACACATCAAGCGGGGTTCTGGCCGGACAGCACGCAAAAATCGATGCCCCAATGGCGTGGCGAGGCCGCGCCCCGCCACCGTTCAGTCACGGCGACTGTACTGGCGCGCGGCGCACCCAGCGACCGGCGCGGCACCTATCGATACAACAACGAACATTACGCGGTGCTGGGCGAAATGATCGCCGGGGTCACCGACCGGCCCTATCGCGACGTGTGCCGCGACCGCGTGCTGCCGGCCTCCCGGTTTCCCGATGTCGCCGTATCAGCGGACTTTGGCGTGTTCGACGCTTGGGGTGGCTGGGCAATGCCGGTCGACCGCTATGCCCGATTTTTCGCCGAAGCCTTCGGAGCCGAAACGGATGTCGGAAGGTCGCCGTCGGATCATCCCTCGGTCGATCTTGGCGGCGGTGCTTATTACGGCATGGGCACTTTCTGGCGGCAATCCGGCAGTGGTCACAACCACTGGATGTTCGGGGCGTTGTGCTTTGATGACGCGGGTCATGGATCCTACGCGGTTTCCTGGAATGGTGGGTGGGGCGCGGTGGTAGCCTGGCGCGCCTGTTTGGCATTCGATGAGATGATCGCGCTCGACAAGGCGCTGGTGGCCGCCGTCTTTCGTCGCTGATCGCGGCAGGCGGTCGCCGGTCGGTCCGCGCCGGGCGTTTGAATGCGCTTGACCCCATCGGCCCGACGCAGCAGGTTCCCGAAAACACCGAGCAGGAGCCGGAATGGCTGCATCACCCGCCCCGTTTGCCCGCTTTGAATGGATGATCGCCTGGCGATATCTGCGCGCGCGCCGCGCCGAAGGGGGTGTTAGCACGATGACCTGGATCAGCCTGATCGGGATCACGCTGGCCGTGTTTGCGCTGATCGCGACCCTGGCTGTCCGCTCCGGTTTCCGGTCGGAATTTGTGGGCACGATCCTTGGCGCCAACGCCCATATTACGGTCTACAATAGCGGAGAGATTACCGAAACGGGCCGGATCGACCGCACCATCCGGGACTACGACGCGCTTGCGGGCCGTGTGGCCGAAGTGCCGGGCGTTACCCGGGTCGCCCCTTTGGTCCGGGCGCAAGTGATGGCCAATATGCAGCAGCGCAATGCAGGCGTCGAGGTTTACGGAATGTCGGCCGAAGATATCGCAACGCTGCCCGGAATTGCGGAATCCGATGCCGCACTTGGGGATCTCTCGCGCTTTGAGGAGGGCATCGCCATCGGGTCAGGTGTTGCGCGAGAATTGGGCGCGCAGGTCGGCGACCGCATCAAGCTGATTTCGCCCAACGGGGTAAAGACCGCCTTTGGCACCAGCCCGCGCGTTAACGCGTACGAGATCGTCTATGTCTTTACCGCAGGGCGCTATGACATCGATCGGACACGGGTCTACCTGCCGTTGACCGAGGCGCAAAGCTTTTTCAACCGCGAAGGCGTTGTGGACGAGCTTGAAGTGATGGTCAGCGACCCCGAGGCCGTCGGGGACATGACGCCATCACTTTTGCGGGCGGCTGGAGACTGGGCGATCATCTGGACCTGGCAGGATGCCAGCGGAGGGTTCCTCCGCGCGCTTGAGGTCGAGGACAACGTGATGTTCATCATCCTGTCGATCCTCGTGCTGATCGCGGCGATGAACATCGTCTCGGGACTCATCATGTTGGTCAAGAACAAGGGACGCGACATCGGCATTCTGCGCACGATCGGGCTGAGCGAAGGATCGGTGCTGCGCGTCTTCTTTATCTGCGGCGCGTTCACCGGCCTCATCGGTACGGCTGCCGGAGTGACCCTTGGATGCCTGTTCGTGGCCTATATCGATCCGATCTTCTCATTTGTGAACTATGCGATGGGCGGCGGTGTCTGGGATCCGGCGATCCGGGGAATCTACGCGCTACCGGCGGAGCTGCGACTGGGCGACGTCTTGTCGGCCGTTGCCCTTTCGCTTGGTCTCTCATTCCTTGTCACTCTGTTCCCGGCGCGGCGTGCGGCTCGGCTAAACCCAGTTGAGGCCCTGCGATATGAGTGACCCCGCGCTGCGACTGAGCGGGTTGGTCAAGACCTACAATGCCGGAAAGCCCGGTGAGGTGTGCGTGCTGCGCGAGGCCGACTTGACCGTGAATGCCGGAGAGGTGGTGGCGCTCGTGGCTCCATCCGGTGCTGGCAAATCCACGCTTTTGCATGTGGCGGGGCTGCTCGACACCGCCGATGACGGGACGGTCGAGATCGGCGGCCAGGATGTCGCCGGTCAGTCGGATCGCAAGCGCACAGCCACCCGGCGGCGTGATGTCGGCTTTGTCTATCAGTTCCATCATCTGCTGCCCGAGTTCTCGGCGCTTGAAAACATCGTGTTGCCGCAACTTGCCAACGGCGCCCGACCGGCCGCTGCGGAAGATCGGGCGCGCGACCTTCTGGGCCGCGTCGGTGTTGCGGAACGCGCCGGTCACCGGCCTGCCGCGCTTTCGGGTGGCGAACAGCAACGTGTTGCGTTTTGTCGCGCGCTTGCAAATGCGCCACGCCTGTTGCTGGCGGATGAGCCCACGGGCAATCTGGATCCCGCGACGTCGGATCAGGTCTTTGGCGCGCTGATGGATCTTGTGGCCGGAAGCGGAATGGCGGCGCTGATCGCCACGCACAATCTGGATCTGGCCGCACGCATGGACCGCGTCGTGCGGCTCGAGGCTGGCCGCATCGTTGAGGGGTAATCATGGTCGAGGTGACGCAGGAACAGATCGGGGGGGTCACGGCAGCTGCCTTGCGCGCGCATGGCGCTGCGGGTTGGATCGCGGAGAGCGTCGCCCGCGCCGTGGTCGAGGCAGAGGCCACCGGAAACCGGATATGCGGGCTCTATTATGTCGAAAGCTATTGCGCACAGTTGCGCTCGGGGCGTGTGGCGGGCCAGGTCGAACCGCGTGTGACCCGTCCGCGTCCGGGCGTCGTGCAGGTTGACGGTCGGATGGGCTTTGCGCAGCCAGCTTTCGAACGCGCTCTACCGGTTGCGTTGGAGGCAGCGCGCGAGACGGGTACGATCAGCCTCGCCATCGGCCACACGCACACATGTACATCGGTCGGTTTCTTTACCGGGCAGCTCGCGCGTGCTGGGATGATCGCGCTTGGGATGACCAATGCCTCGCCCATCGTGGCACCTCCCGGCGGCAAGACCCGCGTGATCGGCACGAACCCGATCGCGTTCTCGGTGCCAGATGGCCAGGGTGGCATCGCGATGCAGTTTGATCAATCGACCACAGCCGTTGCCCTCGGTCGGATCACCATGGCCAAGGCGGCGGGGGAGGCAATCCCCGAGGGCTGGGCGCTTGACGCCGAAGGGCAGCCCACGACGGATCCGGACGCGGCGTTGTCAGGATCGCTTGTGTCGTCGGGCGGGTACAAGGGATGGGGCTTTGGACTGATGGCCGAACTGCTGGCTGCAGGTTTGACCGACAGCGTTCCGTCGACCCGCGTCAATCCGCTCAAAGCGACCGAGGGCCCGCCTCACGATCTGGGGCAGTTCTATCTGGTGATTGATCCCACTGCGTCGCCGGGCTTTGCCGATCTTGTCTCCGAGGTCGCGCGGTCGGTTTCTGCGGATCCGGGCGCGCGGATGCCTGGGCAGGGGAAGGTTCTGGTCGATCCGGTATCAGTAGACGCTGAGCTTTGGGATCGGATCTGCGGGCTTGCCGACGCATCGTGACGCGCGTTCCCGTTAGACTTGCTGCGTCACCCAAACGCCCAACGCCATGATTGCGATCCCGCCCGCGCGGGTCAGGGTCAATGGGCTCACCTGAGCGCCGAACAGGCCGAAATGATCGATCGCCGCCGCGCTGATCAACTGACCGATCAGCACGAAGAACACCGCGTTGCCGACCCCGAAATGCGGTGCGACATAGGTGATCGACAGGACGTAGAACGCGATCAGAACCCCGGCGAGCAACAAATGCCGCGGCGCGGTTGCGACACGTGTTATCGGACCTGTCCCGGCAATGACCAGCACGACAACGGCGCTGACCAAAGCCACGAGAAACAGCACGGTCGCCGCCGCTGCGGGTGAGCCAATCTGCTGTCCGAGTGCTGCGTTCAGGGCGGCCAGAACCGGCACACCAATTCCGGCGGCCAACATAATGATTGGGTAATAGGTCATGACTAATCCTCGTCGCCGGCACGGTTTGACGTGGATCATTGTTGCGCAAACGGGCGGCGTGCAAGCGTTGAATGACGTTGCGGGAAAGGAGCGTGCCCATGCGACTTCTGGTTTTGATGATGCCGATCGCGGCACTGGCGGGCCTTGCTGCCGGGGCGCCAATGCCCAACAAGGCTGGTCTGTCGGAGGATCAACGATCCTGCCTTCTCTGCCGGGGAGAGGCGAGCGATCAAAGCGCTTCTTTCGTCAACCTGTCGGCGTTCCTGCAATGACACGAGCGTTTCTGATCGGCCTGTGTGGACTGACCGGAGTGGCGGCCTGCGCGATTAACGAAATGCCGACACGGAGGGATGGCGAAAGGATTTTCGCCAATAACTGTGCCGCTTGTCATGATGTGGACGCCACGGGCGGCGCTCTGATCGGCGGGCAGGATGCGCCCGATCTGACACTGCTGGCAGCGCGGAACGGCGGCACGTTCCCCCGGGCCCAAACCCTGTCGACCATCGATGGGTTCGGGATCGGGCACGCGGGTCGGGTCATGCCGGAGTTTGGCGCTCTGCTGGACAACGTGGAGCTTGTCCCGATCGAGGTTGACGACGTTCTCACGCCAACACCCCAGCCCTTTGCCGCGATCCTGTTTTATCTGGAGTCGATCCAGGAACCCTGATCAGTCGCAGATGCCCTTCAGATCGGCATCGGCCCAGGGCAGGTACACATCGCTTTCGCGTGCATCGGGCAGGCGCGACACAGGAAAGGCCGCCGCCAGCATCGTGTGCAGACGCTGCGTGCGCGGAGCATCCGGCGCCAAGGCGCGGCAGCACACATATTCCTCGACAATCGCACCTTGCTGCTCGTAGCCGAAGCGCAGGAAATCCCGCTCATCATTGAGATCGAACAGATAAGGATCATCCACGGTCCCGTGCTCGGCCGCAGCCTTGAGCGGGCTATACCCGGTGCGCGATCGGTTCTGCCATTGCCAGACATGGGTCATCTCATGCGCAAGCAGCATCGCCTCGACCAGGTGGAGCCGTTCGGGATACTCTGGCGTGTAGTCTTCAATGTACCAGTCATGGGTAAAGAAGACCCGGTTGAAAAGAGCCACGGCCGCGGGTCGGGTTGTTACAATCTCGTCCTTGAGGGGCGGCAGGATGCGTTCGCGACAGGCAACGCGCGGACGGGCCTTGCGTTTGAACGTCACGCTGCCCACGAGCGCGCCTCGAACCAAACGCACGCGATCCACGTCCAGGTCATCCCCATGGATTTTGCTGATAAATGCGGCCTCGCTCTCTGTCAGAGGGCGTCCGCAAGACACCGCAGCAACCAAAAGCAAACAGAGCAGGATGCGGATCAAAAAGAAAACCTCCTCAGATGCTCATGGCCAGTACACGGCTGATTTCGGTCAGGGAACGCCCGGACTGCTCCATCCATGCGTTGAAGGCCGCCTGCACCTTGCGCAATGCGGTTTTTGATGTCGCGGCTTTGTCGATTACGCCTTCGGCGACAAGCCTCGCGGTGACGTCCTGTGACAGGATGAAGCTATCGCGCCCCGAAAACCGCAATGCGTATTGCCCCGTTGTCCCTCCGAGCCGCGCGCCACGCGTTTTCAGCAGGTCCAGTAGCCCAATATAGTCGGTGGATGGCCATGCGCCGATGACTTTGCCGGCGCCGCCGTCTTTTTCGAGCTCCAGAAGAAAACTCGCGTTCTCGCGCACGGTTGCAATCTTGGCACCATTGCGCACGATGTTCGTGTTGGTGAGGAGCGCGTCGAATTGTTCGTCATCCATGAACGCGCATCGGCCGAGGTCAAAGCCGTAAAACGCCTCTTCGAACCCGTCCCATTTCGCTTCAATGACCTTCCAGTTGAAACCGGCCTGAAAGATGCATTTCGTGAAAGTCGACAGCCAGCGATCGCCCGGAACGACCGCAAGCTCTTGTGCAGATGTCGGGCTCGACAGCTGCGCGGACAGCGCGTCTGATCCGCCATGACGGTCAGCGGCAATGTCGAAGATCTCGTCGAAATGTCTCATGTCGATCAGCCTAGACAATAATCGGCGTCTGTGCACGTAACAGGTTGGTCGGGCGGCGTTTTGCCCGCCTTGATGCTGTGTGTTCCTAGAGCACGTGCCGAAGACGTTCGGGCAGTGTCACCCGCACGGGATCCTTTTCGGTCGACGCCGGGTCGATCATGGCGCGCTTGCCCGAAAAGCTCCGGGCGGCGTCCAGCCGATGGGCGAGCCCTTCGAACCCCGCGGCCTCATCCCATGGTTCGGCCAACTGCAGGCGTTGAGCGTTCTTGCGAAACACCATGTCGGGGTCCGACCAGTTGATCCAGAACCGCTTGCGGGTTTTGATTTCACCGCCGCTCTCGACATTTGCCCGTTTGGATTCCGCGACGATTTCCTGCCGGTCGCGCATGCGCTCGGCGTAATCAGGGGTCACGAAATGCAGATGCAGCAGCAGAATTTCGGGGTCCACCGTGAACCGGCCGCCGACAAGTCCATGGCCACCGACGGTGTATGCCACTGAACGCGCGGCAACGCAGGGTTTGGTGTACTTGGCCGACAGCAATGCATTGGGATGTTGGGCAAGCACGGGCTCGTCCGGATCTGTCCCCTTTCCATCCGTTGGCATGAGGTTCAAACCGATGGGCGCCAGGGCGTCCTTTTCAACGGGACGCGCGGCGAGGTGGTCGAGCAGAGACGGCTTGTCTCCGGCGTAAACCAGCAGCTCATCCACATCCGTGCAGACCACCGCGTCATGAAAGGCCAAGAGCCCGTTGGTGACACCAGCCACCAGATCCCATCGTCGCCGCGTCAGGTCCAGCGTTACTCCGTCGCGGGGGACGTGAATAACGTTGCAGCCATCCGCGATGCGGTCGATCTCTGGATCGCCACCGTGGTTCAATACGTAGAGGTGGCGCTTGGGCACGATCGCAGCATTATGCTGAACCCACTTGCCCAGCAGCCAATAGTCGCGCCAGACCATTGTGACGAAGGCGAGGTTCACGCCTAGCCTATCCTGTCAAGTTCATAGAGCGCATTCACGTTGTAATCCTGGGCCAGCCGATACCCGCGGTCTTCGAGAAGTTCGGTCAACGGATAAGTCCAGTGCTGTTTGTGCGCGACCTCAAAATAGATCAGATGGGGTTTGGGCGCGGTGTCCGACTCCAGCAGAGGGCCGATAACGCGATCCTCCAGCCCCTCGACATCGACCTTCAGGAAATCGATACGGGTCACTCCGGCTTCGGTCAGGCAATCCGGCAGCGGCCGCAGTTCGACCTCAATCGACTCCGCATCATCGGCATACTCCTTGTCCAGACGCGCTTGGCCAAGATTGTGATGTTTCGGAAAATGAAGGGTCGCGCGATCTTTCTTGTCTGATACGGCGCAATCAAAAATATGAATATTTTCAATATCATTTAACGCGATATTATTGCGAAGCCTGAACTGCATCTCGGGGTTCGGCTCAAACAGAACCGCGCGTGAGCCAGGGCCCGCGACGCGCATGATCGGCAGCGAAAACGCGCCCGCATTCGCACCGACATCCACCACCGTGACGTCTCGATCAGCCATCCGTTCGCAGAGCATCTTCGTCTGCGCTTGTTCGGGCATTTGCCCGTCGCGCCACATCTTGAACTCTGTCCAGTTGTCGCGCGGATTTACGATGAAATCGCATCCAAGGACATGAACTTTCGACGGTGGCAAAAAGTTCCGCAATTGTTGTTGAATACGCGGTCTGGATTTAAATTGCCCCCATATCTCGCGCATCTTCGCGTCCATTACCGCATCGGCGAGTGGTTCGCGGTAAAAGTCTCTGCTCATGGTCCTGCCTTCAGGCGGTTCTAACTGCATGGACGATACGTGTCATAGGGATGGTAATCAAGAAAGGCAACTTGCCGAAAACGGCGGGCTTGCCTGGTGGCGTGTTGCCACATATCGTCTGAGCCGAATGGGGTAGATCACCGCAAGGGTGACGCAGGGAGAGTGAAGCATGATGGTGCGTGTGACCGGCTTTGTAGCGGCTGTTTTGATGCTCGTGGGAACATCGGTTTTGGCTGCGCCGCTGCAGTTGCAGCCGGCTAATCCGCAGCCGACGGATTTGCAACCGGGCCTGTCTGTCACCTATGCCTATCCGCCCGACGTTCGTACGCTCTCGAATGCGCGTGAGGCTTTGGAGAACGGCAGCGAAACTGGCCAACCGCTCAAAGGTCTCGATCACCGCAACACGAAAGCCGGTCAGAATGTGCTCACCGCCACGCGTGATGAGATGGTAGCGGCGCGGATTACCGGCTACATCAAGTTCGATGCGCCTGGTACATATAAGGTCGATTTCCTGACAAATGATGGGCTGCACGCCAAAGTTGGCGGACATACGGTTGGCAAATTCGATGGCCGCCAGACCTGTGATAACACGTTTACCTACGAGATCATTGTGCCGCAGGCCGCGTGGTACCCGGTCGACGTTTTGTGGTTCCAACGTCGCAACACCGCCTGCCTGCACATGCGCCTCGCACCAAAAGGGCAAAAGCTCACTTGGGTGCCGGACGCGGTTTTCGGGCACTGATCCGACCCTTCGCGTTCAAGCGGTTCTGCGCGGATTGACCTAAGTCAACGCGCATTGACAGCGGTCCCATCAGAGTGGGTCCGGCAACACCTGTGCGACCGCGCAAAGCCTTGATGCGCCGACGCACCGCGCGGTTGCAGCTTGCTTCCTGTTCTCGCGCGAGCACACCTCCTCGCGACCACATGCCTTTGCGGACAACGCAGTCAAGATCCAAGGAGAAGCCATGCGCACTACGCTCATAGCCTGCCTCATATCATCTCTCGCCGCGCCCTTGCAGGCGCAGGACGCCGTAATCGGAGCCGAGACCTACCGCCATTATTGCGCCACCTGTCACGGGATCGATGCCCGGGGCCGAGGGCCGATGTCCCCTTCGCTGGTCTTGCAGCCGCCCGACCTGACCGGCCTCACTGCCCGAAACGGAGGCGTCTTCCCGATGGCCCGCGTTGTCACCCGGATCGACGGGCGTGATCCGTTGACCAGCCACGGGTCGCCCATGCCTGTCTGGGGACCTTACTTTGAGGGCGACGCCAGCGTGCCGCTCAAGGCCGAAACCGGGCAGCCGATCCTCACCAGCGCGCCCATCGCAGACCTCGTGGCCTATCTCCAGCGGCTCCAGAAGTAACCCGCGCGTCAACCAGCCGGTTGGCAGACGTCCGGCCGCCTGCTACCGTGCGTCGCGCACCGGTTGGGGGATGTGGGGCTTTGCGAACTTGCCTTTTGGCATGGGCATTTCTGATGGCGTGGGCCGGAGCGGCGCTCGCTCAGCAAGCGCATCTGAGCCTGCCCGAAGACTGCGCAAAGGTCTGGACCATCAGCAAACCTTTCGCTGAATGCACGTTTCATCGCGAAGATGGTACAATGGTGTCGATCTCACTGTTCCAGATGTCACAGCCGGTCCGACGCGTGGCGCGCGCCCTAAAGATCAAGCCCGGTGACCTGAGCCGAGATGTGATGGAGCAGCTTCTGATGATGACCGAGGCCGCTTTGAGCGCGCCTCACAACCACCCGCCAGATGTCGAAATCCTGCGCCGCGACGCCCGCCCGGCTCCGAAATCCGCGCGGCCCGAGGGGTTTGATGCCTGCATTCAGTACGATTTCGACTTCCGCTTGCGTGGCGAAAGGTCAGACGAACGCGGCCTTCGCTGCATGAAGCTGCTGCCGTCCGGGCGGCTCTTGAGCGCCAGCAGCTCCGTCGCCTGGCAGCACCGTGATCAGAGATCGGGACGGCTGCCGGGCTTTAAGGCTTTCGCCGAGCGCGTGATGTCGTCCTTGCGGATGCGGTGAGTGGCCTTGGAGCGAACCAAGAAAATACATTGCCGCCGATCGTTCCTGCGGTGCAAAATCGTTCGGACTTGCGTCGGCGAAGTTGCGTCTGCTTGATCACCAGTAACGGGGACGGTCAGTAGCCTACGACAAATACTGCACTGTCGAACCAAGGCTCTGGTCCACCAGTCAGTTGGGCAGAGCACCCTTACGTTGACTAAGAACGGATTGTCGTTTTCTCAATCAGCTTTGTCCGCTGGCACGATGAAAACAGGTGAACGCTGGCCCTAAACATCCAACTCCTCCACGAACCTAGCGTTCTCCTGGATGTACTCGAACCGCAATTCCGGCTTTTTGCCCATCAAACGCTCCACCAGATCTCCTGTCTCGCCCGGTTCATCCTCGTCGATGGTCACGCGGATCAGTTTGCGGGAGGCCGGGTCCATCGTGGTTTCCTTTAGATCCTTCGCGTCCATCTCGCCCAGACCCTTGAACCGGGACACATCGATCTTGCCTTTGCCGCCGAGGCCTTTTTCCAGCCATTCGTCCCGCTCTCGTTCATCCAGCGCATAGATGCGCTTGGCGCCCTGCGTCAGGCGGAACAGCGGCGGGCAAGCGAGGTAGAGGTGGCCGTGGTCGATCATCGGCCGCATCTGCGTGAAAAAAAACGTCATCAGCAGCGATGCGATATGCGCCCCGTCCACATCAGCGTCGGTCATAATGATGACCTTGTCATAGCGCAGGTCGTCCACGTTGAACCGGGTGCCAAGCCCCACGCCCAGTGCCTGTGTGAGGTCGCTGATCTCGGCGTTTGAACCCAGTTTAGACGAAGCCGCGCCGAGCACGTTCAGGATCTTGCCGCGCAGGGGCAAAAGCGCCTGTAGCTTGCGGTCCCGCGCCATTTTTGCGCTACCGCCGGCAGAATCGCCTTCGACAATGAATAATTCGGTGCCCTCGCGCGTTTGCGAAGAGCAGTCCACCAGCTTACCGGGAAGGCGGAGTTTCTTAGTGGCGGACTTGCGTTGTGTTTCCTTCTCGGCCCTGCGGCGCAGGCGTTCCTCGGCTCTCAGCACCAGAAAGTCGAGGATCGCGCCCGCCGATTTGGTATCTGCGGCCAGCCAGTTGTCGAAATGGTCGCGCACTGCGTTCTCGACAAGCCTCTGGGCTTCGACGGTGGCAAGCCGGTCCTTGGTCTGGCCAACGAATTCCGGCTCGCGAATAAAACAGGATACCAGCGCGCAGCCGCCCGTGATCAGATCGTCGCGGGTGATCTGAGCGGCCTTCTTGTTCGAGACCAATTCGCCATAGGCCTTAATGCCTTTGAGGATCGCCGCCCAGAACCCGGCCACATGCGTGCCGCCTTCGGGCGTGGGTACGGTGTTACAGTAGGACTGGATGAAGCCATCGCGCGACGGTGTCCAGTTGATGGCCCATTCGACCTTGCCTGCGGTGCCGAACTTTTCCTGAAAGTCCACGGTGCCGGCAAAGGGCGCATCGGCGTAGGTCGACGCACTATTCATCGTTTCGCGCAGATAATCCGAAAGACCTCCGGGGAAATGGAACGTCGCCTCGGTCGGGGTTTCGCCATCATCGATGGCCGATTTCCAGCGGATCTCTACGCCCGAGAACAAGTAGGCTTTGGAGCGGATGGTCTTGAACAGGCGCGCGGGCTTGAACCGGTGATGACCAAAGATCTCTTCGTCAGCGTGGAAGGTGACGGTCGTGCCGCGGCGGTTCGGAGCCGAGCCAATCTCGGCCACAGGCCCAAGTGGCAGCCCGCGCGAGAACCGCTGTTCAAAAAGGGTCCGGTCGCGCGCGACCTGAACCACCATCGAATCCGACAACGCATTGACGACCGACGCGCCAACCCCGTGCAGGCCGCCCGAGGTCTCGTAGGCCTTGCCCGAGAACTTGCCGCCCGCATGGAGTGTGCAAAGGATCACCTCCAGTGCTGACTTACCCGGGAACTTGGGATGCGGATCGATCGGGATACCGCGCCCGTTGTCGCGCACGGTCAGCGCGTGATCTTCATGCAGTTCAACCTCAATCCGGTTGGCGTGGCCTGCGACGGCCTCATCCATC
>JBCCVT010000060.1:0-12821 GCA_039195015.1 Pseudomonadota bacterium
CGCAAAGGTGAAGAAGGCGGTGAAGCCGAGCCAGGGCGCCTGAAGGTTTTGTTTCGCCTGCAAGGTCAACTCACCCAGGGACGGCGCCGAGGACGGCAGACCGAAGCCCAGGAAATCCAAAGATGCCAGAGAGGCGATTGTGCCCGTCACGATGAAGGGTAGCATCGTCAGGGTCGCAACCATGGCATTGGGCAGCATGTGGCGGAACATGATTGTCCAATTGCCGACACCAAGCGCCTTGGCCGCACGCACATATTCGAGGTTTCGGGCGCGTAGAAACTCGGCCCGAACAACCCCGACAAGAGCCGTCCAGGAAAACAGAACCATCAATATGACCAGCAGCCAGAAACTTCGCCCGAGGATCGCGAACATGATGATGATAACGTAGAGCGAAGGTGTGGCGCTCCAGATCTCGATGATCCTTTGGAAGATCAGATCGAGCCAGCCGCCAAAGAAGCCCTGCACGGCGCCCGCGATGATCCCGACGATGCTTGCCGCAGCGGTGACCATCAGCGTGAAGACAATCGACAGCCGGAACCCGTAGATGACCCGCGCAAGCACGTCGCGTTTGGTGTCATCGGTGCCAAGCAGGTTTTGGGAATTGGGCGGCAGAGGGGCCGCGCCGGGGCGGTCGACAGATGTGTTGAAGGAGTAAGGGATCAGGGGCCAGATTGTCCAACCCTTGTCGATGTCCTGACCGTCCACGACGCCGTCCTGCGCGTCCTCGATGACGCCTTCGGGGTCGTCGAAACAGGTGTCTAGACCCCCGGATACGATCAGGCATTCAACCTCGGGGTCGCGATAGATAGCCTCGGTTTGGAAATCCCCGCCAAAGGCCGTTTCGGGGTAAAAGCTGAAGATCGGCGTGTAGAACTCGCCGCGATAACTGACAAGGATCGGTTTGTCGTTCGCGATAAACTCGGCAAAAAGCGACAGGCCGAAGAGAACCGAGAATATGATCAGAGACCAATAGGCGCGACCGTTGCGCCGGAAATTGCGCCACCGCCGTTGGTTCAGCGGGGACAGCCGCGACTTTCGTTCCGGCTCGGGCGCGACGACCGGGTCGACGGGAACGGGTTCGGGGATCGGATCGATGGCGCGTTCGCTCATGGCTCAGCCCTCCCGCCGTTCAAAGTCGATGCGCGGGTCGACGAGCACATACATGAGGTCGCTGAGGATCCCGACGACGAGGCTCATCAATCCGAAGATGAAGAGCGTCCCAAAGATGACGGGATAGTCCCGCGCGACAGCCGCTTCGAACCCCAGGCGTCCCAAGCCGTCGAGCGAAAAGATCGTCTCGATAATCAGGCTGCCCGAAAAGAACACACCAATGAAGACCGCCGGAAAGCCCGCGATCACAATCAGCATCGCATTGCGGAACACGTGACCATAAAGGACCTGTCGTTCGCTCAGCCCCTTGGCCCGTGCGGTCATCACGTATTGCTTCTTGATCTCGTCGAGGAACGAGTTCTTGGTCAGCAGCGTCAAGGTTGCAAAGGCCGCAATTGTCGAGGCGAGAACGGGCAAGGTGATATGCCAGAAATAGTCGGCGATCTTGCCCAAAAGGCTGAGTTGGTCCCAATTGTCCGAGGTCAACCCCCGCAACGGGAAGATCTGATAATAAGAACCACCGGCAAAGAGAACCAGCAACAGGATCGCAAAGAGGAACCCCGGGATCGCATAGGCCACGATGATGATACCGCTTGTGACCGTGTCGAAGTTTGATCCGTCGCGAACCGCCTTTCGGATACCCAACGGGATGGACACCAGATAGGCAATCAATGTCGACCACAGCCCCAGCGAGATCGATACTGGCATTTTCTCGAGCACCAGATCTATCACGCTGATAGATCGGAAATAGCTCTCGCCGAAATCGAGCCGCACATAGTTCCAGAGCATGTTCAGGAAGCGCTCGACAGGCGGTTTGTCAAAGCCGAATTCGCGCTCAAGCTGTTCGATGAACTCAGGCGGCAGCCCCCGCGCGCCAACATAACGGTCGCTGAAGTCGTTTTCCGTCTCGAACGTGTTGTCGCCCTGCCCACCTGCAAAGCTGCCGAACACGTCGCCCTGACCCTGCGCCCGCGCGATGGCCTGTTCCACAGGACCGCCGGGAACAAATTGCACGAGCGCGAAGTTGATGATCATGATCCCCAAAAGCGTGGGAATGATCAGAAGTAGTCTCCGAAGGATGTAAGCGCCCATGCAGGCTTACCTCAGCGCGCCGGCCTGCCGCAGAACGGCGGCTTTGTCGGCCTCGTACCACCAGAAATCAAGCTGGCCGAGTGCGAGGGGCGGCAGCGGGTCGGGATAGGAATACTGGTTGTAGTACGAGACCCAATAGCTGTCATTGTACCACAGCGGGACCATAAAGAATTCGTGGCGCAACGCCCGATCAAGCGCAATCAGAGCCGTGGTCTCATCGGTCTTGTTGTCGGCAAAAAGCGCAGCATCGATGATCTTGTCGACCAGCGGGCTGGCGAGCCCGGCCGGATTGAACAGAGAGAATTCAGCCTCGGCCGAGCCGTAGCGTTGCCGCAAACCGGTCCCCGCGCCCAGGTAGGATGCGTAAGAGTCATAGACGAGATCGTAGTCAAACTCGCGCTCGCGCAGCGTGAATTGCGACGGGTCGACCTTTTCAAGAACCGCGTCGATCCCCATCGCCTCGAGGTTCGTCATGTAGTTTTCGACAATCGCGCCCAACGTCCCTTCGGCCGCTGTGTTGAACAGGAAAATTACGCGCAGCGGCTGGCCCTGATCATTCCGGCGTTTGCCGTCATTGCCAACCGGCCATCCGGCATCATCCAGCAGTTTCATCGCCTTGCGCAGGTTCCGGCGATCGGTCAGGCGATCGGGGTTGGACGTGTGCGGCATGCGCGCTTCGGTTGCCAACATATCAGCCGGGACAAGATCACCAAGCGTTTGCAGGAAGGTAAGCTCGTCGCCCGCCGGGACACCGTCTGCCATCAAGGGTGTGCCTTGTGTAAACGAAGCACGTTGCCTGAAGAGACCGTATTGAAGCGATTCATTGGTCCATTCGAAGTTGTAGCCGAGCGCCAGCGCCTCGCGGATGCGGACATCCTTCATCAGGTCGCGGCGCAGGTTGAACACAAAGCCGGTCGGGGTCGGCGGGCTGCCATTCGGTAACTCGGCCTTGATTACGACGCCGCTTCGGGTTTTGGGAAAGTCATACTGGCTGGCCCATTTCTTGGAGTCGCCCTCGGTCCGGAAGGTGATGTCACCCGCCTTGAATGCCTCAAACGCAGGTGTGTCGTCGGTGAAGTACTCAACGCGTATCGTGTCGAAATTGAACCGGCCCTTGTTGATCGGCAAATGCCAGCCCCAGTAGTCGGGGTTGCGTTTCAGCACGATACGATTGTTCACGTCGACAGTATCGATCATGTAGGGGCCAGACCCGGGCGAGGTTTCCAGGCGCGGTTCGTCCAGCCGCGCGCCAGTTTCTTCGAACCATGTTTTCGACCAGACCGGCACGCCGCCCACCTGATCGATCAGGCTGCGGCGCGAGATGCCTTCGGTGAAATAGAATTTGATCGTGTGGTCATCGATCACTTCGGCCTTTGGAATGCGTTTCTTGACAGCCGATGCGTAGGACGGCAGGCCCTGTTCCAAAAGCAGGTTGTGACTGAACAGCACGTCATGTGCTGTTACAGGCGTGCCATCAGAAAACCGGGCCTCGGGACGCATGTGAAAGATCACCCAATCCTTGGTCGGGGGATACTCGAGACGTTCGGCCAGAAGACCGTAGCCTTCGCCGTAGGCATCTGCGGGGCTGTCGCCCAACAGACTCTCATACATTGTCCAGCTAAGCCGGCCTGCGCGACCCTTTCGGGAATAGGGGTTCATGGAATCGAACGTGCCAAGCGCCGAGAAAGAGATCTCACCGCCCTTGGGTGCGTCGGGGTTTACATAGTCGTAGTGCTCAAAATCCGCCGGGTATTTCAGGTCTCCGTAAAACGAATACCCATGCGACGAGATCACATCGTCTTCGGCGCGCAAAAGCGAGGCGAACCCAAAGACAAGAACCAGACCCAGCCCCCATATTTGCCATCGCAACAGATCGGCCCTCAGAGCGCGGGCGGTTGCGCGGGCGGGCGGGCGGATTCCTGTCGTCATGCTCATCCTCCGTAAGGGTGGGTGCCAAGCCTTATTATTAGTGATGTAAGCTAAAGGGCCAGCGCGCCAACATTCAAGTTGAAGTTGCGTGATCACGCATTCATCGGAAGATGCCGCGACGTACCCTTGTGGACCGCGCGAAATCCGGGCGATCCGTACTGGCGGCGCAAGGCGGATCACGGCGCCGATTTCGTCCAATTCCCACAACTTGGGCAACAAAATGGGCTCCGACTACATGCCAGAGCCCTTATTTTGCCGCGGGTATCACACTCAATTGTCGAGGCTGTCGAGATAGGCGATCACATTTGCGCGGTCTTCGACGCTTTTGAGGCCTGCAAAGCTCATCGACGTGCCGGCGGCATATCCGCTCGGCTTTTCAAGGAAGGCGTTCAGCTCATCCGGAGTCCAGTCGCCCGAGAGGCCGCTCAGCGCTGAGGAATAGCCGAACCCGTCCGCTCCACCGATTGCACGACCCACAACGCCGTAGAGATACGGGCCCGTGCCGTTTTCACCCGCTTCCAGCTTGTGGCAGGCCGAGCACTTGCGGAAGACACGCGCGCCTTTGTCGATATCGGCTGCCGCCAGAATGTCCTCAAAGCTCTGTTCCGGTTCCGCATCCGCGGCCACGTCCTCGCTTCCTGTATCGATCACGTAGGCTTGTTCGCCGTGGCCATCCACGTGGTACAGGATCTCGGCGGCCCATTTGCCTAAAAGGAATACCAGCAGAGCGCCACACAGGCTGGCGGCGACTTTGGTAAAAGTCATCGTGTCGAGCATTGGTTGCGAGTCCATATGAAACTGTTTCGGGCGTATCTACGGCTTCCCTTGCCTGGAGGCAAGGTATAGACACCGCGACCAAACGACCAAAGCGGACCCAATTTCGAATGACCAAATCCATCGCCTTCCAGGGGGAGCCCGGCGCATATAGCCACGAAGCCTGTCTGAAAGCCCGTCCAGGGATGGAGGCGTTGCCCTGCCGCGCGTTCGAAGATGTGGTCGACGCGGTGCGTAGCGGAGCGGCCGAACTGGCAATGCTGCCCGTCGAAAACACGACATACGGACGGGTCGCCGATATCCATTCGATGCTGCCTCAATCGGGTCTGCACATCATTGACGAGGCCTTTGTGCGGGTCGAAATCTGCCTGATGGCGCGCCCCGGCGTCACGCTCGATCAGGTGCGTCATGTCCGGGCCCATATGGTGCTCCTACCCCAGGCCCGCACGTTTTTGAGACAACATGGGATCACCTCCGAAGCCGCCGCCGACAGCGCGGGCGCCGCTGCAGCTCTGGCCGAACACGACGGATCGATGGATGGTGTGATGGCAAGCGCGGTCGCGGCCGAGATCTACGGGTTGGACATTCTTGCGCACGGAATTGAGGATCAGGACACCAACACGACCCGGTTCCTTATCATGTCGCGCGCGGACGACAAGACGCGGCGCGGTGAACACGGCATGATCACAAGCTTCGTCTTTCAGGTCCGCAACATTCCGGCGGCGCTTTACAAGGCCATGGGCGGCTTTGCGACCAATGGGATCAACATGACCAAACTGGAAAGCTACATGGTCAACGGATCTTTCACGGCAACCCAGTTCTACGCCGATATCGAAGGCCATCCGGATGATCCGGCGGTGCGCCGCGCCTTGGAAGAGCTGGATTTCTTCACAACCAACGTGAAGATCCTGGGCGTTTACCCGGCTGCCGCCAAGCACCACTGATCCTACTTTTGGCGATTTGTCAGACGTCGCGCAGGCGCCGCTCCATGTCCTTGACGTAATCCGCCACGCGCAGCTTGAAGCGTTTGTCCAGGTTCGTTTTGGCGAATTTCAGAGATTGCACCAGCAGCCGCGCGGCTAGCGTCTTGGGTCGCATGTCGATGCCGATGATCATGCGCGTGCGTTTGGTCGACAGGGCGACCAGTTCGAGATCCAGCCTTCCGGAGAGGCTTGGCGAAACGGAGTCGAACCGCATCCGGGTCGGCTGGTCGTATTCGGTGAGTTCCAGTTCCAGATCGCGGGTTTTGCCACGCATCACAAAGCGTGCATGCCAACGGGCGCCAACGCCGGGAGAGCGCAGGGTATCGGTCCGGCGCACATCCACGCCCCGGCGGATGGCCAACCGTTCGAAGGTTTCGAACTCCGACAGCGCCTCAAAGACCCTGTCGATCGGGACTTCGAGATCTTCGCGCGTTGAAAACTTCATGCCTTGCCCGCCATGTCCCTGTGACCTCCATTCCCAGCCGGGGAAGCCGATCTAGTCAAGTGTGTCTCGCAACCAGTTTTGCAGGAGAAAATGTGCGATTGCTCCTTTTCGGGCCGGTTTGAGTTTCGGATGCTCGCCGGCAAACGCCAGCAGCATGTCGTCGCGCGTGATCCACATGGCGTCCTCGATCTCTTCGGGATCGATTTTTATGTCGCGTGTCAAGGCCAGCCCGGCACAGCCGAACATTAGCGACGCTGGAAACGGCCAGGGTTGGCTTGCCAGGTATTCGACCGGGCCGACACGAATTCCGGCCTCTTCCATCACCTCACGGCGCACAGCGGCCTCCAGCGTCTCACCTGGCTCCACGAAGCCGGCGAGTAGGGAGTACATCCCCGCGGGCCATCCGGGCGACCGCCCCATCAGAACCGAGGACCCATGCGTGATCAACATGATCACAACAGGGTCGGTGCGGGGGAAATGATGCGCCCCGCAGGAATGGCAGGTGCGTTGCCAGCCGCCCATCGCGCTTTCGCTCGCCGCGCCGCATTTGGCACAGAAGCGATGCGTGCTGTGCCAGCCGGTGATCGCCTTGGCCGTCGCCGCAAGTTCAGCGTCGCGCGGGGACAGGTGGGCCATGATCCGGCGCAGCTCGGCAAAGACATGACTTCTTGGCAAGTCCGGGTGACGTTGCAAAGAAGGATCCAGAAACTGATTCAGTTGACTCAGATCCTGGTCGGGCGGGCACCAGTCCGAAATGTCCGCCGCGAAAACTGGCACGTCTTCCTCGCGCCCCAAAAGAAGCGGTTCGCTCAGCAACCCGGGCTGCGCGTGGGCGAGCACCGGATGCGTCATCGGCAAGCGAACAACCGAGCCAAACCCGTCCTCATACACCAGAACCTTGCCCCGCCACATCAGGATCGTTTGCGCACGGGGATGTGTGCGGGCGGCGGTCAACACGTTGGAATCGTTTCGCCATTCGGCCGCCCGATCCAGTCCGGATCCACCAAAGGTAACCGTTTCGGCCAGTTTCATTGTCGCCCCTTTCCGTCGCGCCGTTGAACCGGTGCCAACGAGCCTTGGCACGCGGTGTGACGCTTTGCAACGGCGCGCTGCGTCTGGTGACATGATCAAAACGACACAAGAATTGGTCGAAGCTGCGGCGACGTGATCTCCCTATATATGAGAGTATTGCGAAGCGCTCAACCTATGGGGTAATAACGTGACAACTGAAATCGAGTGACCCCATCGTGCAATTTTTGAGAATGGCAAAATGAACCGGCCGCCGCGTGCCAGGACAGTGCAAGTTCGGTTGTTGGCGACAACCGACCTGCATATGAACCTATGCGGCTGGGACTATTACGCAGATCGGGATGAGCCAGCGATCGGCCTGACGCGGACCGCTCGTTTGATCGCGCAGGCCCGGAGCGAGGCGGAAGAAGCCGGTGCGTTATCGCTACTCTTTGACAATGGCGACAGTTTGCAAGGCACCCCGATGGGCGATCTGGCAACGCGGCTCGATCCTGGTGAACCACACCCGCTGATGGCTGCGTTCCGACGTTTGCAATATGACGCGATTGGGCTTGGAAATCACGATTTCAACTTTGGCCTGCCGTCGCTCGCACGCGCCCTAAGCCACGCGCCTTGCCCTGTTATCTGCAGCAATGTCGACTGGGTCAGTGCCGATGACATGGGATGCGTGCCCCACGCGATACTCCGGCGTGAGACCCGGCACGGAGCACTCTCGATCGGCGTGCTCAGTGTTTTGCCTCCGCAGACGGTGGTGTGGGACAAGGATCTTTTGGCGAAACACGTACAGGTGCGCGAGATGGTGGATGCCGCGCGCGAGTTGGTGCCACGGCTGCGCGCGGCGGGCTGTGATCTTGTCGTTGCACTGGCGCATTCGGGTATCGGTGCGGCCAATGAACATCCGATGCAGGAAAACGCCATCCGGCCTCTCGCGGCACTTCCTGGGATTGACGCGATCATTGCCGGTCACACGCATCAGCGGTTTCCCGGTCCGGTGTTCGAGGGCCTTAAAGACGTGGACCCGGTGAACGGCACGATCCACGGCACACCGGTCGTGATGGCCGCAACCGCCGGGACGTGCCTGGGCATGATCGACCTGCGGCTCGAGCAGGACGCGGACGGCCAGGGCTGGACGGTCATCGGGTCGACCACGCAACTGAGATGTATCGGAAACGGCGATATCACGACCGCTGAAGACCCCGAGTTGCGCCGTGTGCTTGAACCAGCCCATCAGGCCACACGCGGCGAGATGAACCGTCATGTCGGCCATCTAGATCGACCGATGCACAGCTATTTTTCGTTGTTTGCGCCAGATGACGGGCTGGCTTTGGTGGCCGCGGCGCAGGCGCATGCGGTGCGCAACGCGCTTGCGGACACCGATTATGCCGACCTGCCCGTGCTCTCGGCCGTGGCGCCCGGCAAATTCGGTGCACGCAACGGCCCGCATTACTATTCCGATGTTCCCGCAGGTCCCATTTCGCTGCGCCATATCGCCGATCTGCATGTCTTTCCCAACGAGCTGCGCGCCGTTGTGGTGACAGGAGCTGTTCTGCGGGAATGGCTTGAAATGCCCGCAAGCCTTTTTCACAAGATCACACCCGGCGCGGACGGAGCAGATCTCGTGGACCCGCTGGTGCCCGGCTATAATTTCGACGTGATCCACGGCATTACATACGAACTGGACCTCACACAGCCTGCGCGTTTTGCCCCGAACGGGGCGGTCCGAAATGAAAACGCACGTCGCGTCGCGCAAGTGCGGCTGGACGGGGTAGAGATCGAAGACAACGACCGTTTTGTCGTTGCGATCAACAGTTACCGCGCGAATGGCGGCGGCAATGTGCAGGCGCTCAAATCCGCTGAACAGATCGCGCTGCCACCGCGCAGGATCACCGACATTTTGCGCGATTATGTTGTGGCCAAGGGCTCGGACCCGATCGAACATGCGCCAGCGCCTTGGCGGTTCGCACCGGCCCGCGACGCGAGTGTCGCAGTACTCACCGGTCCCGGCGCGCGCGCGCATCTGCACAGCCTCGGCGACCTGCGCGTGAGCGAAGCCGGGCTGGATGGTTCCGGGTTCCTGCGGTTGATCCTGACCTTGTGACGTCGCCGCGGCCAGGTTGCGAATCCTTGCAGCCGGTCTTATATCGGTCTCTGAGAGGTTGGCGCGGGCGAGCGCCTCGCCAACCCGGTCAGATCCGGAAGGAAGCAGCCGTAACGAGCCCCGCTTGGGTCGTTGTCCAGCCTCTCACCTTTCAACACTTCAGCGTTCAGGTTGCGCGCACTTCTTGGCCGTCCAGCAGGGCCGGCCAGACGGCCGCGTTTCGGCGCGCAAAGGCTGCAAGGTGTCCGATGCTTTTTAGGCCAAAGGCCGCAGGATCGAGAACTCTGGTCTTGGCACCACGTCCATAGATCTCTGCCAAAGCATCGACGGCGCGGCGCGGGCACACCGGATCGTCGGACAATGCAATCAGCTCGGCCGGTATGCTTTCCGGCCAGTGTGGATCCGGGAGGATCATTGTCTGGTCCCCAAAGTAAAAATCTGGATGCGTGCACCACCGCCGCCACTGCCAATATAGATCGGCGGGAAGATCGGCCCCAAGACCCACGGCGCGGCCCGGCAAATACCCCAGAAGACGGGTAACCAAGGGCACATGTCCGAACCAGAACAACCGGGCGAGCCCCTGATAGGGCCAAGGGTGATTGCGCACATTCACCCGTCCGGACGCAACAGTGATCAACCTGTCGATATCGGACAGATCGCCCTGCATCGGCATCAGCATACCGCCCAGTGAATGCCCGATAACCCACATGCGGGCGTCGGGAAAGCGGCGGCACAATTCGTGCCTTGCAGCGGGTTGATCCTCGAGCGCCCAATCCGACATCGTGGCTTTCGACAGCCGAAGCGGTTTTTGCGCGGATGCACCGAAATCGCGGTAATCGTAAGTGAGGCAAACAATTCCCCGTGCATCCGCCAACCAGCTTGCAAAGGCGCTGTAGTAGCCTTGCGGCACGCCCGTGGCACCGTTCAGAACGGCGACGGTTTCGGGTATGGCGTCGGGAATATACAGGCTTCCGGACAGGTCCGTCTCACCGGATTTGAACCAGATCTTTTCCGTTCTCATGACATCACGCTCGCTGAAAAGACTCAACTAGACCACTTGGTCTAATCATGTTTCTGGACCAATCGGTCTAATCCTGTCAATCTCTTTCTATGGATGACCAGACCTTGCCGACAAAAGATCGCCTGATCCGAACCGCCGCCGAGCTCTTTCGCACGCGCGGCTACAATGGCGTTGGCCTGTCCGAACTGCTTACGGCCGCCAAATCGCCCAAAGGGTCGCTCTACCATCACTTTCCGAATGGCAAATCGGACCTCGCGATCGCGGCCTCCACATGGGCGTCAGATCAGATGCTGCGCACAATCGCGGCCTCGTTCGGCTCGGCCACCAGTTTTCAGGACGGCGCAACGACGCTTTGCCACAAGCTGGCAAAGCTGTTTGACCTCTCAAACCAATGGGACGGATGTCCGGTGTCGGCGACCTTGTTCGAAGGTCCGGACAACCAGGCCTTTCTGGATCACGCAACCCACCTGTTTGAAGGCTGGATCAGCGAGGTTGCCCATCACGCGGAACGGTTGGGAATGGCCCCAGATGAGGCGCGCGAGGCCGCCGACAGCCTCTACATCCTTGTGCAGGGCGGGTGGCTATTGGCCCGTACACGAAGATCGTCGGACGTTCTGCGGTTCTTGCCCAAGAAACTGCGGCTTTCGGAGCGGGACTAGAGTTGCCTCTCGGATTGAGCGGCCCAAACAAACTGCGCATCCGTTTCGACCGCACAGGGGCGTACGGTGCGCAGTCGCGCCAGGGCCAGATCGGCCTCTTCGCCCATCTCGACCATCAAGCGCAGGGCTGCCATGCCCGACCGGCCGCACCCACCACGGCAATGGATGAGGACGCGGCCGCCGTCACGCAAGACCTGGCGCGCCGCGTGGCTCAGATCCGGCCAAGCCCACTGCGTATGCTCATCCGGCGTCCCGAAATCGACAACTGGCAGATGGCGCCACTTGACTTCCTGTGCGGCCAGATCGTGGCCCAGATCCGCGGCGCCGGCTTCACCCATTTCAGTATGCGTCGTCATCGAGATCACGAGATCCGGGCGCCAAGCCAGCATCTGTCGAAGATCCATCTCATACGCGCCGGTTGTCCCGGGCAAGGGCGCGATGCCAAGCCGCCCAGACCCGAGACGAAGGTCATGGATGTTGAACACGGCACCCTCCCTGTCAGAAGTTGATCATTCGCGCGCGATGCGATCGGGATGGGCCGCCATCCAATCGTCAAAGAAAGCCGCGAGATCTTCGTTTCCGGTGAACCGCACCACACTGGCCTGCAGAGGCGCGCCAGCATCCAGTGCCAATCGCGCGCAGGTCACATAATCGCGGTCCTCTCGCTGAGGGCAGTTTTCAGAGCCATGGATGATCGTGCTGATCAGGCCACCTCCGTAACTGTTCACATGAAACAGATCCGGACCCAGGGACAGAAAATACGCGATCACTTCGGGCAACCCCTCCCACCCCGCGAGATGCACAGGCGTGAGGCCTTCGGTATCAGGGGCATCAAAGGGCAAACCAAGTTTCACCAGCCGCTTTACATGCGACAAGCGGCCCGGCAAATGCAGGATCATGCGGATAATGTTGCGGTAGGCGACAGGCAGCTTGGCGGCATCCAGCTGCGCACCCCCAGTGTCCTCGCCATCCGCTGCCATCGCCAACAGCGCCTCTTCCCAGCTCAGGACTGTCGCCGCTCCGCGCGCTTCAATCGCCTGCGCCACCGCCTGATTTCCGAAGACCCTCGCATAGCCATAGGTGCCTGCGCCTTCAAAGACACGCTTGGGATCCGCGCCCTTGTCCAACAACAGCTGGACCATCTCGGCGCTCGACCACCGTCGTGCGGCCTGGTGGAGCGCCGGTACGACCCAGGGCGCTTCGCCCCCGACATGGGTACCGTCGAAATCATCCGCGCGGGCGCCGTGGTCGAGCAACATGCGCACGGCTTCGACATCGTCGAAATCCATCGCGCGGAGCAAGGCGTTTGTTCCCTTCGGATCGGCCCCGTGCGCAAGGAGCATCTTGAGGCCCTCGTGATGCCCGAGCTCAGTTGCGTGGTAGAGCGACTCCCCGTCATTGGGATCTGCCCCATGTTCCAGAAGCCAACGACCAAGCGCCATATTGTTTGCGTGCCCGATCGCCCCATAGAGCGCCGGTAACATATAGTCCGATCCAGGCTCGACCGGGTAGCCATCATCCACATCCGCCCCATGCGCCAGAAGCAGTTCGGCTACCTTCAACATCTGGGTTTCAAGGTCAGGGCGGTGCTTGATCCATCGCGAAAACGCCAGATGCAGTATCGGACGACGGGGGCCGATCGATTTTGTCGCGAGCGAGGGATCGGTGGACAGCGCCTCCC
>JBCCVT010000061.1:0-12798 GCA_039195015.1 Pseudomonadota bacterium
GCTGAAAGAGATCGTGTCAGAAACCACCGATGTCGTTGAAAAGATGTGCATCGAAACGGCTGTCAATCTGACCCGAAACAATCGGGTTGCCGCCGCCGAGATGCTGGGCCTGTCGCGCCAGAGCCTCTATGTCAAACTGCGTAAATACGGTCTTTTAAACAAGGATCGGTGAGCGATCGGATGCGGGCGTTTTGGCTGCCCATCATCATACGTTTTCTGCATGGCCAGCACCAGATGAGGTCCGCGTTGATGCGATCTATGTGGCTTGCTTGTCCGGTACTGCTTATCACCCTTTTGTACGCCGCAGCGCCATCCGTGGCCCAGACAACCGATTTCCCCGACACCGGCGACCTGACCGACAATGTCTTTCTGCCGCGCTTCTCGCCGATCTGCGCCAGCGGGTTCGAGATGAGCGAAGGCTGCCAGGCCATCCGCAACCGTGAAATCGTCGACGCATCGGAACCCCCGTGGCGCGCCGTGGGTCGCGTGAACTATGCCAGCATCAATGTCCGGTCCTATTGCACCGGCACGCTTGTCTCTGACCGTGTCGTCGTGACCGCGGCCCATTGCCTTTACAACTTCGCCCGCAAAATCTGGATTCCACCGAAAAGTATCCGCTTCGCGGCAGGCTACCAGCGGGGTTCGGCCGAAGCAGTCTCGAGCGTCGACCGCTACGTAATGGATCCGGTCAATGACCCGACCCGCCGGGATTTCCTTGCCTGGCCCAGACAGGACTGGGCAATTCTGATCCTTTCTGATCCAATCGGTGCCGAGGTCGGCGTTATCCCGCCACTGTGGCGCACTGCCGATCAACTACCGCCACCGGATGTGACGCTTGCCGGATATTCCGGCCTTCGCGAACACGTTCTGTCGCTGGCACGGGACTGCGGCACGGGGCGTTTTGACAGCGACAGCCAGACACTCGTGCAGTTCTGTTCTGCCATGTCAGGGGACTCAGGTGCGCCCATCATCGCGACACCGGACGGAAAACCAAGCCTCGCCGCGATCCTGACTGGTGTTCTGCCACGCGCCGAGGGATTTTTCAGTGTCGGTATTCCCGTTGCGAACTTTGAGGCGGAATTGCGCGCGACACTTAACGCGACCCGCTGAGGACGTCGCCACAACCCCTGCGGCTTAATGCTGCGACCGGGTTCTTTTTCTTGCGCCGACTCAAGCTGTCAGCAATAGTTGACACATGACTGTCACGGAGACGATACCTCGTCGGCGCCTCCCCGACCCGGCCGCGACCTTGCGGCTCATCAAACCGATCACGTGGTTTCCTCCCATGTGGGCCTATCTGTGCGGCGTCGTGTCTTCGGGCACGTCGCCGGCCGGGCAGTGGGGATTGGTGATCATGGGGGTTGTTCTGGCTGGACCGATCGTCTGCGGCATGAGCCAGGCTGCAAATGACTGGTGCGACCGACACGTGGATGCCATCAACGAACCTGACCGTCCGATCCCGTCTGGACGGGTGCCGGGCCGTTGGGGTCTTTGGATTGCGCTGGCAATGTCGGCCTTGTCCCTCGCTGTCGGCTGGCAGCTTGGACCTTGGGGCTTTGGCGCGACCGTTCTGGCCGTCTTGGCTGCATGGGCCTACTCGGCCGAGCCGATACGCCTGAAACGGTCGGGATGGTGGGGGCCGGGTCTGGTCGGCCTGAGCTATGAAACTCTGCCCTGGGTCACCGGTGTCGCGGTGCTGTCGGCCGGCGCTCCGAGGATCGAGAGCATCATCATCGCGGTGCTCTACGGGCTTGGCGCGCATGGCATTATGACATTGAACGATTTCAAGGCGTTTGAAGGTGACCGTCAGACAGGCATCAACTCGTTGCCCGTGTCGCTTGGTCCGCGCCGAGCCGCGCGACTGGCCTGCATCATCATGGCTGTACCGCAGGCGGTTGTGATTGGGCTACTTTTGATCTGGAGCCAACCCTGGCATGCCTTTGGCGTGCTGGCGGTTCTGGCCGCGCAAGGTCTGGCGATGTCCGTTCTGCTGCGCAATCCGCAGGCCAAGGCGCCATGGTACAACGGCACCGGCGTCCTGCTTTACGTCAGCGGTATGATGGTCTCGGCCTTTGCGCTGCGCGCGTTGGGAGCAGGCTGATGCGAACACTAAGCTGGCTGTCGATCATCCGCATGGGCCTCATTCAGATGTGCCTTGGCGCGATCGTCGTTCTGACAACATCGACCCTAAACCGCCTGATGGTGGTCGAATTGGCCTTGCCCGCCGTGCTACCCGGCTTTCTCGTCGCTTTGCACTACGGCATCCAGATCACGCGACCGAACTGGGGCTTTTTATCCGACACGCGCGGCAACCGGACCTTCTGGATCATTTCGGGCATGGCTGTGCTGGCCGTGGGCGGAATGCTGGCTGCGGTCGGAATCCTCGTGCTCGAGACCCGGCTTGGTGCCGGGCTAGGCCTGTCGGTCTTTGCATATGCGCTGATCGGGCTTGGCGTTGGCGCGTCAGGGACATCGATGCTGGCACTTCTCGCTTCGGCGACACACCCGAGACGACGCGCGGCAGCGGCCACCATTACCTGGCTGATGATGATTGCTGGCATTGCCGTCACCGCTGCCGTGGTTGGCACCTTGCTTGATCCGTATTCCGTGACCCTTCTGCTGCGCATCGTGGCTGTTGTTACCCTTGGCGCGGTTGTCCTGACGACTTTGGCGGCCTGGGGCGTCGAGGCCAGTGTCGATGCTGCGCCAGAACCCGAAAGCCAGCCGTTCCGACAAGGCCTGTCCGAGATCTGGGCCGAGCCAAAGGCGCGTCACTTCACGCTTTTCGTCTTCCTGTCGATGGCCGCTTATTTTATGCAAGAGCTGATCCTGGAACCCTATGCGGGTCTCGTCTTTGATTTCACGCCCGGGCAATCCACATCCCTGTCGGGCGCGCAGAACGGAGGCGTTTTCCTGGGCATGGTACTGGTCGGCACGCTGGCGACAGGGCTCAGGATCGGGACGCTCAAGACCTGGGTTGTGGTCGGCTGTATCGGATCTGCGGTGATGCTGACCACCATCGGCATGCTCGGTCGGATCGGGCCGGGCGCTCCGCTCGTATTGGCGGCAACCGGCCTTGGCCTATTCAACGGTGTCTTTGCCGTGGCAGCGATTGGTTCAATGATGGCTCTGGCCGGAGAAGGGCGCAAAAGCCGCGAGGACACCCGCATGGGGCTCTGGGGTGCGGCACAGGCAATGGCCGCAGGCTTTGGAGGTCTGGCCGGGGCTGCAGCCGTCGATCTGATGCGCGGGATCACTGATACCGCCACCGCATTCGGAGCAGTTTTTGTCGTGGAGGCCGGGTTGTTCGCGCTGTCGGCTTTTGTCGCCCTTCACGTGATGGACCCGGCGCCCCGATCGCGCGCCAATATCGTACCAGGGGAGTAAACGGGATGTATGATGTCGTCGTCGTGGGCGGAGGCCCCTCGGGCGCTACAGCCGCCGAAGATCTCGTACGGTCCGGGCACAAGGTTGTGCTGCTGGATCGAGAAGGCCGGATCAAACCCTGCGGAGGCGCCATTCCACCCCGGCTCATGCAGGACTTTCACATTGGCGACGACCAGTTGCTCGCCAAGGTGAACACGGCGCGCATGATTTCACCCACCGGACGCAGGGTCGACATTCCGATCGAAAACGGCTTTGTCGGCATGGTCGACCGCAAGGATTTCGACCCATTTTTGCGGCGGCGTGCCGTATCGGCGGGCGCGGATTACGTCGTGGGCACCTTTGTCCGCATCGAACGCGAAAAGCAGGCAACCCGGGTCATCTATCGAGACAAAGCCAGCGGCGAGGAAATGGAGCTGCCCACCCGCCTTGTCATCGGCGCTGATGGCGCGCGCTCGCGCGTCGGCCGGGCCGAGGTTCCCGGCGGCGACAAGATCCCTTACGTGCTGGCCTATCACGAGATCATCAAGGCCCCGCCACGGAACGACCACTACGACCCTGTGCGGTGCGACGTCGTTTATGACGGCGCGATCTCGCCGGATTTCTACGGCTGGGTCTTTCCCCATGGCGACAGCGCGAGCGTCGGCATGGGCACCGGCCTCTCCGAGGTCGATCTGAAAGAAGCCACCGCCGCCCTCCGGCAGGCCTCGGGTCTCGCCGACTGCGAAACCATCCGGCGCGAAGGCGCACCGATCCCGCTCCACCCGCTGGACCGCTGGGACAACGGCAAGGACCTTGTGCTTGCAGGGGACGCGGCGGGCGTCGTTGCCCCCTCATCAGGTGAAGGCATCTACTACGCCATGGTCGGCGGGCGCGTTGCGGCAACGGCCTGCGCAGCGACGCTTGCCTCGGGTCGCAGCAAGGATCTGCAACTGGCCCGGCGTCTCTTCATGAAGGAGCACAAGACCGTGTTCCGGGTTCTTGCCTCCATGCAAAATGCCTATTATCGGTCGGATGATCGACGGGAGCGGTTCGTGTCGCTGTGCCATGACATCGACGTTCAGCGGCTCACCTTCGAGGCCTATATGAACAAGAAGCTCGTCAAAGCGCGACCAATGGCGCATCTGAAGATCGGCCTAAAGAATATTGCGCATCTCACCGGCCTAGTTGCGGCGGAACATGTATGACCATCATGATCCCGGCCTGGGTGAACGGCGAACTGACCCCGGTCGAGAAACTCTCCGCTCATGAACGCGGGCTCAAACACAAGGCCGTTTCGGTCTTTGTGATCCGCGGCACCGAGATCCTGATGCAGCGTCGGGCGATGGGCAAGTATCACACGCCCGGGCTCTGGGCGAACACCTGCTGCACACACCCGGCCTGGGACGAGCCGTCGAGCCAGTGTGCGGTCCGGCGCATGAAAGAAGAACTTGGCATCACCGGTCTTTTCCCGGAGTTCCGCCATCAGCTTGAATACCGCGCGGATGTCGGCCACGGACTCATTGAACATGAGGTGGTCGACGTGTTTCTGGCACGCGCAACGGACAACTTGAAACTGGGCCCAAACACCGCAGAGGTCATGGACACGCGTTGGGTGGATTACCACGATCTTCTGGCCCAGGTTCAACGCCACCCCGAGCGCTTTACGCCTTGGCTCAAGATCTATTTGCGGGACTATTCCGACATGATCTTTGGCGCCGACCTGATGATTGCCGCGCGTTAGGCCGCGGACAAGACGGGGTGCGCTTTCATAAAACTGCGGCGGCTATCTAGTCCCGAAAACGGGAGGGGCAGATGACCGTATTGATCGCTGGCGCTGGAATTGCCGGTCTTTCACTGGGATTGACCCTGCACCAGATCGGCCTGCCGTTTCAGGTGTTCGAATCCACTTCCACGATCAAACCACTTGGCGTCGGGATCAACATCCAGCCCAACGCCGTGCGCGAGCTGTTCGAGATGGGATTTGAAAACCGCCTGGATGAGGTTGGTGTCCAGACGCGGCAATACGGCTTCTACACCAAGACCGGTCAAACCATCTGGGAAGAACCACGCGGTCGTTGGGCCGGCTACAACTGGCCACAATACTCGGTTCACCGCGGCAAGCTGCAAGTACTGCTCTACAAAGAGCTGGTTGCGCGCGCCGGGCCGGATTGCGTGGTAACCAGCGCGCGTGTGACCGGGTTCGAGACCGGGTCCGACCGCGTGACCCTCCACCTCGCCGATGGCCGGCGGTTCGAAGGACAGATTCTTGTCGGCGCAGACGGTATTCACTCCGCCATCCGCGCGCAGTTGGTGCCGACCGAAGGTCCGCCGATCTGGGACGGCGCGATCCTGTGGCGCGGAACGGCGCTGGCGAAACCGTTCTTTGGCGGCGCAGCGATGGCTTTGGCCGGACATGATTCACAGCGTATCGTGGCCTACCCGATCACGGAAGAAGACCCTAATACCGGGCTTGTGAAAATGAACTGGATTGCCGAGCGGCGTATTGACCCGTCGGCGGGATGGAACCGCGAAGACTGGAACCGCGCAGCCGAGGTTCATGATATCCTTCCGGAATTCAAGGATTGGGTCTTTGACTGGCTTGATGTACCCGACCTGATCCGTGGGGCAGAGACGATTTTCGAATACCCGATGGTCGACCGGGACCCACTCCCGCAATGGACGCACGGTCGGGTCACGCTGATGGGCGATGCCGCACATCCGACCTACCCGGTTGGCTCAAACGGAGCCAGTCAGGCAATCGTTGATGCGCGCGTCCTTGGCGCATACCTGATCGCCCAAGGGGCAACGCACGAAGCCTTGCTTGCCTATGAAGACGAGATGCGTCCGGTCACAACCGGCGTCGTCCTCGCCAATCGCGGCAGCGGACCCGACGCGATCCTGCAACGCGTTGAAGATCTATGTGGGGGCCATTTTGACCGGATCGAGGACGTCATCCCGCATGCAGAGCTCGCGGCCCATGCCGAACGATACAAGTCCATCGCGGGCACCTCGATCGATGCGCTGAACGCCCGACCTCCAATTATCCCGCAGGCCATTGACCGAGGATCGCCGGTTTCACCAGCTCAGTAGGCCTGAGCGGCAACAACTGCGCGTTTCCATCGGGCATAGCGCGTTTCGACCTCCTCCCGGGACATGGCAGGTTCGAACCGGCGATCCAGTGCCCAGCTTTTTGCGAACCCGGCCGCATCCGGATAGACGCCGGCGCGCATACCGGCGAGCCATGCCACGCCAAGTGCTGTAGTCTCCTGCATCACCGGGCGGTCCACCGGCGCACCAAGAATGTCTGAAAGACATTGCATGGTCCAGTCGCTGCCGCTCATCCCGCCATCAACACGCAGTGTCGCCTCGCCCGCCTCACCCCAATCGGTGTGCATCGCCTCAAGCAGGTCGCGCGTCTGATAGGCAACGCTTTCAAGCGACGCGCGGGTCAGTTCCGCCGCGCCCGAGTTACGGGTCAGCCCAAGCACCGCACCTCGGCACTCGGGGTTCCAATACGGCGCGCCTAGCCCGGTGAACGCAGGAACGACGATGACCGGCTGGTCTGGATCCGCAGAGGCCGCAAGCACTCCACTCTCCGGCGCCGCGTTGATCACCTTCATCGCATCGCGCAACCACTGCACAACTGCGCCAGCCACAAAGATCGATCCTTCCAACGCATAAGTCGGCTGGCCGTCCAGCTGGTAACCGATTGTCGTCAGTAGGCGCGACTTGGAGGTGACTGGCTTGTCCCCAGTGTTCAGCAATGCAAAGCAACCCGTGCCATACGTGGACTTCAACATCCCGGGTTCAAAGCAGGCCTGACCCAAAGTGGCTGCCTGCTGATCCCCGGCCACCCCCAGAATCGGCACCGAAGCGCCAAACACGGACGGATCGGTCGTCCCGAAATCGGCGGCGCAGTCCTTGACCTTGGGCAGCATTTCGATGGGGACATCCAGCAGCGCACAGATCTCTTTGCTCCACTCACCCTTGTGAATGTCATAGAGCAGCGTCCGCGCCGCATTGGTGGCGTCTGTGACATGCTCCGCACCGCCCGTGAGCCGCCAGATCAGAAAGGTGTCGACCGTGCCAAAGGCGAGCTCTCCGCGTCGCGCGCGGTCGCGGGCGCCCGGCACCTGGTCGAGGATCCATTTCAACTTGGTGCCCGAGAAATACGGGTCGAGTAGCAGCCCCGTCGCCGCCGTAACCGCCGCCTCGTGCCCTTCATCTCGCAATTTGGCGCAGAGATCCGACGTCCTGCGATCCTGCCACACGATTGCGTTGTGAATGGCCTGACCGTTCGATTTCTCCCAAACCAAAGTCGTTTCGCGCTGATTGGTGATGCCGATCCCGGCCACACCCCCTGCCTCGACACCGCCCTTGTCCAGCGCTTCGCGCGTCATGTCCAGCGTCGTGCTCCAGATGTCTTCGGGGTCGTGCTCCACCCAACCGGGCGCGGGAAAGTGCTGCGGAAACTCCTGCTGACCGACTGCAACCTGCGTCATCTGACCATCAAACAGAATGGCGCGCGACGATGTTGTCCCCTGATCCAACGCCAACACGTGGGTCATAGCTTCTCCTCCCCTTCGCAATTCGGTGTTGGCGCAACCATAAACCGGGCGTCGACCGGTCATCCAGCGAAAACCGGCCTGGAGGACAACGCTTTGAAAATCAACGAGAACCCGAATTGCCGGCCGCGTGCGTGCTTTGCGGCGGCTTAGCGTTGGCCCGCCTGCTCTCTTGCAAGAAAACCAAATTGGCGGAAGACTTCCCAATAACTTCCGCCGCGCCCGGACGGAGATCAACAGAGAGGAGTTCGACATGACCGCAATCCCGACGCGTGCGGCCCTGACGCTGGCCGCTGGCTTTCTTGCAATGCAAGCCGCCGCCCAAACGGACATCACGATCGCGATGCAGCTGGAGCCTCCGCATCTTGATCCAACAAGCGCGGCTGCGCAGGCAATTGACTCGGTCGTATACGCGAACGTGTTCGAGGGTTTGACCAAGTTCGAAGGTGATGGTTCCATCGTGCCTGGCCTCGCCAAGGACTGGGAGATCTCGGATGACGGCAAGGTCTACACCTTCCGCCTGCACGAGGGCGTGACCTTTCACGACGGCACCACCATGGATGCCGATGACGTCAAATTCTCGCTCGACCGTGCACGTGCGGAAGACAGCGCAAACGCGCAGAAGGCCTTGTTCGATGGCATCACGGATGTGACCGTCGTCGACCCGGCCACAGTGCAAGTCACGCTTTCTGAACCGAACGGCAGTTTCCTCTTCAACATGGCCTGGGGCGACGCGGTGATTGTCGCGCCCGAGTCGATCGACGACATCAAGACGAAGCCGGTTGGGACCGGAGCCTATACCTTCGCCGAATGGGTCCAGGGCGATCGCATCAGCCTGGCCCGCAACGCTGACTATTGGGGCGACGCGCCCCCGCTTGAGACAGCGACCTTCAAATTCATCTCGGACCCGACAGCTGCCTTTGCCGCTGTCATGGCCGAGGATGTCGATGCCTTCATCGGATTCCCCGCCCCCGAGAACCTGCCGCAGTTCGAGGCCGACCCCCGGTTCCAGGTGCTCGTCGGATCGACCGAGGGCGAGACCATCCTGTCAACCAACAACAAGAAACCTCCTTTCGATGACATCCGGGTGCGTCAGGCCGTGGCCCATGCGATCGACCGGCAGGCGATCATCGACGGCGCGATGTTCGGGTATGGAACGCCCATCGGGACGCATTTTGCACCGCACAATCCGGCTTATGTCGACCTCACCGAACAGTCGGCTTTTGACCCTGACAAGGCCCGGTCCCTGATGGCCGAGGCCGGTTTCGCCGACGGGTTCGAGACCACGCTGCACCTGCCACCACCATCCTATGCCCGCCGCGGCGGCGAGATCGTTGCCGCGCAACTGGCCGCAGTTGGAATCAAGGCCGAGATCATCAACGTGGAATGGGCCCAATGGCTTGAGACCGTGTTTCGCGGAAAGGACTTTGGTCTGACCATCGTCAGCCATACCGAACCCATGGATATCGGGATTTATGCGCGCCCCGAATATTATTTTCAGTACGACAACAGCGACTTTCAGGACCTGATTTCCACGCTGACATCCACAACGGATGAAGAGACGCGGGTCGCGTTGATGCAGCAGGCCCAGACAATGATCGCGAACGACTATGTGAACGGGTACCTGTTTCAGCTTGCGCAATTGAGCGTCGCCAAAGCGGGTGTTCAAGGGCTGTGGGTCAACGCGCCCACCGCTGCCACAGACCTGAGCGCGGTAAGTTGGGCCAAATAGGCGTGTGGGCCTGCCTCCGTGCAGGGGCAGGCCTGTGACTTCAGCCGTTCGGATAGGCCGCGGCAATGGCACGGTCGAGGGCAAAGCCAAGCCCCAGCCCGTCATTGCCCTCCATCATCGCCGCCTTCAGCGCTTCGGCGCTGTCGGTGGTTTCAAGCGCCGTTTTCCATGTCTCAAGATACGACCGGGTCTGCGCAAAGAGGCTTGGGTCACGAGGGGACCCTTCCAGCTGATGGCCCGGAACCACGGTTCCCGCGCCGATGCTCTCCAATCCATCAAGTGAGGCCAGCCAGGCATCAACAAGATCCGGCGTTGTATTCTCGGCGGTCCAGGCAAAGGTGTCGGCATAGAGGAAATCACTGGCGATCAGCGTGTCCATTGACGGCACAAGCACCGCAGAGATCAGACCCGTGTCTCCATGGGTCGGTTCAAGGATGTCGATGCGCTCGCCTTCAAGCTCGATGTGATCGGCATCAAGCGCGTCCGGAATGACGACCTTGCTGGCAAATGTACCCGCTGGCGCGCCTTGCGATATGTAATCGAGGTAACCTTGCGCGGATTTTTCGATCTCGGGGCGGATTTTGGCATGTGTCACAACCTTGGCGTCGGGAAACCGCGTTACAATCGCTTCGAGCCCCAGCAGATGGTCAGGATGCTTGTGCGTGATAAAGACCGTCTCGAGCGTGCGACCGGTGGCAGCGATCATGTCCGCCAGGTTGGTGGCATTTGCCATGTTGAATTGCCCATCAATCAGCGCGGCGTTGGTCTCGCCCATGATAACAACGGAATCGACAAGCGCTCCGTTCGGATCAGAAGTGAACACATCGGCTTTGGCGGCGGCACTGGCGATGCCCGGTATCGCGCCCGAGGCGACGGTGGCGCCCGTAAGCCGGAGGAAATTGCGGCGGTCCAGAAGGAACATATTGATCTCCTTTGTAGAGCAAGTCTCTATTGGGAACTAGATCCCATCGCGACCGTATGAGCCCCAGCGATTCCACGGAAGCAGGCACCAAAAGGTAACCAATGCAAGATCACGACCATGTGAGTTATGACCCCCAAATTTGCCCGGTGCGCCAAGTGCTCGACAAGATCGGGGACAAATGGAGCATCCTTATTCTCACCTGCCTCAAGAAACGAGACCACAGGTTCTCGGAACTGCGACGCGAGATCTCGGATGTTTCGCAAAAAATGCTAACCCAGACCCTGCGCAAGCTGGAACGGGATGGCCTGATCCGCCGGTCCGTGACGCCATCGATCCCGCCTCGGGTGGACTACGCGCTGACCGACCTGGGGCTGTCCCTTGTTTCGCAGCTCGAGCCACTGGCGAGTTGGGCTTTGCAGCATCGGGGTGCGATCGCCAAGGCCCGCGCCGAATACGACCACCGGACGTCTTAACTCTGGACCGCTTCCCATACCACGCATAGGCTCGCGCAGGGATGCTGACCTATGCCGTCAAACGCCTGATCTCGCTTGTCATCAGCCTGGCGGTCGCCTCGCTGGTCATCTTCTTTGTCATCGAAATCGCGCCAGGCGACCCGGCCAGTTTCATGCTGGGACTGAACGCTCAGCCCGACACGATTGCAGCCTTGCAGGCCGAGCTGGGTCTGGATCGACCAAAAGTCGAACGGTATCTGGCGTGGATTGGCGGAATGGTGCGTGGAGATTTCGGGATCTCCTACACCTATCGCACGCCTGTAGCGGAAATGGTGGCCGATCGGCTGTGGGTATCGATGCCGCTGGCGCTTTATGCGCTGACCATGTCGACACTGATCGCTTTTCCGGCCGGGATCTACGCCGCCTCCAGACGCGGCGGGGCAGGCGATGTGGCGGTCATGGGCGCGACGCAACTGGGCGTTGCGATCCCGAATTTCTGGTTCGCGATGATGATGGTGCTGATCTTTGCCATCAACCTGCGCTGGTTCAACGCGGGCGGTTTTGCGGGCTGGGAAAACGGACTCTGGCACGGCTTGCATTCCCTGACGCTTCCGGCGATTTCGCTGGCCTTGCCGCAGGCTGCTATTCTGGCCCGCGTCATGCGATCATCGCTTCTCGACATCCTAGGCGAAGACTTCATGCGCACGGCGCGCGCCAAAGGGCTGAGCCGCCGACAAGCGCTCTGGAGGCATGGTGTCCGCAATGCGATGATCCCTGTTCTCACAATCATTGGGTTGCAGTTTTCGTTCCTCCTGGCCGGAGCAATCATCATCGAACAGGTGTTCTACCTCCCCGGTCTCGGGCGCCTCGTGTTTCAGGCCATCAGCGCCCGCGATCTCATCGTCGTGGAATCCGTTGTCATGCTGCTGGTCTTTGCCGTGATCATGGTGAACTTTCTGGTCGATCTGGCCTATGCGGCCGTTGACCCGCGCCTGAGATCGCGGACATGACCCGCAGTCTTGTCCTTGGCACGGGGCTGTCCTTGCTCTTTGTGCTGGCCGCCGCCATCAGCTTTGTCTGGACCCCGTTCGACCACGCGGCGCTCAATATCCCCGACAAGCTGCAAACCCCGAGCGCAGCACATTGGTTCGGAACCGATCATTTCGGCCGTGACATGTTCAGCATGATCATGGTTGGCGCACGAACCTCGATCGCGGTGGCTCTCGTGGCGGTCGGGATCGGCATGGCGCTTGGCGTACCGCTGGGCCTGACCGCCGCCGCGCAAAAGGGTGGCGCGCTGGATGAGCTTATCATGCGCGGCAATGACCTTGTCTTCGCCTTCCCCTCTCTGGTGATCGCGATCCTGATCACGGCGGTCTTCGGGGCCGGCGCGATCAACGCGATCATAGCCATCGGGATCTTCAACATCCCCGTCTTTGCCCGCGTCACTCGCGGCGGCGCCATGCCGTTGTGGGAACGGGAGTTCATTATGGCCGCACGCGTTGCCGGAAAGGGCCGCACGCGGATATCGGTGGAACACATTCTGCCGAACATTGCCAATCTGCTGATTGTTCAGGGCACCATCCAGTTCAGCTTGGGCATCCTTGCCGAAGCAGGTCTGAGCTATGTCGGGCTCGGCGCGCAGCCGCCTCTGCCCAGTTGGGGCCGCATGCTGGCCGACGCGCAAACGATGGTCAGCATTGCACCACATCTGGCGCTGGTACCCGGCTGCGCGATCATCCTGACCGTGCTCGGGCTGAA
>JBCCVT010000062.1:0-12531 GCA_039195015.1 Pseudomonadota bacterium
CACGCGACTATGTGGCGGCGGCGCAAACCCGTGGCGAGGGGCCCTGGTACATCATGCTTTGGGAGATCCTGCCCAATGCACGCGGGCCGCTGATCGTCGATTTCTGCCTGCGGATCGGGTATACGACCATCCTTTTGGGTACGCTCGGCTTCTTCGGCCTGGGTCTGCCGCCGGAAAGCCCGGATTGGGGATCCACGATCAACGAAGGCCGCAAGCTCTTGTCGATCTATCTGCATCCTGCGCTTCCGCCCGCCCTGGCATTGCTTAGTCTGGTTCTTGGTTTGAACCTGCTGGCCGACGGTCTGCGCGAAGAAAGCTTGAGAGACTAAGCGCCATATCCTGGCATTCGGGGGCATCGACACCGGTGCCCCTTCAAAATCCACCAAACGCAGCCGGGCCGCTGGCCTTAGCGACGGAAGGAAGACAAGACATGGCAAAATGGGACTATGACGGCCCGATTCTGGAAATCGACAAACTGTCGATTTCGTTTTTCACGCGGCTGCGCGAGATTCCCGCGGTGATGGATTTTTCGGTGGTCGTACAACCCGGTGAGGCGGTGGGTTTGGTCGGTGAATCCGGCTGCGGGAAATCCACTGTCGCCTTGGGGGTGATGCAGGATTTGGGCAAGAACGGGCGCGTCGTCGGCGGGTCGATCAAGTTCAAGGGCCGCGATCTGGGAGAGATGAGCCAAGAGGAGTTGCGCGACATCCGCGGGTCGGAAATCGCGATGATTTATCAGGAGCCCATGGCCTCGCTCAATCCGGCGATGAAGATTGGCAAGCAGCTGATGGAAGTGCCCATGATCCACGAGGGCATCAACGCCGAGGAAGCGCGCAAGCGGGCGCTGGAGGTCGTGACCGATGTCCGGCTGCCGGACCCCGAGCGCATGCTCAATTCCTTCCCGCACCAACTGTCAGGCGGGCAACAGCAACGGATCGTTATCGCGATGGCGTTGATGTCAAAACCCGCCCTGCTGATCCTGGACGAGCCGACAACCGCGCTCGACGTGACAGTCGAGGCGGCAGTGGTCGAATTGGTCAAGGACCTTGGAAAAAAGTACGGCACGTCGATGCTGTTCATTAGCCACAATCTCGGGCTGGTTCTGGAAACCTGTGACCGGCTCTGTGTGATGTATTCGGGTGAGGCGGTCGAAACCGGGTCGATCCATGATGTCTTTGACGAGATGCAGCACCCCTACACCCAGGCGCTCTTCCGATCGATCCCATTGCCCGGAGCGGACAAGAACGCGCGGCCGCTCGTCGCGATTCCTGGCAACTTCCCTCTGCCCCATGAACGACCGCCGGGCTGCAATTTCGGGCCGCGCTGTGATTACTTCGAAGACGGCCGTTGCAACTCCAAGGACATTCCGATGTTTGAGGTTCCGGGCAATGACCGGCATACCTCGCGCTGCTTGAGGTTCCAGGAAATCGACTGGAACGCTCCGATCACGGTCGGCGAGCAAAAGGAGAAGGCCGAGGTCGGTGATGTCGTGCTGAAGATGGACAACCTCAAGAAGTACTATGAGGTGGCGGCCAACGCGCTCTTTGGCGGAGGCGACACCAAGGTGGTGAAGGCCAATGAGACCCTGTCGTTCGAAGCGCGCGAATCCGAGACCCTGGCCATCGTCGGCGAATCCGGCTGCGGCAAGTCGACCTTTGCGAAGGTGCTGATGGGGCTTGAGACAGCGACCGAAGGCCAGATCCTGCTGGACAATCGCAACATCGAACAGACACCAATCGAAGAACGGGACACCAAGACGGTGGGCGAAGTCCAGATGGTGTTCCAGAACCCGTTCGACACGCTGAACCCGTCAATGACCGTCGGCCGCCAGATCATGCGGGCGCTGGAGATCTTCGGCGTCGGCGAAAATGAAGCGGGCCGCAAGCAGCGGATGCTTGAGCTACTGGACCTTGTGAAGCTCCCGCGCGCGTTCGCAGAACGGATGCCGCGACAACTGTCCGGCGGGCAGAAACAGCGCGTCGGCATCGCGCGTGCCTTCGCTGGCGGGGCCCGCATCGTAGTGGCGGACGAGCCGGTCTCGGCCTTGGATGTGTCGGTGCAGGCGGCGGTGACGGATCTGCTGATGGAGATCCAGAGAGAGGAGAAGACAACGCTTCTTTTCATTAGCCATGACCTGTCAATTGTGCGCTACCTGAGTGACCGGGTGATGGTGATGTATCTGGGGCATGTGGTCGAGCTCGGCTCGACCGAGGAGGTGTTCGCGCCGCCCTATCACCCCTATACCGAAGCGCTGCTGAGCGCGGTGCCGATTGCGGACACGTCGATCGAAAAGCAGCATATCGTGCTCGACGGCGATATCCCGTCTGCAATGAACCCGCCATCAGGCTGTCCTTTCCAGACCCGCTGCCGCTGGAAATCCGAGGTGCCGGGCGGGCTCTGCGAACGCGAGGTTCCACCTGTGCGCCGGTTGGCTGAGGGGCATCAGATCAAATGCCACCTGAGCGACGAGAAGCTGGCCGAGATGGAGCCAGTGATCAAGATCGCTGCCGAATGACACGTTGATACCACCGCGCCGGAATGGCGCGGACGAGGGCGGACATCACCTGATCGCTTTTGTTTTGCCGCGACGAATGCACCGTTGGATGCAAACCGGCCAGAGACCGCCGATATGATAGGCCGTGCCGCTATTCGTAAACACATTGTTAACCACAGTCATGTGTTGTTCACCTTTCGACAGGCAAGAGCGAGAGCACAACTCCCATGACACAGATCCAATGCGATACGGGCGTCTGCCGGATCTCGAGAAACGTTGAATTGCGCACGGCCGACGACCTGCGAACCTGCTTGCATACGCTGGGCAAGAGCATCGAAACCTGCGGGTTCCTGCTGGCCGGTCATGCGCCGTCATCCACCGTAGCGACACTGATCCGAGCCGCCGCCGATATCGACCGGGTGGCACAGCAGTTGGGCGCCGATCAACCGGTTCCGGACGAGGCCAGTCTTGTCTAAGAGCGGCGCTGACATCCGACCCGGACCGCTGCACCTAAGCGCCGCGCCTGAAGCTAGCTGCCCCAGATGATCCGGACGTAGTTTCGGGTTTCCTTGTAGGGCGGCACGCCGCCATGACGCTTCACCGCCTGCGGACCGGCATTGTAGGCCGCGAGCGCCAGACGCCAGGATCCGAATTCGCGATACTGCCGCGCCAGATAGCGCGCGCCACCTTCCAGATTGGCCTGTGGGTCCCAAGGGTCAACCCCAAGCGCACGGGCGGTCGCGGGCATCAGCTGCGCCAGACCGATCGCGCCTTTATGTGACTTCGCTCGCGGGTTCCAACCCGATTCCTGCTGGACCAGTCGGGCGAAAAGTTCCTCAGGCACCCCATGGGTCCGCGCCGCAGCCCGCGCCATCTCGAGATACTTGCCACGATACTTGCCCGAGTAGCTTGGCGAGCTCCATCGGGCCTCACTGTGGATGGTCGGTGGCTTGAGCCGCGCGGAATGCTGGTATTGGCTGGTCGCCCGCGTATCGAGCAGTCGTTTTTGCGAATTGAAGATTGCGGCGCGGTTCTTTGAAGAGAAGATGTCGGCGGATGCCGTACCCGCACCAACCAGCGCCAGCGCCGTGGCGCAACTCAGTACCAGTTTCAACATCACAGTCCGACCTGCCGCAGCCCGAATTGCGGGCATATTACATAACCGATCCTGAATTGCCAGAACACAGCGCAGCCTGCCCCACGGTCTTTTGGCAAGTGTGGCTTATGCATGTTTCAACCTGGCGCGGGGAACGTTAGTGTCTCGCAACCGGATCGTGAGGGATTCGGGCAGCACGCAGCCACAACAAAGGACATTTGCGCATGGCCGGTTCGGTAAACAAAGTCATCCTCATCGGGAATCTCGGCCGTGACCCAGAGGTTCGGACATTCCAGAACGGAGGCAAGGTCTGCAATCTGCGGATCGCCACATCCGAGACCTGGAAGGACCGCAACACCGGTGAGCGGAAGGAGCGCACCGAATGGCATTCAGTTGCAATCTTCTCAGAACCGCTTGCCCGCGTGGCCGAGCAGTACCTGCGCAAAGGATCAAAGGTATACCTTGAAGGGCAACTCGAAACCCGGAAGTGGCAAGACCAGTCGGGTCAGGACCGCTATTCGACCGAGGTTGTTCTGCGCCCCTACACGTCCACCCTGACCATGCTGGACGGCCGTGGCGATGGCGGCGGTGCAGGCGCGGGCTATGGCGGTGGCCAAGGTGGCGGTTACGACAGCGGCCCGCAAGACGATCGGTTCGGCGGCGGTGGTCCGGCACCTGCATCGCGCGATATGGATGACGAAATCCCTTTTTGATCAGACCGCGTGTGGCCAGCTGGTCAATTGGATACCAGACACTGTACCTCGTTCTTTGAACGAGACATTGTGTTCAATGTCGACCCCTGCCCAGTTTGAAAACGCCGAGGGCAGGTTCGCAAGTTCCGGGCACACTAACGTGGCACTGCGCCAGCGAGAGCGAGCAGTCTAAGCGGGGAACTCGAGATGTACCGCACCGGTGACTGATCGCCCAAAACCGGTCAGTGGCCGTCGGCGAGCGCATCCGACAGCAATCTGTGCACAATGTCACGCGGGACATCCGAGGTGACGAACGCGGCGCCGATGCCGCGCGCAAGGACAAAGCGCAGTTGGCCGTCGACGACCTTCTTGTCCTGTCCCATGAGGTCCAGCAGAGCATCCGCGTCCGGCAGGTCTCCCGGGATGTCGGAGAGGTCGGTTTTCATACCCATCGACCGCAGATGGGCGCGTACGCGGCTCGGATCCTCCTGGGCGCAAAGACCCAATCGCGAAGACAGCTCAAACGCCAGCGCGCCGCCAATCGCGACACCTTCTCCGTGCAGCAGACGGTCGGAGTAACCGGTCGCGGCCTCAAGCGCATGGCAGAAGGTGTGACCAAGGTTCAGAAGCGCGCGGTCGCCTTGTTCGGTCTCGTCCCGCATGACGATGTCGGCCTTCATCTGCACCGACCGTGTCACCGCCTGAACACGCACCTCGATGTCGCCTTCTGCGAGCGCCGGGCCGTTCCTTTCCAGCCAGCCAAAGAAGTCGGCGTCACCCAAAAGTCCATATTTCACAACCTCGCCATAGCCCGCCAGAAAATCGCGCGGCGTCAGGGTAGACAGGACGGCGGTGTCCGCGAGCACCAGCGACGGCTGGTGAAATGCGCCGACAAGGTTCTTGCCATGGCGCGTATTAATCCCCGTCTTGCCACCGACCGAGCTGTCGACCTGCGCAAGAAGCGATGTTGGAACCTGTACGAACCGGACGCCCCGGCGCAGGATGGCGGCGGCGAAGCCCGCCAGGTCTCCGATCACACCACCTCCAAGCGCAATCACGACGTCGCGCCGTTCGATCCGTTGGTCCAGCAACCATTCCACGGCTCGGGTCAGATGCGACCAGCTTTTGGTTGCCTCACCTGCGGGCAAGACAAGGGCCTCCATCGCGATGCCATTGGCTGCAAACCCCTGTTTCAACGCATCAAGGTGTTGCGCGGCGACGGTTTCGTCCGTCAGCACCGCGACTTGGGGCCGCGCAAGCAAAGGGTCCACCAGCGCTCCGGCCTGCGCCACCAGATCGGGGCCGACATGCACGTCATAGGCACGCGCGCCGAGGTCGACGTGAACGGTTCGGGTTATTATCATGTCTCCAGAACGTCCGGCCGCGTTGCGAGCGCCGCAATCACCTGATCAACCATCCGGTCGATCGTCACATCGCTTGTGGTCTCGACCGACAGATCGGCCAATGCATAAACCGGCACCCGTTCGGCGTAGATGGCGGCCAGAGTTGCACGCGGGTTCTTGGTGCGCAGGAGCGGGCGTGTATCCTTGTGGCGGACCCGGTGCCACAACACATCAAGTTTCGCCCGCAGCCAGACCGACACGCCACGTTCAGTGATCATGGCGCGGTTGTCGGGGTTCATGAACGCCCCTCCACCGGTTGAGAGCACGCCCCGTTCTTCATCCAGAAGCCGCGAGATAACCTGCGTTTCCTTGCGTCGAAAGAATGCTTCGCCATCGCGGGCAAAGATCTCGGGGATTGTCATGTTCGCGGCGAGCTCGATTTCGGCATCGCTGTCCAGAAACGGCACCTGCAACCGCGCCGCCAGCGCCCGTCCGACGGCCGTTTTGCCCGCGCCCATCATGCCGACCATCACCACGGTTTTCCTGAGGATCGGCGCGCCTAAAGGTGTGTCTCCTTCGGCCACGGTTTGCTCAAATTCGTTCATTCATCCGTGAATGACGTGATCTTGCAAAAAAGGCTAGGTATAATTTGACCAAAAGACGACAACGAGGCAGTGAGAGCAGTTATGGGGCGCTTGATAAAATTCTTGGCATTTTTGGTGGTGGTAGGGCTGTGTGCGTTGGTTGTGTATTCTTATGCGGGTCCGTATTTTGGCGCTGACTTCTCGGCCCCCAGAAAAGATGTGCGACAACCGGTGACACTGGATGCGAATTAGCCTTGACGCCTCGGCCCTCACCTGGGCCATAGCACTGACTTTCCTGACAGTTTCGCACTCAACGGCGGAAGAACCGCTATCCGTAATCGATTGGCTCAGCCAGGCGCCCGAGGATGGTGATGTGCAAACCGTGCTGCTTGAGCCGCCCGTCAGCGAAAGCGCGCTTTACCCGGTGATCTCGGTCGCACCACTTGACACCGCCGTTGCCCCAATCGGCCTTGTGCCGGCCGCCCGCACCGGATTGCCCGCGGCGATCTTCCAGCGCTCGGATCCGGACGTATTGATCGGACTGATCGACCGTGTTCCGGTCCAGAACAGTCCGGCGATGCAGTCGCTGCTCTATACAGTTCTTTTGAGTGAGACGCTGCCGCCACAGGATCCCGGCGCGGCCGCCGGCCTTCTGCGCGCGCGGATCGACCGGCTGAGCCGTCTCGGTGCCGTGGATCCGGCCCTTGCCATGGCCGAACTGGCCGGCGCGCGCAACGATGCCGACCTCTTCCAACGCTGGTTCGATGCCAGCCTGCTCACAGGCGAAGAGGATCCTGCCTGCGCCGTGCTCAACCGCTCGCCTGCGTTGTCCGACGATTACGCGGCGCGCATATTCTGCGCGGCACGCGCGGGCGATTGGCCACAGGCCGAGTTGCTGCGTGTGGGCGCAACTGCTGTTGGCGCGCTGGACGGCGACCAAGCGGATCTGGTCGACCGGTTCCTGCATCCCGAGTTTTTCGAAGACGCCCCGCTTCTGCCCGAGCCGGATGCACCCGATCCGTTGACATTCCGCCTGTTCGAGGCGATCGGAGAACGTCTGCCCACAGCCCCCTTGCCGCGCGCCTTTGCAAATGCCGACCTGCGCGATGTCGCTGGGTGGAAAGCGCAGATCGAAGCGGCCGAACGCCTGGTTCGCAGCGGCGCGCTCAGCGGCAATCGCCTGCTGGGCCTTTACACCGAACGCCGCCCCGCCGCATCAGGTGGGGTGTGGGATCGCGTGAGCGCATTGCAAAAGTTTGAAACCGCGCTCGATCGCGGCGATCCAACCGCCGTCGCCCAGGGCCTTCCTGCGGTCTGGAACGCGATGGAGGCCGCGGGAACCGAGGTGGCCTTTGCCGAACTTTTTGCCGACCGGCTTGCGGAGATCGCTCTGGAGGACACGGCCGCACAGGATCAAGTGTTCCGGATTGGACTTCTGTCCTCCGGCTACAACGACACCACCGCAATTGGCCCGATGCAGGATGATGACACGCGCTTTCTCTTGGCGCTTGCAACCAGCCAGCCAGACCCGGCCACGGCACCGGATGCGCAAGCTCGCGCAATCGCGGATGGATTTGCAAGCTATGCGGCGGTGCCCGAGGATCTGCAACAGCTCCTTGACGACGATCAGCTAGGCGAAGTGATCTTGCGGGCGATCATCCTTTTCGACCAGGGCGGGCGCGGCAATCTGGCGGACCTGACCCAAGCGCTGGCCACATTCCGTGCCATCGGACTTGACGACACGGCACGCCGCGCAGCCCTCCAGCTACGCCTGCTGCGGCGAACCTGACATATGCCCGGTCCTGGGGATGACATGACCTGGATCAGCACGTTCCTGCAAGCGCAGGCGGCAGAGCTCGGGGCGGCCACAAACACGCAATTGGCCTATGGGCGAGATCTTCGCGATGTGGCCGAGTTTCTGGCCGGCAAGGGCAAGCGGTTCGGCGACGCCACCCAGGATCACATGGAAGACTACCTGATCGCCTGTGACACGGCCGGGTTGTCACGCGCTACACGGGCCCGGCGTTTATCGTCCATAAAACAGCTTTATCGCTTTGCCTATGAGGAAGGGTGGCGCAGCGACAACCCCGCCATCCAGATCCGTGGTCCCGGCCGTGAGCGCCGGCTGCCCAAGACACTGGACGTCGCGCAGGTCGATGGGCTTCTGGCCGCTGCGCGCAGCACCGGTCGGAACCCCGAAGACCGTGTGCGCAACACCTGTCTGATGGAGCTTCTCTACGCCACTGGTATGCGGGTAAGCGAACTTGTGGCCCTGCCCGTCTCGGCCGCGCGCGGTGACCCACGTATGCTTTTGGTGCTGGGCAAAGGTGGCAAGGAGCGGATGGTACCCCTGTCGCCCTCGGCGCGCGATGCGCTGGCCGAGTGGATCACCCTGCGTGACGCAGCCGAAGAGGCCCGCGAGGCGCGCAATGGGCAGGCACCGTCACGCTACCTTTTTCCCTCACGCGGCAAGGCAGGGCACCTGACGCGGCAACGGTTTTTCCTATTGATCAAGGAACTGGCGGCCGTCGCGGGAATCCCGATTGGCAGCGTCACACCGCATACGCTGCGCCACGCATTCGCGACGCATTTGCTGGCCAATGGAGCCGACCTGCGCGCGATCCAGACGATGCTTGGCCATGCTGACGTTGCGACGACCGAAATCTACACCCATGTGCTTGATGCACGGCTGAGCGAGTTGGTGCTGGATCATCACCCGCTGGCAAAATCCAGTGGGACCGACTGACACGCACCCTTGATCGCGCGCCCCGGCGACCCCATAACCGGTGCAGATCACAGGGTTTTCGACAAAAATGGACACAACGACGACGATGCTGGACGGGACGTTCTGGCTGACGGCCGGGGCGATCCTGCTGCTTTTGGTTCTGTCGGGCTTCTTTTCGGGCTCCGAGACCGCGCTGACGGCGGCATCGCGCGGCAAGCTGCGCACGCAGGCCGACAAAGGGTCGCGCGGCGCCGGACGCGCATTGCGGATCACCGAGGACACCGAAAGGCTGATCGGATCGGTTCTCTTGGGCAACAACCTTGTCAACATCCTCGCCGCGTCGCTGGCAACCGCCATGTTCACCCGCGCGTTCGGCGAAAGCGGCGTGGCGCTGGCGACGCTGATCATGACCTTGCTGGTGCTGATCTTCGCAGAGGTTCTGCCCAAGACCTATGCGATCACAAATGCCGAAAAGGCGGCCGCGACGGTGGCCGGACCAATCGGCGTGGTGGTCACCGTATTCGCGCCAATCGTGAGTGCGGTGCGGCTGCTGGTACGTGGCGTCCTCAGCATGTTCGGCGTTCAGATCGACCCCGACAGCCAGGTGCTTGCGGTGCGCGAAGAGATCGCTGGCGCGTTGCAACTCGGGCACTCGGAAGGCGTTGTGGAGAAAGAAGACCGCGACCGGATCCTCGGGGCACTCGATCTGAGCGAGCGTTTTGTCGAAGAGATCATGCTGCACCGATCGGACATCGAAATGATCGATGCGGCAAGCGATCCGGAGGTCATTCTCGATCAATGTCTGAACAGCCCGCATACCCGCCTGCCCCTCTTTCGCGATGAGCAGGAGAACATCATCGGCGTGGTCCACGCCAAGGACCTGTTGCGCGCAATGTATGCGCAGATCGGCGGGCCCGATGGCGACGCCAAGGCGCTGAGGGACTTCAAGATCACCGACGTCGCAACGCCACCCTACTTTGTGCCTGACACAACCACGCTCGACGATCAGATGCGCGAATTCCTGCGCCTGCGCACCCATTTCGCCTTGGTGGTCGATGAGTACGGTTCTCTCGAAGGGCTCATCACTTTGGAGGATATCCTTGAAGAGATCGTCGGGGAGATCACCGATGAATTCGACCCCGACGAAGAACGCCAGGTGACGCGGTCAGAGGACGGGACATATCTTGTCGAAGGGGCGATGACGATCCGGGACCTCAACCGCGCGAACGACTGGTCGCTGCCGGATGAAGAGGCCAACACGGTGGCGGGCCTTGTCATCCACGAAGCGCAGATGATCCCCACGGTCGGGCAGGTGTTTTCCTTTCACGGCTTTCGGTTTGAAGTCACGGAGCGGGACGGGAACCGTGTGACGAGCCTGCGGATCCGGCCGCTTTCATAGAGGGATCGAACGCTGTCGCGTCCGACAAAAGAAGGGGGCGCTGCCCCCTCTTGGCCTTTTGGGCCAATTCACCCCCGGCGTATTTCCGACCAGAAAGAAGAGCGGCTCACGCCCGCAGGCGGAGGCCGTCGGGATCAAAGGGCGGCTCGGACAGGATCCTGGCGCGATGTGGACGGCCAAGTACCATGACATCAACCGCATCGCCCGGAGCTGCGCCGTTGACGAAGCCCAAGGCCAGCGATTGGTCGACACTGTAGCCGTAGCCGCCGGATGTAACGCGACCGACGCCTGTGCCATTGACGAAGATCGGCTCACCGCCAGTCGCATCGGCGTTCGAGGCGTCGGTTTCAGCAGCGGAAAGCGCCAACATCACAAGCCTTTCGCGCGCGGATTTAGCGAGGGTCTTGGCGACCGCATCGCGATTGAGAAATGGTTTTTCCATCTTGCAAAGACGGTCGAGGCCGACCTCTTGCGGCCAGTATTCGGGGCTGTATTCACGGCTCCAGGAGCCATAACCTTTTTCGAGCCGCAGTGACATCAGCGCGCGGCTACCGACCGGTCCGGCTCCGACATCGCGGCCCGCTTCGACGAGAGCGGAATAAAGTTGCAGCTGGTCTTCGCTGCGGCAATGCAGCTCCCATCCGAGATCACCTGTAAAGGAGACCCGGAGGGCCAGGCAATCGACACCCGCGATCTGGATTGAGGCAGACCGCATGAAGGGGAAATCCGCGGTATCGAGGGAGGCGTTGGTGAGGCGCTGCAACATCTCACGGCTGCGCGGACCGGCGACGTTAAACCCGCAGATGGCATCTGTACGGCTTTCGAAACGGGTTCCGTCAGGCAAAGGCACCTGCGAAAAGAAACGCCGGTGGTAGCGTTCAGCCATGCCGGATCCAATGATCCAGAAACTGTGCGCGCCGGTTCGTGTGACGGTGAAGTCGCCCGCGATCCCGCCACGCTTGCCGATCAGAGGCGTCAGGCAGGACCGCCCCTCCTCGCGTGGCATGCGGTTCGCGAAGACCGCGTTCAGCCAGTCTTCGGCACCGGGTCCTTCGCACGCATATTTGGCGAAATTCGAGATATCGATAATCCCGGCCCGATCCCGCAACATCCGGCATTCGCGGCCGACCGGCTCCCACCAGTTCTGACGCGTGAAGCCGTTCGTGTCGCGCACACCTGGCGCGTCGGCGAACCAGAGCGGGTGCTCCCACCCGTAGTTCAGCCCAAAAACCGCACCCATCTGTGCCTGCATGTCATGGACAGGCCGCGTGCGCACGGGGCGACCGGCGGCACGTTCCTCGTTCGGGAAATGGATCGAGAACCGATGCGCGTACTGGTCGCCAACCCGGGCTTTGGTGAACTCCGCCCCCGCCCAGCTGCCAAAGCGCGCCATGTCCCAGGGGAAGAGATCGCAATGCGTCTCGCCTTCGATGATCCACTGCGCCGCGGCCAGCCCCATGCCGCCGGATTGCGAGAAGCCCGGGATGATGCCGTTGCAACAAAAATAGTTGCGCAGTTCAGGCACCGGACCAAAGAGCACATTGGCATCCGGAGACCAGATCATCGGGCCGTTGATCACACGCTTGATCCCCGCCTCGCCGACAGCAGGCACACGGTCGATCGCGCGCAACATGTTCTCCTCGATGCGTTCCAGGTCATCGGGGAAGAGGTCATGCGCAAAATCAAGTGGCGTGCCGTTCTCGGCCCAAAGCCGATAGTCGCGCTCATATGCGCCAACAAGCAGGCCCTTGCCCTCTTGCCGCAGGTAGTACTCGCCGTCGCGATCGGCGACCGAGGGCAGCCGTCGGTCCAGCGCGTCAATCGCAGCGATGGTTTCGGTGACAAAGTATTGATGCTCAGTCGGCTGCAACGGCAGCTCCAGACCCGCGAGCGCGGCAACCTCGCGGCCCCAAAGCCCCGCCGCGTTGATCACCCATTCGGTTCGAATGTCGCCTTTGGGGGTGCGTACGATCCAGGTGCCATCCGGTTGCGGATCGGTTCCGGTCACCGGGGTGAACCGCTGGATATCGGCTCCCCGCAGGCGCGCGCCGGTGGCATAGGCATTGGTGACACCCGACGGGTCCACATTGCCGCCATCGGGTTCAAACATGATACAGCGTATGCCGTCGAAATTGACCAGCGGGTGCAACGCCTCGGCCTCAACGCGCGATACCTCGTAAAATGCCATCCCGTAGAGC